>NZ_JBVHOQ010000020.1:0-24185 GCF_055568375.1 Streptomyces sp. NPDC026062
GCGGACGAACTCCCACTCGGCATCCGACAGTTCATGGCGACGTATCACCCGACCATGATCCACCACACAAGATCATTTGACGACAGAACCTAGGGCCCTCTTACCGCGCGGCGCCTGCCGGAAGGGTTGCGCTCCGGCGATCGGCTCCTGCGGGACGCGGCGCGGCTCCTGCTCACAGTGCTGCCCCGAGGAACACGGCCGTACGGAAATTACTTCAAGCTAATAGTTTCTGGGCTCGCCATTCACTTCATGCTTGGAGTATGTTGGAGTCATGGGAGACGCGCAGGAATCAGTCGGACCGCAATGGCTCGACGCCGATGAGCAGCAGCAGTGGAACGCCTTCGCCTATGTGCTGACCCAGCTGCCGGCCGCACTTGAGACGCGGATGCAGCGGGACGCGGGCATCGCCCACTTCGAGTACGTGGTGATGTCGGCGGTGTCGATGGCGCCGGAGCGCACCTTGCGGATGAGTGAGCTCGCGCAGTACGCGGGAAGCGCGCTGTCCCGGCTGTCGAACGTGGTCATCCGGCTGGAGAAGCGCGGCTGGGTGCGACGTCACCCCGACCCCTCCGACGGCCGCGTCACTCTGGCCACCCTCACCGACGACGGTATGGACAAGGTCGAGGCAGCGGCCCCCAGTCACATCGACGCGGTGCGCCGGCTGGTCTTCGACCCGCTGACCAAGGCGCAGCAGCGTCAGCTCGGCGCGGCCTCCCGGCGCATCCTCGGCGCCCTCGACGCGCCCTGCCCCACCGACTGGCCCGGCGCCACCCCGCCGTCCGGCCGGGACTGATCCCGGCGCACACCCCTCCGCGCCCTCGCTTTCGCCTTCACCTTCATCCCCTTCACTTTCATCCCCTTCACCCGGCCTCCGTTCGGGATCGCCTCGCCGCAAGGAGCTTTTCCATGCCCACCATCGCCATCGTCGGAGCCGGCCCCGGGCTCGGCCTGTCCCTCGCCAAGGTCTTCGGCGGCCACGGCTTCGACGTCGCCCTGATCGCGCGCAGCAAGGACAGGCTCGACGCCCTGACCGCCGAACTCGCGGAGAGCGGCATCGCCGCGGAGGGCTTCCCCGCCGACGTCGCCGATCCCGACCGGCTCACCGGGGCTCTGGAGGCGGCGATCGCGCGGTTCGGCCCGATCGACGTTCTGGAGTTCTCGCCGCACGCGGGCCTGACCATGACCGCGCCGCAGGACGTGACCCTGGAGAAGCTGCGACCGCAGATCGACAGCCTTCTCTACGGTGCCGTCGCCGCGGTCCGGTCGGTGCTGCCCGGGATGCTCGCGGCCGGGTCCGGCACCCTGCTGTTCACCACCGGCGGTGGCGCGATCAGCCCGTACCCGATGCTCGCCGACGCCAACATCGCGCAGGCCGGACAGCGGAACTGGGCGCTCAACCTCCACAACACCCTTGCTGAACAGGGGATATATGTCGCGAACGTGGCCATCAACCTCATGATCGGCACCCAGGCCGAGGCCCCGGCAGGCGTTCCCTTCCGCGCGCCCGACGACATCGCCCTCGACTACTGGAACCTGCACATCGAGCGCACCCGCGCCGAGCACTTCATCGGCGCCTGAACCCCGGCACGACGAGCCCGGGCGGCCAACCCGGCCTCACGTTTCTCCGGCCTTGCGCTCCTCCTGTCCGTGCCTCCGCCGCAGGTGGCCTTGTTCCCGGGGCGGACGCACGGGCGTGCGATAGGTTGCCCGCCATGACTGAGCTCGGCGCCGTCGCCTGGCCGCCCGCCCCGATAGTGACCGAACGGCTCGTGCTCCGCGAGTCCGGTGCCCGGGACCGTGCGGCGTTCATCGAGCTGTTCGCCTCACCGGAGGTGGGTACCTACCTCGGTGGCCCCCGTCCCCGTGACGAGCTCGAACGCGCGGTGCCCGAACTGCCAGGGCGGCGCCCCGGCCTCTTCGTCGTCGATCTCGACGGAGAGATGATCGGCACGGTCACGCTCGATCGGCGCGACGCCGAGCGCCCGGGGCACATCCGCCCGGACGCCGGGGAGGCCGAGCTCGGCTATATGTTCCTGCCGGAGGCGTGGGGGCGCGGGTACGCCGCCGAGGCGTGCGCGGCGGCGCTCGGCTGGTTCGCCGCCGCGCTTCCCGGTGAGCCGGTGGTGCTCCGCACCCAGACCGCCAACGACCGTTCGATGCGCCTCGCTGTGAAGCTGGGGTTCACCGAGGTGCGTCGGTTCGAGAAGTGGGGCGCCGAGCAGTGGATGGGCGTGTGGTCCGCGGCCACGCCCCTCTCGTCGAACGGCCGGGTCCCGGCGGGGAAGCGGGAGTGACCGGGGCCGAAGCGGTAACGGCCGGGGTCCACCGCCGAACGCCTCGATTGGAGGACAGCGCTCAGGCATGCCCTGACATGACCCTTCCCCGGTCATGTACTAGAGTTATCTCGACATCGAGATATATGCCAAAGGCGCACATCGGGCCTCCGCTCGGTAAGGGTTACCTAACTAAGCCTTACCTTAGCGGACGGTCGGGTGGCCGAAGGCGGCACCACGCGGCGCCCGCCGAAGTGAGGCGCGGCGCGGGGTTACGCGCACATTGATGAAGGAGACTGTCGTGTCGGCGAACAGCTTCGACGCCCGCAGCACGCTGCGCGTGGGCGACGAGTCGTACGAGATCTTCAAGCTGGACAAGGTCGAGGGCTCCGCGCGCCTCCCTTACAGCCTGAAGGTGCTGCTGGAGAACCTGCTCCGCACGGAGGACGGCGCGAACATCACCGCCGACCACATCCGGGCGCTCGGCGGCTGGGACTCCCAGGCCCAGCCCAGCCAGGAGATCCAGTTCACGCCGGCCCGCGTGATTATGCAGGACTTCACCGGTGTGCCGTGTGTCGTGGACCTCGCCACCATGCGTGAGGCCGTCAAGGAGCTCGGCGGCGACGCCACGAAGATCAACCCGCTGGCCCCGGCCGAGCTGGTCATCGACCACTCCGTCATCGCCGACAAGTTCGGCACGAAGGACGCCTTCGGCCAGAACGTCGAGCTGGAGTACGGCCGTAACAAGGAGCGCTACCAGTTCCTGCGCTGGGGCCAGACCGCCTTCGACGAGTTCAAGGTCGTCCCCCCGGGCACCGGCATCGTCCACCAGGTGAACATCGAGCACCTGGCCCGCACGGTCATGGTCCGCAACGGCCAGGCGTACCCCGACACCCTCGTCGGCACCGACTCGCACACCACCATGGTCAACGGCCTCGGTGTGCTGGGCTGGGGCGTCGGCGGCATCGAGGCCGAGGCCGCGATGCTCGGCCAGCCGGTCTCCATGCTCATCCCGCGCGTCGTCGGCTTCAAGCTGACCGGCGAGCTCCCGGCCGGCACCACCGCCACCGACCTCGTGCTGACCATCACCGAGATGCTGCGCAAGCACGGCGTCGTCGGCAAGTTCGTCGAGTTCTACGGTGAGGGCGTCGCCGCCACCTCCCTCGCGAACCGCGCCACCATCGGCAACATGTCGCCGGAGTTCGGCTCCACCGCCGCGATCTTCCCGATCGACGACGAGACGCTGAAGTACCTGCGTCTGACCGGCCGTGACGCGCAGCAGGTCGCGCTCGTCGAGGCGTACGCCAAGGAGCAGGGCCTCTGGCTCGACCCGGCCGCCGAGCCCGACTTCTCCGAGAAGCTGGAGCTGGACCTCTCCACGGTCGTCCCGTCGATCGCCGGCCCGAAGCGCCCGCAGGACCGCATCGTCCTCGCGAACGCCAAGGCGCAGTTCGCCCAGGACGTGCGCAACTACGTCGCGGACGACGAGGAAGCCGGCAAGGAGTCCTTCCCGGCCTCCGACGCCCCGGCCGCCTCCAACGGCGTCCCGTCGAACCCGGTCACCGTGACCGCCCCCGACGGCACCACGTACGAGCTGGACCACGGCGCCGTCACCGTCGCCGCGATCACCTCCTGCACCAACACCTCGAACCCGTACGTCATGGTCGCCGCGGCGCTCGTGGCGAAGAAGGCCGTAGAGAAGGGCCTGACCCGCAAGCCGTGGGTCAAGACCACCCTCGCCCCGGGCTCGAAGGTCGTCACCGACTACTTCGACAAGGCGGGCCTGACCCCGTACCTCGACAAGGTCGGCTTCAACCTCGTCGGCTACGGCTGCACCACCTGCATCGGCAACTCCGGCCCGCTGCCGGAAGAGGTCTCCAAGGCGGTCAACGAGCACGACCTGGCCGTGACCTCGGTGCTCTCCGGCAACCGTAACTTCGAGGGCCGGATCAACCCCGACGTCAAGATGAACTACCTGGCGTCCCCGCCGCTGGTCGTCGCGTACGCCATCGCCGGTTCGATGAAGGTCGACATCACCAAGGACGCCCTCGGCGTCGACCAGGACGGCAACGCCGTCCACCTGGCCGACATCTGGCCCACCGAGGCCGAGGTGAACGACGTCGTCGCCAACTCCATCGGCGAGGACATGTTCAACAAGTCCTACCAGGACGTCTTCGCGGGCGACGCCCAGTGGCAGGCGCTCTCGATCCCCACCGGCAACACCTTCGAGTGGGACGCCGAGTCCACCTACGTCCGTAAGCCCCCCTACTTCGAGGGCATGACGATGGAGACCACCCCGGTCTCCGACATCACGGGCGCCCGCGTCCTCGCCAAGCTGGGCGACTCGGTCACCACCGACCACATCTCCCCGGCCGGTGCGATCAAGGCCGACACCCCGGCCGGCAAGTACCTCACGGAGCACGGCATCGAGCGCCGTGACTTCAACTCCTACGGCTCGCGCCGTGGTAACCACGAGGTCATGATCCGCGGCACGTTCGCCAACATCCGCCTGCGCAACCAGATCGCGCCGGGCACCGAGGGCGGCTTCACCCGCGACTTCACCCAGGCCGACGGCCCGGTGTCGTTCATCTACGACGCCTCGCAGAACTACCAGGCCGCCGGCACCCCGCTCGTCATCCTGGCGGGCAAGGAGTACGGCTCCGGCTCGTCCCGTGACTGGGCGGCCAAGGGCACCGCGCTCCTCGGCGTCAAGGCCGTCATCGCCGAGTCCTACGAGCGCATCCACCGCTCGAACCTCATCGGCATGGGCGTCCTCCCGCTCCAGTTCCCCGAGGGCCGGACCGCCGAGTCCCTGGGCCTGACCGGCGAGGAGACCTTCTCCTTCACCGGCGTGACCGAGCTCAACGACGGCACCACCCCGCGCACGGTCAAGGTCACCACCGACACCGGTGTGGAGTTCGACGGCGTCGTCCGCATCGACACCCCCGGTGAGGCGGACTACTACCGCAACGGCGGCATCCTGCAGTACGTGCTCCGCAGCCTGATCCGCAAGTAGGGATCAGCGGCAGTACGGCGAGAGGGCCGCACCCCGGCAACGGGGTGCGGCCCTCTCGCGCGTGCGCCGAGGAACGGCCGGGTCAGGGCCCGGTCGCCACCGGGTCAGGTCCGGGTGGGGGGACCTGCCGTGGCCGGTTCGGTGCGGCCCGCGGTCGTGAGCCGGTGAATGCCGTGCAGCTGCGTCATCACATCGCGCAGCGACCGGCAGTCCCGAGGGCCCGGGCCCGGCTCCGGGCGCGCGGTGCGGTGGCCGTCGTCCAGGGCGTCCGCCAGTACGGACAACGCCGTCGTCACGCGCTCCACCTCGCCGGACGAGGGCCTCGGCACCCCGTTCTCCACCCGCAGCGCGCACGTGGTCGCCGCGTCGACGACCAGCTCGGCGGCCACGGTCACCGCCGACCAGTCGTGGCGCCGCCCGCCGAACGGACCGGGCAGCTCCGCCGCGACCGTCTCCGCCGCAGCCCGTGCCTCGGCGAGTGCCCGGTACGCGGCACCGCGCAGCGCCAGCCCCTGGACATCGCCGCGCTGTCCGCCGCCTGCCGGGTCCGGCGCGTCCAGCACATGGCGCAGATACCGTTCCGTGTTGCGCAGCGTGACGGCGAAGCGGTGCCCGACCCGGACCCGCGGGTCGGCCACCAGCGGCAGATGGCCGACGAGCAGCACGATGAGGCAGGCCAGGAACGTCTCCAGCAGCCGGGACGCCGCCGCCTCGGTGTCCCCCGCGATGTGCACGAACGACAGCACGAGGACCGTGATCACCGCGGTCTGGAACGCGAAGTGGCGGGTGGACAGGGGGACCAGCGCCCCGGCCACCACCACCACCGCCACGACGAGCGGCGGGCCGAGGCCGCCGAGCGCGGCCATGAGGGCGACGAAGGCGAGAACTCCGGCCACGGTTCCCGCGAACCGGTTCACCACCCGCGAGAACAGCGGACCCATGTCGGGTTTCACCAGGAACGCGGCGGTGGCGGGCAGCCAGTACCAGTGGTCCTCGTGCAGCAGCAGCGCGACGGCCGCCGTGACCGAGACGCAGAGCGCCACGCGCAGCCCGTACTCCCGTCCGGCGGGCGTGAACAGACCCGGGCGGAAAGCGGAATCGGTGCGGGTGGTGCCAGGCATGTGGTTGGTGGTGCGGGTGGTGCCGGGCGCGAGGGCCGTACCAGCCGAGCGGGCCGTACCGGCCGTCGTCCGGTCGAAGACCACCGCGGCCTCCAGAACCGCCCGGTCGAAGGCGAGGCGTTCGACCGTGTCCGGCCGGGGGCTCGGCAGCGTACCCGCAGGCCCGCCGGAGCGAACCGCGGCGGCCAGTCGGCGGGGGCCCTCGGCCACCGTCTCCGGCACGGGCCGGCCCTCCCACAGGAGTGCGATGCCCGCCTCGCAGAGCGCGACCCCGGCGCCGAAACGCTCGGCGAGGCCGGGATCCGCTCCGCCGGACCGGCGCGGCCACGGCATCAGCCGCATCAGCCGCAGCGCCTCGTCGGCCTGCTGCTGCGCCGCGACCAGCGCGCGGCGGGCGTGCGGCGCCCCCGGCCCGCCGAGCGCGCCCAGCGCGTCGGCGAGCGCGTCGAACACAGCGGCGACGGCCTCGCGTTCGCCGCCGCTCCGCGCGCGCGGAGCGCGCGGCAGCAGCCGCAGAACGACCAGCCAGCCGGCCCCGGACAGGAAGCACAGCGCCTTCAGCCACGCGGGCCCGGCCAGCGGCATGCCCATGCCGATCGTCGTGGTGACCAGCATCTGGAGGGCAGCCGCCGACCACACACCGCCCCGGGCACTCAGCGCCCCGGAGACCCAGCCCACCAGGAAGAGCACGGGAACCGCCGCCCACCTGCCCGTCACGTCCGCGACCAGTGCGCCGACGAGCAGCCCGAGCGATCCCGCAGCGGCCGGCAGCCCTATGTGGACGATCCCCTTGCGGCGGGTCCCCGGGCGGTCGTTGACACCGGCCAGCATCGCCCCGAGCGCGGCGAGGACACCCGCCCCCGGCAGGCCGAGGACGATACCGGCCCCGAGCAGCGGGCCCGCACCGAGCGCTCCGCGCACCATGGCCGTACGGGGCACAGGTGCCCGGCGCAGCCGCAGCACATGAGTGAGCCAGGCGGGCGCGTGGCGCCGCGATCGAGTCTCATGGGTGAGCCGGGCGGGCGCCTCGCGCCGCGACCCGGCGGCCCGGAATTCCGGAACGTGCACCGCGGACCTCCTCGTTCACCGGCCGGACGACGAGGTCCGGGGGCGGGTGGAGCGGGCAACGGCGGCCGCGTACACCGAACGTAACAGGGGGACTTGTCCGGCGGGCTGCGGTGATGTTTCGGGCGTGTGATCCCTCCGGTGCGGTGCCCCGCCCCTCGGTGCCATCGGTACGAAACCGCAGGTCGTCCGCGGGGTCGCGTACGGCATCCGGGCGCGAGGCCCTACCCTCGGAGGCCTGATGACCATGCATCCCACCTCGTCCGGCGCCAAGGCCGGAACCGAGTCCGTACGCCGTCACAACCTCGGCCTCGTCCTGCGTGCCGTCCTGGAGGAAGGGGAGGTGACCCGCGCCCAGGTGGCGGCCCGCGTCGGACTGACCCGGGCCGCGGTCTCCTCGCTCGTCGAGGAGCTGCTGGCGCTCGGCCACCTCACCGAGTCGGGCAAGACGTTCAGCGGAAGCGCCGGGCGGCCCGGCACGGTGCTGAAGGTGTCGGACACCGGCCCGGCCGGGCTCGGCGTCGAGATCAACATCGACTACGTCTCGGTGTGCGCGGTCGGGCTCACCGGCACCGACCGGGTCCGCGTCACCGAGCACATCGACAACCGCGACACCCCGCCGGCCGAGGTCCTCGCGCATGCGGCGCGGCTCACCAACCGGGTCATCACCTCGACCGGCGAGCAGGGGCTGCGGGCCGTCGGCGTCGAGCTGGCCCTTCCCGGACTCGTCTCCGGCGGCATGGTCCGCCAGGCACCCAACCTGGGCTGGTACCGCGTGGCGGCCGAAGGCATCTTCGGCCAGGCGCTCAGCACGCTGAGGCCGGCCGGGCGGGCGCTCGCGGTCAGCTCCGACAACGAGGCCAATCTGGCGGCGCTGGCCGAGCTGTGGTTCGGCGGCCTGGACGAGGCCGGCTGCTTCCTGTACCTGACCGGCGAGATCGGCGTCGGCGGCGCGCTCGTGCTCCACGGCGAGCTGCTTCGTGGCGCGCACGGTTTCGCGGGGGAGGTCGGGCATGTGGTCGTCGACCCCGAGGGGCCGCTGTGCGGGTGCGGCGCCCGGGGCTGTCTCGAGCAGTACGCCGGTCAGGCGGCCCTGCTGCGGGCCGCCGGCATCGACCCGGCCGCCGGTGTGCGCGGTCTCGGTGAGCTGGAGAGACGGGCGCGGGCGGGCGACCCCCGGACGCTGGAAGTGCTGCGGGCGGCCGGGGACCGCATGGGTGTGGTGCTGGCCGGGGCGGTCAACCTCTTCGACCTCGGCACCGTCGTCCTGGGCGGCATCTACCGCGACCTGATGCCGTGGCTCGCCGGGGCGGCGGACGCGCAGCTCGCCGACCGGGTGGTGTCGGGCCGCTGGCGGAGCGACGGTGCCGGACTGTGCGCCTCCTCGCTCTCCGGCGACGCGGCGAGAGGCGCGGCGGCCCGGGTGGTGCGGGGGGTCCTGGAGGACCCGGCGGCGCACTCGGCGCGCTGACGCCCGCGAGGCGTACGGCAGCCGCCCCCGGCAGGACCGGGGCCAGGACCAGGCCCGGGACCGCACCTCCGTCCCCGTACGGGCCCGGACCACGCCCCGTCCCCGTCCCCGTCCGGCGAACGGCAAAGTGCCCCGTACGGCAACGCGCCCCGTACGGCAGCGCGCCCCCGTACGGCCACCGCCCCCGTCCGCATACGGCGGACGGGGGCGGTGGCGGGGCAGGTCACAGACAGGCCGGAGGACTACTTCCGGTGTGCCGCGATCAGCTCCTGGTACCAGCGGTAGCTGTCCTTCGGGGTGCGCTCCTGGGTGTCGTAGTCGACCCGGATGATCCCGAACCGCTTCGCATAGCCGAGAGCCCACTCGAAGTTGTCCAGCAGCGACCAGACGTAGTAGCCGCGTACGTCGACGCCCGCGTCCATCGCCGCCCGCAGCGCCGTCAGGTGCGTCCGCAGGTACTCGACGCGGTCGGCGTCGTGCACCGAGCCGTCCGCGTCCACGGTGTCGAACTCCGCCGAGCCGTTCTCCGTGATGTGCACCGGCGGCAGCGCGTCCCCGTACGTCTGCTTGAGCGCGGTCAGCAGATCGGTGAAGGACTCGGGCACGACCGGCCAGTTCATCGCCGTCTTGCGGACGCCCCGGTACTCGCCCTCGCTGTACCGGTTGTCCGTGGCGACCCGCAGCGCCGGGTCGGCCTCGCGGTGCGGGGCGGCGGCGACCACGATGGGGCGGTAGTAGTTGATGCCCAGGAAGTCCATCGGCTGGGAGATCAGCTCAAGGTCGCCCTCGCGCCGGAAGTCCTGCGCGGTGATGAGCTCGCCCCAGGTCTCCTCCTCGGTGGCCGGATAGCGGCCCGCCAGGATCGGCTCGGTCCACACCAGGTTGTGCTGGGTGTCCGCGCGGACCACGGCGGCGAGGTCGGCGTCCGACTCGGTGGCCGGGACGTTGCGGTCCAGGTTGAGCGTGATGCCCGCCTCACGGACGCCCGCGGCGCGCAGCGCGGTCATCGCGTGGCCGTGCCCGACGAGCAGGTGGTGCGCGGCGGCCAGGGCGCCGCGCCCCTCCTTGGCGCCCGGCGCGTGACGCCCGACGGAGTAACCGAGGAAGGCGCTGCACCACGGCTCGTTGAGCGTGATCCAGCGCGGCACCCGGTCGCCCAGGTGCTCCGCCATGATCGCGCTGTACTCACCGAACCGCTCGGCGGTCTCGCGTACCCGCCAGCCGCCCTTGTCCTCCAGGGCCTGCGGCAGGTCCCAGTGGTAGAGGGTGGCGGCGGGCTCGATGCCCGCTTCGAGGAGCTCGTCGACGAGCCGGGAGTAGAAGTCCAGGCCCTTGGGGTTCACCGCGCCGGAGCCCTCGGGCTGGATACGCGACCAGGCGATCGAGAAGCGGTACGAGTCCACACCCAGGCCGCGCAGCAGCGCCACGTCCTCGGGGTAGCGGTGGTAGTGGTCGCAGGCCACGTCACCGGTGTCACCGCCGTCCGTCCTGCCCGGCGTGTGGCTGTAGGTGTCCCAGATGGACGGCCCGCGGCCGTCTTCGTCCGCGGCGCCCTCGATCTGGTACGAGGCCGTGGCCGCGCCGAAGACGAATCCGGGCGGGAAGACCGGGAAGTCACTCATGGAAACCCTTACTTGACCGAGCCGCCGGTGATCCCGGCGGCGATGTACTTCTGGGACAGGACGAGCAGGACCGCGGCGGGCACGGCCGAGAGGACCGAGGCGGCCATGACGGAACCCCAGTCACCGACATGGGCGCCGATGTACTGGTAGATGCCCAGCGTGATCGGCTTCACGTCGTCCGTGGTGTTCAGCGTCAGCGCGAACATGAAGTCGCTCCACGCGTAGAGGAACGAGAACAGGCCCGCCGTGATCAGGGAGTTGCGGCTCATCGGCAGGACGACCTGGATGAACGTACGGATGCGGCCGGCACCGTCGACCTCGGCGGCCTCGATGACCTCACGCGGGATGGACACCATGAACGAGCGCATCAGCACGATCGCGAAGGGGATGCCCAGGGAGGCGTCCGCCAGCATCAGGCCGAAGTAGGAGTTGACCAGGCCGAGGTCCACGTACGCGCTGTACAGGGCGTTCGCGATGACGATGCCCGGCACCATCTGGGTGATGAGGGTGCCGAAGACGATCGTCTTGCTGCCGCGCAGTTTGAACTGAGCCAGGCCGTACGCCGCCGGTGCGGAGATCGCCAGACAGATCGCCACGGCGCCGAGCGCCACGGCCAGCGAGGTCAGCAGGTTGCCGCCCTGGTCGCTGAGAGCGGAGGTGAAGCCGGAGAAGTCCACGCCCGTCGGGACCGGACCCACGTCGACCAGACTCGCGTCGGGCTGAAGCGCGGTGTTGATCATCCAGTACAGCGGGAACAGCATCACCGCGAGGACGGCGAGTCCGAAGACGGTCGCACCCCAGCGGCGCTTCGGCCGGTGGACGGCGGGAGCCGGGGCGGCGGGGATCTGGGTGGTGGTCGCCATGCCGGTCACTTCCCCTCATTGCGGTTGACGCGCAGGTAGAACACCGCGAAGACGGCGGAGATCAGGATCAGGATGTTGCCGACCACGGCACCGGCCCCGAAGTCCATCTGGACGAAGGAGTTCTGGTAGGTGAGCGTGCCGAGTGTCTGGGTGGAGTCGGCCGGGCCGCCGTCGGTGAGGGCGAGGACCAGGTCGAGGATCTTGACCGTCGACATGAAGCCGAGCACGAGCACCACGGTGATGACGGGCTTGAGCATGGGCAGGGTGACCGAGCGGAACGTACGCCAGGCGGACGCGCCGTCGAGCGAGGCGGCCTCGTGCATCTCCTTGGGGACCTCCTGGAGGCCGCCGTAGAGGATCACCATGTTGAACGGGATGCCGATCCAGATGTTCACGAGGATCACCGAGATCAGCGCCATGCTGGTGCTCGTCAGCCACGGCGTGTCCGCGGGGAGGCCGACCGTGCCCAGGAAGGAGTTGAGGACACCGGTGTCCTGGTCGAAGATGCGCCGCCACACGATGCCGGAGACGACCATCGGGACCAGCCACGGCAGCAGGATCAGCGAGCGCAGGATCCCGTTCAGGGGGAAGCGCCGGGTGAAGAAGACGGCGAGGGCCAGGCCGATGCAGAACTGGCCGATGAGCGATCCGACCGTGAAGAGGATCGTCTGCCACAGGGCCTTGCCGAACAGCCCGTCGTTGAAGACGTTGCTCCAGTTGTCGAAGCCGTTGAAGGGCGCCTTGCCGGTGAAGAACGTGGACGGCGAGTAGTCCTGGAAGCTCATCACGATGTTGCGGACGAGCGGGTAGCCGAAGAACAGCGCCATGAAGATCACGGCGGGGGCGATGAACCCCCACTGGGCGAGCGTCCGGCGCCGCTTGGCGCTCCGCGGGTTCACGGGCTTCTTGACCGCACCGGCCGCGGGGGCCTTGGGGTCGGCCGGCAGCGCGGCGGCCGAGGCTGTGGTTGATGACATCGTTCGTTACCTCAGTTCCCGCTCGTGACCTGCTGCTGGGCACGCTTCAGAGCGGCCTCGCTGGACTCACCGGTGAGCGCGGACTGGAAGGCGCTCTGCAGGGCCAGCGACACCGACGACCACTGCGCACCGACCTTGGCGGTACGCGAACGGGCCGTGGCTACCTGGTCGGCGAGGGCGGCCAGCTCCGGTGCCTTCGTACGCCACACGGCGGCGGCCTTCTCGTTGGCCGGGACCATCCAGCTGTTGATCGCGTAGGTGATCTCCTCCTGCTCGCCCGACATGCAGCCGATGATCCGGGCGGACATCTTCTCCCGCTCCTCGTCACCGGTGTTGGGCACGGTCAGGATTCCCCCGCCCAGCGGGCCTACCGAGTCGTCACCCGCCTTCGGGACGGGGATCTGGGCGATGCCCCAGTTCAGCCCCTTCTTGGCGTTGAGGCTCTCGACCTGCCACGGGCCGTTGATCATCATCGCGGCATTGCCGGCCATGAACTGGTCGTTCACATCGGCCTGGGTCCAGTTGACCGTCGACTTG
This sequence comes from Streptomyces sp. NPDC026062, assembly GCF_055568375.1. Classification (NCBI taxonomy): domain Bacteria; kingdom Bacillati; phylum Actinomycetota; class Actinomycetes; order Kitasatosporales; family Streptomycetaceae; genus Streptomyces; species Streptomyces sp. NPDC026062. The sequence continues at coordinate 12,946 of NZ_JBVHOQ010000020.1, forward strand.
GACAGCGAGCCGTCCTTGAGGAGGGCCTTCCAGTAGTCCAGGGCCCCGGCCACCTGCGGGCTGTCGAGCTTCGTCTCGTCGCCGCCGTTGGACCACATGAACGGGGCGAACTGGAAGACGCCGTCCTCCGCGCCTCCCGCGCTGAGCGCCAGACCGTACCGCTTGCCCTGGGTGAGCTTCTTCGCGGTGTCCTGCATCTCGGCCCAGGTGGTGGGGACCTTCAGGCCGGCCTTGTCGAGGGTGTCCTTGTTGTAGAACAGCGCCAGGGTGTTCACGGTGCGCGCCGCACCGTAGTACTTCCCCTTGTACGAGCCGAAGTTGACGATCCCCTCGGGGATGTCCTTCGTCGTCAGACCGAGGTCCTTCAGCGGGATCAGCCCGCCCGCCGCGGCGAACGTCGGCATCTCCGATGCGTCCAGCTGGAGCACGTCGGGCAGCGACTTCGAGGACGCCATCCGCAGGGCCTTCGTCATCACCTGCGAGGCCGGGACGCTCTGCTGCTCGATCTTCACTCCGAGCGTCTTGCTGCACCGGGCCAGCGTCTGGGCGTCCCAGCGGTGGTAGGACTCGTCGGTCGACGAGTTCATGACGGTGTACACATCCGGGTCCCGCTGCTGTCCGCAGCCGGACAGGACGACGCCGCCGAGCAGCGCGGAGACGACGGTGAGCGGGACGATGACCCGCCGGTGAGGACGGCGGCGCGGCCGGCGCGTGCCGTCCGGAGAAGGTGCTGTCACGATGGTGCCCTTGCGTGAGAGGGGTGCCGGCCCGCGGGGACCACTGTGTCCCGGCGAGGTGTATCCATGCGCCCCGGCGCGGGTCCGGCAGGCCCGCGCCCGGGGACAAGGGGTGTCCGGCGGCATTCCGCCGGACACCCCCGGGGTTGTCAGCTGACGCCGAGCAGGTGCTCCATGGCGAGCTGGTCGAGAGCCTCGAACGCCATCGAGCGCTGGGCGGCGCCGTCCACGTCGAAGTCCTCGTAGGCGGAACGGTCCGCCAGCAGGGCCTTGACGCCGTCGGCCGCGGTGGGCTGCGCCAGCTCGTCCAGACGGGAGGCGGCCAGCGCCTCCTTGACGGCCGGGTCGGCGCGGAACGCCAGCGCGCGCTCCTTGAGGATCAGGTAGTTGCGCATGCAGTTCTTCGCGGACTCCCACACCCCGTCGATGCCGTCGGTGCGCACCGGCTTGAAGTCGAAGTGCAGCGGGCCCGCGTAGTCCGAGCTCTCCAGCAGGTCGACGAGCCAGAAGGCCTGGCGCAGGTCGCCGGCGCCGAAGCGGAAGTCCTGGTCGTACTTGATGCCGGACTGGCCGTTGAGGTCGATGTGGTAGAGCTTGCCCGCCCACAGCGCCTGCGCGATGCCGTGCGCGAAGTTCAGCCCGGCCATCTGCTCGTGGCCGACCTCGGGGTTCACGCCGTACATCTCCGGGCGCTCCAGGCGCTCGATGAACGCCAGGGCGTGACCGACGGTCGGGAGCAGGATGTCGCCGCGCGGCTCGTTCGGCTTGGGCTCGATGGCGAACCTGAGGTCGTAGCCCTGGTCGACGACGTAGTCGCCGAGGAGGTCGAAGGCTTCCTTCATCCGGTCCAGCGCGACCCGCACGTCCTTGGCCCCGCCGGACTCGGCGCCCTCGCGTCCGCCCCAGGCGACGTAGGTCTCGGCACCCAGCTCGACCGCGAGGTCGATGTTGCGGATGACCTTGCGCAGCGCGAAGCGGCGGACGTCGCGGTCGTTGGAGGTGAAGCCGCCGTCCTTGAAGACGGGGTGGGTGAACAGGTTGGTGGTGGCCATGGGGACCTTGAGCCCGGTGCGGTCCAGGGCGCCCTTGAAGCGCGCGATGATCGCGGCGCGCTCACTGTCCGAGGACCCGAACGGAATCAGGTCGTCGTCGTGGAACGTCACACCGTGCGCGCCGAGCTCCGCGAGACGCTCGACGGACTCGACCGGGTCCAGGGCGGGGCGGGTGGCGTCACCGAAGGGGTCGTTGCCTCGCCAGCCGACGGTCCAGAGCCCGAAGGTGAACCGGTCGGCGGGGGTGGGGGTGAAGCGATTCGACATTCTGCTGCCTCTTGTCGACATGGCCCGGGCGGCTGCTCTGCCGTCCGACCGATTTGTTTGCTGCCAGTACTAATACGGCATCCCGGCGTTTGTTTCTAGACCACTTCCGTGACACATGCGTCACATAGGGACAACATGGCAGTGTGCTGTGGGGTCTTGTGGTCCGTGCGGGGCGGGCTGTGAGCTGTTTCCCAGGGCGTCGAAGCGCTTCGAAGAATTATTTGTTTTGTGTACGATCAAAATCGGGACCCACAGGAACGAGGTACGACATGCCGTCGCGACCAGCCAGAAACCCGGCCACCGCACCGGTGTCGGCCGTCATCGGTGTGGACAGCTCCACCCAGTCCACCAAGGCCGCCGTCGTCGACACCGTGACCGGCCGACTGCTCGCCGTGGGCCGCGCCCCGCACACCGTGACCGGTCAGGGCGGCGCCCGCGAGAGCGACCCCGAGCAGTGGTGGCAGGCCCTTCGCACGGCTGTCGCGGCCGCCCTCGCCGAATCGGGCCTGGACCCGGCGGCCGTCACCGGGATAGCCGTCGCCGGCCAGCAGCACGGACTGGTCACCCTGGACGCCGACGGCAAGCCGCTGCGCCCCGCCCTCCTGTGGAACGACACCCGCTCCGCCCCGCAGGCCGCCGCCCTCACCGCCGCACTGGGCCGGGAAGCCTGGCTGGACCGCACCGGATCGGTGCCCGTCGCCTCGATGACCGCCGCCAAGTGGATGTGGCTGCGTGAGAACGAACCGGCCACCGCCGCCGCGACCGCCGCCGTCCGCCTCCCGCACGACTTCCTCACCGAACGCCTCTGCGGCGTCGCCGTCACCGACCCCGGCGACGCGTCCGGCACCTGCTGGTACGACCCCGCCACCCAGGGTTACGACCCCGGGCTGCTGGACCTCACCGGCATCCGCGAGGACATGCTGTCCACGGTCGCCGCCACCGGAGCGGCCCTCGCCGGACACCTCACCGCCGAGGCCGCCGACGCCCTCGGCCTGCCCGCCGGCGTCGCCGTCGCCGCCGGCACCGGCGACAACATGGCCGCGGCGGTCGGCCTGGGCCTGGGCGCCGAGGGGCTCCTCGACCACCCTGTCGTCAGCCTCGGCACCTCGGGCACGGTCTTCGCCGCCACCCGCAACCGCCCGCACTCCTCCCTGCTCGCCGGTTTCGCCGCCGCCGACGGCACCCGACTCCCGCTGGGCTGCACCCTGAACTGCACCCTCGCCGTGGACAAGGTCGCCGGACTGCTCGGCCTGGAACGCGAGGAAGCCGCACCCGGCGGTGAGGCCGTGCTGCTGCCCTTCCTGGACGGCGAGCGCACCCCGGACCTCCCGGCCGCCTCCGGGCTCCTGCACGGACTGCGGCACGACACGACCAGGCAGCAGATCCTCGGCGCCGCCTACGAGGGCGCGGTCGTCGCCGTCCTGCGTGCCCTGGACGAGCTGCCGCTCGACGCGCCCGACGCGCCGCTGCGCCTGATCGGCGGGGGAGCGAAGGGCACGATGTGGGTGGAGACCGTGCGCCGGCTGTCCGGCCGTGCGGTGATCCTCCCGGACTCCGCCGAGCTCGTCGCCCTGGGAGCGGCCGCCCTGGCCGCGGGCGCCGCGACCGGCCGCGACCCGGTGGCCCTGGCCATGGAGTGGGGCACCGGTGAGGGCCGGGAACTGCCCGCCGTGCCCCGGGACACGGCCACCTGGGACCGGGTGACATCGGTCCTCGACCGGGCGGCACCCGCACTCCTGACGACGCACCCCTGACGACGTACCCCGCTCACCCCCGTACCACCGGCTAAGGAAGACCCCCCCCATGAAGTTCACCGACGGCTTCTGGCAGATGCGAGACGGTGTGAACGCCTCGTACGCCACCGAACTCCGCGACCTGCGCCTCGACGCCGACCGCCTCACCGCCCATGCCGCCGTCAAGCGCGTGACGCGGCGCGGGGACACCCTGAACGCCCCTCTGATCACGGTGGAGGCCTACGCCCCCGTCGAAGGCGTCATCGGCATCCGCGTCACCCACCTCGCGGGCAAGCGCCGCCCCGGCCCGGACTTCGTCCTCCCCGGCGCCACCGAGGACGCCCCGGCCACCACGCATGACGACGGCCCCACCGCCACACTCACCAGCGGCCCCCTCACCCTCCGGCTCCCCACCGGGGGCGACTTCGGCCTGGAGTTCCTGGACGCCGACGGCCGCCTGCTGACCGCGGCCGGACGCAAGGGCACCGCCTTCGCCACCGTGGCGGACGGCGGCCACCACATGTTCGCCCAGCTCGCCCTCGGCGTCGGCGAGACGGTCCACGGTCTCGGCGAACGGTTCACCCCGTACGTCAAGAACGGCCAGGTCGTCGACATGTGGCAGGCCGACGGCGGCACCAGCAGCGAACAGGCCTACAAGAACGTCCCGTTCTACCTCTCCTCGCGCGGCTACGGCGTCTTCGTCAACCACCCCGGCAAGGTCTCCTTCGAGGTCGGCTCCGAGGCCGTCGGCCAGGTGCAGTTCAGCGTCGAGGACCAGGTACTGGAGTACTTCGTCGTCGCGGGCCCCACGCCCAAGGACGTCCTCACCCGTTACACCGCCCTCACCGGCCGCCCGGCCCTGCCCCCGGCCTGGTCCTTCGGACTCTGGCTGACCACGTCGTTCACCACCAACTACGACGAGGCCACCGTCACCTCGTTCGTCGACGGCATGGCCGAGCGCGGCATCCCGCTCTCCGTCTTCCACTTCGACTGCTTCTGGATGCGCGAGTACCAGTGGTGCGACTTCGAGTGGGACCCGGACACCTTCCCCGACCCGGTCGGCATGCTGGCCCGGCTCAAGGAGAAGGGCCTGAAGATCTGCGTCTGGATCAACCCGTACATCGCGCAGAAGAGCGCCCTGTACGCGGAGGGCGCGGAGAAGGGCTACTTCGTCCTCACCCCCGAGGGCGACATCTGGCAGTGGGACAAGTGGCAGGCCGGCATGGCGCTGGTCGACTTCACCAACCCCGAGGCCACCGCCTGGTTCCAGGCCAAGCTGAAGACCCTCCTCGACCAGGGCGTCGACGGCTTCAAGACGGACTTCGGCGAGCGCATCCCCACCGACGTCGTCTGGCACGACGGCTCCGACCCGGAGCGCATGCACAACTACTACACACACCTGTACAACAAGGCCGTCTTCGACCTCCTGGAGAAGGAGCGCGGCCAGGGCGAGGCGGTCCTGTTCGCCCGCTCCGCCACCGCCGGCGGCCAGCAGTTCCCCGTCCACTGGGGCGGCGACTGCTGGTCCTCCTTCGAGGCGATGGCCGAGTCCCTGCGAGGCGGACTCTCCCTGTCCCTCTCCGGCTTCGGCTTCTGGAGCCATGACATCGGCGGCTTCGAGGGCACGCCCGACCCGGCCGTCTTCAAGCGCTGGCTCGCCTTCGGCCTGCTCTCCTCGCACAGCCGTCTGCACGGCTCCTCGTCCTACCGCGTGCCGTGGGAGTTCGGCGACGAGGCCGTCGCGGTCGCCAAGCAGTTCACCGAACTGAAGCACCGCCTCATGCCGTACCTGTACGGCGCGGCCGTCGAGGCCCACCGCACCGGTGTCCCCACCATGCGCCCGATGCTGCTGGAGTTCCCCGAGGACCCGGCCACCCGCACGGTCGACCGCCAGTACCTGCTGGGCTCCGACCTCCTGGTGGCGCCGGTCTTCAGCGAGGACGGCCAGGTCGAGTACTACGTCCCCGAGGGCACCTGGACCCACTTCCTGACCGGCGAGACCGTCACGGGACCCGCCTGGCGCCACGACACCCACGGCTTCGACAGCCTCCCGCTCCTGGTCCGCCCCGGCGCGGTCCTCCCGCTCGGCGCGGACGCCTCCCGCCCCGACGCCGACTGGACGCAGGACCTGGAACTGCGGGTGTACGCCCCCGAGGGCCTGGGCGACTTCACCCGCACGGTGACCGTCCCCGACCTCACGGGAGCCCCGGCCGCCACGTACGAACTGGTCCGCGAGGGCGGCACGCTCCGCGTCACGGCGGACACGGACCGGTCGTACGAGGTCGTGGTCGTCGGCGACGCGGCGCTGGAGGTCGTCAAGGGCTGACCCCTCTTCCGGCCCCTCGGTTCCCGCGCGGCCCGCGCCGGAACGGAGGGGCCGACGGCTGCCGGCCGTACGCGGACCCCGTCGGATGATGCCGGTCACCTCCACGCCGTCGAGGACGACGTTCCACGGTGCCAGGTCGTGATGGCCGACGCGGTCGACGCGCACCGGCGCTGCGACCCCGCCAAGTCGGTTGACGCGTGCGTACCCGCCGGGTTCGGATGTCGGCAGACCGGAATCCACCCGCTCCAGGACGGCCGAGGATGAGCACAGCCACGATGCACGCCGACGAGCCGGCAACCGACGCCGCTCTCGTGCGCCGCCTGGTCGCCGCGCAGTTCCCCCAGTGGTCCGGCCTCCCCGTCGAACGCGTCGGCGCCGCCGGGACCTCCAACGCGATGTACCGGCTCGGCGAGGACCTGGTCGTCCGCCTCCCGCGCACCGCGGGCTCGGCCGGTGGCATCGTCAGGGAGCACCACTGGCTGCCGCGCCTGGCACCCTCACTCCCGGTCGCGATCCCCGCGCCGCTGGGCGCAGGTGAACCCGGTGACGGCTACCCCTACCCCTGGTCGGTCCACGGCTGGCTCGACGGGGACTGTCCGACGGTCGGCGACACGGCCGACGCCGCCCCGCTCGCCCGGGACCTGGCCCGCTTCGTCACCGCGCTCCACCGCGTCGACCCCGCCGACGGTCCACCGTCCTACCGCAGCGAGCCCCTGACCGCCCGGGACACCGCGGTCCGCGCGGCGCTCGCGGACCTGGGAGGCGCGGCCGACACCGCTTCGGCCGCCGCTGTCTGGGACACAGCCCTGCGCGCCCCCGCCCCGGCCGGACCGCCCGTCTGGATCCACGCCGACCTGCAACCGGGCAACATGCTGACGGCGGACCGGCGGCTCACCGCCGTCATCGACTTCGGCTGCATGGGGCTGGGCGACCCCGCAGTCGACCTGATCGCGGCCTGGTACGTGCTGCCCGCCGGGGCGCGCGACACCTTCCGCGCCGAGGTCCGGGCGGACGACGCCGCCTGGTCCCGGGGCATCGGCTGGGCGCTGTCGGTCGCGCTGATGGAGCTTCAGTACTACCGCGAGACCAATGTGTTCATGGCGGACACCGCCCGGCATGTCATCGCGGAGATCCTCACCGACCGGCGGTAGCCGCATCCGGCCCGGCCCTGGCGCGCCCGCCCGTACCGCCCCGGGCGGAATGCGATCGTGGACCAGCGGGTTCGCACCATCGACAGCACATGAGCACGCACAGCACATGAGCACGCACAGCACATGAGCACGCACAGTACGTGAGCATGAACAGCACTGAGAGCGGATGGCCTTCACATGGGCGAGTTGATCCTGGTCCGGCACGGCGAGACCGAGTGGTCCCGCAACGGACAGCACACGAGCCACACCGACCTGCCCCTGACGCCGCTCGGCGAACGCCAGGCCCGCGCCCTCGCACCCCTGCTCGCCGACCGCGACATCGCCCTCACCCTGGTCAGTCCCTCGGTACGGGCCCGGCGCACCGCCGAGCTCGCCGGACTCGCCGCGCCCCGCATCACTCCTGAGCTGCGCGAGTGGGACTACGGCGGCTACGAGGGCGTCACCACCGACGAGATCCACCGGACCCGCCCCGCCTGGAACCTCTGGACCGACGGCGTCACGGCCGGCCCCGAGGCCCACCCCGGCGAGACCCCCGCAGCGGTGGGCGAACGCGCCGACCGGGTCCTGGCCGAGGTCGCGGAGGCCGCCGGGCGTGCGGGTGACGAGGACATCGCGCTCGTCGCCCACTCCCACTTCCTCCGCGTCCTGACGGCCCGCTACCTCGGTCTGACCCCTGCCGAGGGCACGCTCTTCCAGCTCGCCACGGGCGCCGTTTCCCGGCTCGGCAGGGAGCACGGCCAGCCGGTCATCACGGCGTGGAACGTGACCCTCCCGGAGAGCCTGTTCCCCACCGCAGTCCCGGACACCCCGCAGCCCTGAGGACGGTCACGCCGTGGCCGCCGACGTCACTCCGTGTCGGCGAACTCGTCCTCCTCGTACAGGTCCTCCAGGTCCGTGACGCACGCGTCGGCGACCTCCGCCGCGAACCGGGGGCAGGCCCAGGACTCCGCGCCGGGGGATCCCTCGCCCGGAGGGAACTCCCGCGGGTCCCAGAAGTGCGCCAGGCCGGAGCGGAACTCCGGGCCGTGCAGCTCCGGGTGCCCGTCCGCGTGCGGGCACACGGCGGGCAGCGGAGCCGCGGCGACGGACCGCATGGTGGCCAGGACACCCTGGACGACGGCGAGCGGGGGAGCCGGGTACGAGTTCTCCATCGCCCGGTGGGCCACGAGCAGCAGCACGGTGCGGTCCCGGTCGTCGGATTGCGCGTGGCGACGGGCCGCCCACAGGCCCAGATCGTCGGCGTACTTGCGGTTCCCGCTCCTGTCGTCCGTCCGCTCCACGAGCTTTCCGATGTCGAGCCTGCCGTCCGCGCGGAGGTATTCGGCGTCGGCGTGCGAGGTGTCGCGCGCCCCGAAGAGCTTGTCGCGCCGCTCGCGCAGCAGCGTCAGGGTCCGGTCCGCGACCTCCGCCAAGAGGACCGGGCACAGCACCGCGTCGAGCGGGGCGCCCTGGCCCCCCACGACGCGGTCGTGCTCGTGGACCGCCCGTCCTCCGGCGCTGCTCAGCGTGATGCCGAGTTCCGCTGCTTCCGGCCCGCTGTCCGGCAGCGCGGGGTGCCCGTCGTGGGCGCATCCGGCGGAGGCGAAGTGCGGCAGCGTCTCCTCCACCGACTCGACCAGATCGTCGAGTACGGACTTCGTACGCACCTCGCCGGAAACCGCGTACCAGGTCACCGCCCTGACCACCAGCAGACGTCCGGCACGGTCCGCGGGCTCCGCGCCGGACAGCTTCCATGCCTGTCTGCGGATCTCGTCGTCGATGTCGGTCCACGGCTTCGGGTACCCGTGCAGCAGCGCCGACAGCGTGCTGATGCTCTCCTCGGCCTCCACCGGCAGACGGGGCGGCACATCCGTGACCGATCCGGGGCGCATCACGTCCAGGCCGATCCGCGCGAATCCTGCCGCGTTGCGCGGGCAGCGCCACTCGCTCCGGGGCCGGTCCCCGTGCCAGTCGGCCGACTCGTCGGCGAGCGCGGGCAGCAGCCCGGCGAGGTCCGCGTCGTTCCTGCCGTCGTGGCTCCGGTACGGATGCGAGTCGTGGGGGCAACCGCGCTCGCGCAGGGCCTCGTCAGCGGATTCCAGCGCCGCCGCGGCCCGCTCCGCGACACCCGCGCCCGGCCGCCGGGTGAGGTAGGGGGCCATCACCGTCAGCCCGATCGTCCACACGTAGGCCGACTCGTCGGCGGGGTCGTCGGCGAGCCGGGCGGCGCAGTCGAGCACCACCTGGTCCCATGTGCTGTTCCCGGATGTGCCGTACGTCCTCCGTATGCGGTTCCAGATCGTGCTGAGTTCGTCGAGCGTCACGCCGTCCATGTCCGTCACGGTCTGCATGACGCGCGGCGAACCCGGGGGAGTTCCCGTCGGAAATCGGAACGCGGGCGTTTACAGTCCCGCAACGGAGCGCTAGCCTCCCCGAGCAGTGGGAGCGCTCCCAAGCGTCAGTACGACATCGCACAGCACGACCCGAACGTTGTTCCGCCAATCCCCCCGGACGACAGCAGCGAAGGGACGTACCTCGTGATCCACCGATCGAGCCGCGGATTACCGGGCGGAGGCCGGCTCCTGGCCGGCACCCGCAGCAGAGCACTCTTTCTCACCATGCTCGCCCTGCTCACGACCATCCCCGCCCTCGGGCTGGTCCTCGTCACCTCCGGCGGCCGGGCCGAGGCCCACGGCACGCCGATGAAGCCCGCCAGCCGCACCTTCCTGTGCTGGCAGGACGGTCTCACCGAAACCGGAGAGATCAAGCCGGTCAACCCCGCCTGCCGCTCCGCGCAGCAGCAGAGCGGCACGACCCCGTTCTACAACTGGTTCTCCGTGCTCCGCTCCGACGGCGCGGGCCGCACCCGCGGCTTCGTGCCCGACGGCGAGCTGTGCAGTGGTGGGAACCCCAACTTCACCGGGTTCAACACCCCCAGCAACGACTGGCCGCTGACCCATCTGACCTCGGGTGCGACCGTCGACTTCACGTACAACGCCTGGGCGGCGCACCCCGGTTCGTTCTACGTCTACATCACCAAGGACGGCTATGACCCGACCCAGCCGCTGACCTGGGACGACATGGAGGAGGCCCCCTTCCTCACCGTCGACCACCCCCCGCTGAACGGGAGTCCGGGGACGGTTGAGGCCAACTACGCCTGGTCCGAGGCACTTCCGTCCGGCAAGGACGGGCGCAACATCATCTACATGGTGTGGGAGCGCTCCGACAGCCAGGAGACGTTCTACTCCTGCTCCGATGTCGTCTTCGACGGGGGCAACGGTGAGGTGACCGGGGTCAAGGACGGCTCCACCACCACGCCGACCGAGCCGCCGCCCGGGACGTGCACCGCCACCGTGAGCACGACCGGCAACTGGAGCGGCGGCTACCAGTCGCAGGTGACCGTCACCAACTCCGGCACCGTACCCATGCTCGGCTGGATGGTGGACTGGACACAGCCGGCAGGGCAGAGCGTCGCCAGTCTGTGGAGCGGGGCGATGACCACGCAGGGGCAGGACGTGATGGTCCACAACGTGGACTGGAACGGCTCGCTGGACCCCGGTGAATCGACCTCATTCGGGTACGTCAGCGAAGGCGGCGCCCCGGACCCCGGCCTCGAACTCGGGTGCAGGGTGGGCTGATCCCCAGGTCCTGTGCGACGGAGCCCGGCGGCGACAGTGTCACCGCCGGGCTCAGGCCTCCCGCCGGGACCGGGCTCCCCGTACGTACGCCGGGCACTCCCTCACGTTGCGCCGGGCATAGGCCTCCCCGGAGCAGCGCCCCCACGACCATCAGGACCAGCATCGCGACCGCCACCGCTGTCAGCCGCGGCAAGGTCTTCCGCCTGCCCCGACAGCCGGCCGGGGCCCCGGGCCGGACGGCGGGCCGGGGCCGTGCCGTCGGGGGGGGGGCCACACCCCGGGGCCCGGGGCGGCCCCCCCCCACACCCCCCCCCCCACACCCCCCCACGACGCCGACCACCCACACCCCCCCCCGCC
>NZ_JBVHOQ010000020.1:24195-152576 GCF_055568375.1 Streptomyces sp. NPDC026062
CATGCGTGGCCCGCGGCCCCCCCCCGCGGGGGGGGCGCCGGCCCGCGCCGCGGGCCGGGCGGCGCGCGCGGGGCGGGGCCCCCCCCCGGGGCGGGGGGGGCCCCCCCCCCCGACGGGACCGGACGTACCGTTCGGACGGTCAGGAGATCAGCTCCACCTCCGCGAGCGTCGCCTCACCGCTGAGCACCAGCCGGTAACGCGCGTACGAGGCAGGGGCGTTCACCGTGAAGGCCCTCGTCTGTCTGTCCCAGGCGAACGACTGGCCGGACCGCTTGTCGAGGTCCTTCCACGCCGTGCCGTCCGACGACCCCTGCAGGGTCCACCCACTCGGGGCCCTGGCCGCGTCGCCCGAGGTCAGCGTGTACTGGACCGCGTCCGTCGCCGAGGGGACCGGCAGCTCCACCGAGGAGACGGCGGCCGTGGTGGCCGAGGTGTCGTCGAACAGCGCGCCCTCGCCCTTCAGCACGTCCTTCCTCGGCGCCGGCACCTTGTCGTCCTTGGTGATCGAGACCGGGGCGGCGTCCTTGCCGGTGCCCCAGGCCGACGGCTTCGGGCCCATGCCGAACTCCAGCACCCCGCCCCTGGCCAGCAGGTCGTGGGAGAGCGAGGTGGAGGTCCACTTCTTGCCGTTGACCTTCAGGCCCTGCACATAGATGTTCTTCGCGCTGTTCCTGGGCGCCTTGACCACCAGGTCGCGGCCGTACTCCAGGTGCACCGTGGCCTTGGTGAACAGCGGGGAGCCGATCGCGTACTCGCCGCTGCCCATGACCAGCGGGTAGAAGCCGAGCGAGGAGAAGAGGAACCAGGCCGACTGCTCGCCGTTGTCCTCGTCGCCGTGGTAGCCCTGGCCGATCTCGCTGCCCGTGTACAGCCGGCCGAGGACCTCGCGGACCTTCTCCTGCGCCTTGTACGGCTGCGAGGCGGCGTCGTACATGTAGGTGACGTGGTGGGCGACCTGGTTGCTGTGGCCGTACTGGCCCATCCGTACGTCACGGGCCTCCGTCATCTCGTGGATGACCCCGCCGTACGAGCCGACGAACTCGGGGCCCGCCGTCTCGGGGGTGGAGAAGTACGTGTCCAGCTTCTTGGCCAGACCGTCCCGGCCGCCGTAGAGGTTGGCGAGGCCCCTGCTGTCCTGCGGAGCGGTGAAGGCGTAGCCCCAGCCGTTGGTCTCCGTGTAGTCGTAGCCCCAGACCCGGGGGTCGTACCGGTCGGACGGGAGGCGCCAGTCGCCCTTGGCGTCCTTGCCCTGGAAGAAGCCGGCCTTGTCGTCGAAGAGCTCGACGTAGTTGCGGGCCCGGTTCAGGAAGTACTCGGACTCGTCCTTGTAGCGCTGCTTGTGCGTCTTCTCGTAGAGCGCCCGGCCCATCCGCGCGATGCCGTAGTCGTTGACGTATCCCTCCATCGACCAGGACATGCCCTCATGGGTCGAGGTGTCGGCGTACCCGACGAACGGGGACGTCTCCATGCCCTTGCGGCCGACGCCCGAGGACGGCGGGACGACCGTGGCGTTCTTCAGGGCCGCGTCGTACGCGGCCTCCGCGTCGAACTTCACGCCCTTGACGTACGCGTCGGCGAACGCGACGTCCGACGAGGTGCCCGTCATCAGGTCCGAGTAGCCGGGGGAGGACCAGCGGGATATCCAGCCGCCGTCCTTGTACTGCTGGACGAATCCGTCGACCATCTCGCCGGCCTTCTTCGGTGTGAGGAAGGAGTAGGCGGGCCATGTCGTCCGGTAGGTGTCCCAGAAGCCGTTGTTGACGTACACCTTGCCGTCGACGATCTTGGCGCCGGTGTGTGTCGGGGTGTCCGGGCCCACCTGCGGGGAGAACGGGGAGGCGTACTTGTCCTTCCCGCCGACCTGCTCGAAGCCCGAGTTCGGGTAGAGGTACAGCCGGTACATGCTGGAGTACAGCGTGGTCAGCTGGTCGGCCGTCGCGCCCTCGACCTCGACCCTGCCCAGCAGCTCGTCCCAGGCGTCCTGCGCCCTGTCCTCGACCCGGGCGAAGGAGCGCGAGGCGGGGATCTCGGCGGCGAGGTTCCGCTTCGCCTGGTCGATGCTGATCAGCGAGGTCGCCAGGCGCAGGCCGACGGTCCGGTCCTTGCCGGCGTCGAAGCGCAGGTAGCCGGTCACGTCGTCACCGCCGCCGCCGGAGAGCTTGCCGCTCCCGGTGACGGGCGCGTCGAAGACTCCGTGGACGAAGAGCCGGGTGGCGCCGGTCGAGCCGCCGCTCTTCACGTCGGAGAAGCCGGTGAAGGAGCTGGTCCCCGGGTCGAGGGTGAGCCCGCCGTCGTTGGAGACGTTGTCGAAGACCATGCTCGCGTCGTCACCGGGGTAGGTGAAGCGCATCCGCGCCGCGTGGTCGGTCGGCGTCATCTCGGCCTTCAGGCCGTTCTCGAACGTCACCCCGTAGTAGTGGGGCCTCGCGGTCTCGTTCTCGTGCCGGAACGGCAGCGCGCGTGCCGTGCGCGAGGCGTCCGGGGTGCCGGAGGCCGCCGACGGCATCAGCTGGAAGGTCTGCCGGTCGCCCATCCAGGGGCTCGGCTCATGGCTGGCGCCGAAGGCCTGGAGGGTGGGCAGGTTGTCGTCGTTGTTGCCCCGCGCGTAGTCGTACAGCCAGCTGGTCGATCCGGCGTTGGTGACCGGCGTCCAGAAGTTGAAACCGTTGGGTACCGCGGTCGCGGGGAAGTTGTTGCCCCGGGAGAAGCCGCCGCTGGAGTTGGTGCCCCGGACGGTCGAGGCGTAGTCCGAGAGGTGCTTCCCGCGCTTCTCCGGAGCCTTCGGGGCGATCTTGAGGTCGTCGATCCAGCCCTGGAACTTCGCCGGGCCCTTGGGGGAGTCGTACGCGACGAGGATCCGGTCGACGGTCCTGCCGGCCGCGACACCGCCGATCCGCGCGTCGACCTTGTTCCACTGGTTGACGTACAGCCGCTTGGCGTCGGCCTGGCCCTGGGGTGTCAGCAGCCCGCCGTTGGTGTCGGTCGCGCGCAGATCGCTGAGGTAGGTGCCGTCCGTGAAGGCGAGGTCCACGGCGACATGCGTGGCCGGGTAGGACAGGTCCGTTTCGCCCATCTGGGGGTAGACCAGGTAGGAAAGTTCGGTGTCCGGGGTGACAGCCGTGTTGACGTCGAAGATCTTGTTGTACGAGAACGCCCGGCCGTCCGCCTTGTGCGTGCCCGCGTACCGCAGCGCCTTCTTCCCGGTGAAGCCCGCGCCCGCCTTGGCGGTGGGGGAGCCGGAGGGGCCACGGTCGGTCTGGCTGCGCATGTCGTCGGGGGCGGGGGCGGAGGTGTCCCCGTCGGAGAACTGCACGTCGGCGAGCTGGGTCGCGTCCGAAGCGCCGTTGTTCTCCGTGATGTCCAGGCGGAAGTGCTGGTAGGCCCTGTCCGCCGCGAAGTCGTACGACTTGGTCTGGAAGCGCTCGCCGAAGGTCTGGCCGGTCCGGGTGTCCAGGTCCGTCCAGCTCGTGCCGTCCTCGGAGCCCTGGAGGGTCCAGCTCTTCGGATCCCGCTCGTCGTGGTCGTCGGCCGAAGTCAGCGCGTACGTCACGACCTTGACCGGCTCGACGAGATCGAACTCGGCCCAGGCGGTGGGCTCGAACGACAGCCATTTCGTGCCGGGTTCGCCGTCGACGAGGTTCTCCTTCACCTCGCCGCCGCCGCTGTTCTCGTCGCTGGCGCGGACGTCGGTGACCTTGTCGGTCACATTGCCCGGTATTCCGGCGGAGAAGCCGCCATCGATGCCTGATGCCCGCTTCTTGCCGTCGGGACCTCCTTCGACGGTATTACGCCAGTCCGGCTGCTTTTCGTCTGCCTCGAAGGATGAGCTGAACGTCCTTTCACCGGTGGGCTCCTGGCCCTTCGCGCCGGTGCCGGCCGCGGTGGCCGCGGCTGCGGTGGGGGCTGCCACGAGCAGGACGAGGGAGGCCGCGATCAGTGCGGCCATGCTGCTTTGTCTCTTGCGGGAACCGTGTCGGGGCTGCATGCCGAGCCATTCCTCCCGGGGAAGTGCGCTTGGACAACGTTGTCATTGGGGGGCGCAGGAACCAGTAGGGAGTGAAGTGGCCGGTGGTGTCAAGGGTGTTGGATCAGAGGCCGCGTGCGAATCGACCGTAATGCGGAAATCGTTACATCCGAAGGAGGGCGTGCGGTGCCGAGGTATCCGCGAGGTCTCAACTCGGGAAAGACTGCCGTCCAAACCTGCATTCGATCTTGCTCAGTTGGCGACAAGTGGACTATACCTGTCGGCGTCTGCACAGCTTCATTCCAAACTGTGCGGCAAGGGGAGACGCGGGGGCAGGACAACGGGGGCGCCGCAGGTGCGTTCGCTGTTCGGTCTCCCCGTGCCCCCACTGCATCGACCAGCCAGAAATCTGCACCACCCAAGCGCAACTGAACGCGGTGGCGGGGCCCTTCGCCTGAGGCGAATATCGACGGGCGACCGGTACACACCGCCTGAGTCCTGGAGAAGGCGAGGACTTGAGCATGGGATCCACCTCCGCCCACAAGAATGAGGGCCTTGGCCGTCGCGATCTGATCAAGCGGTCTGCCGCACTCGGTCTGATCACCGTTCCGACGATGAGTTTCCTGTCGGCGTGCGCGAGCAGCGACGGCGGCAGCGACGACCAGGTCGAGAAGGGCAAGACCAGCGCGAAGAACCCGCTGGGCGTCAATGACACGGCCGCGCTCGACGTGGTCATCTTCGACGGCGGTTTCGGTCAGCAGTACGCGATCGACGCCGAGAAGAAGTACACCGCGGCCTTCCCGAAGGCCAAGGTCAAGCACTCCGCGACCCAGAAGATCCAGTCCCAGCTGCAGCCGCGCTTCAACGGTGGCACCCCGCCGGACCTCATCGACAACTCCGGTGCCGAGCAGATGGACATGGGCGTCCTCGTCGACAAGAAGCAGCTGTTCGACCTGACGGCGCTGATGGACGCCCCGTCCATCGACGACCCGAACAAGAAGGTCCGAGACACCCTGCGCCCGGGCGTCCTGGAGATGGGTCAGTTCGACGGTGACCCGGTCTGGATCATGTACTACGCGTACACCGTGTACGGCGTCTGGTACTCGCAGACCAACCTGGAGAAGCTGGACGCCGAGTATCCCGAGGACTGGGACGCCATGCTCGCCCTGTGCGCGAAGGCGAAGAAGCAGGGCGTCGCCGGCTGGACGTACCCGGGCAAGTACCCGTACTACCTGCCGTTCTCCCTCTACCCGTTCATCGGCAAGATCGGTGGCCGGGAGGTTCTCGACAAGATCGACAACCTGGAGCCGAACGCCTGGAAGGACCCCGCCGTCAAGGCGGCGTTCGAGGCGTACTACGAGCTGTACAAGAAGGGGTACATCCTCAAGGGCACCCCGGGCCTGACCCACATCCAGTCGCAGACCGAGTGGACCAAGGGCAAGGCGCTCTTCATCCCGAACGGCTCGTGGGTGGAGAACGAGGCGGCCCCGACCACGCCCAAGGACTTCAAGATGATGGTCGCGGCCCCCTCCGGCCTCGACTCGTCGGACAAGCTGCCCTTCGGCACCATCTGGGCGTCCGGCGGCGAGCCCTTCGTCGTCCCGGCGAAGGCGAAGAACCCGCAGGGCGGCATGGAGCAGCTGCGCATCATGCTCTCCGAGGAGTCCTCCAAGAACTTCACCAAGCAGGTCAAGTCCCTCAGCGCCTTCAACGGCGGCACCGACGGCCTGACCCTCTCCACGGCCATGCAGGCCGGTGTCGACGCGCTGAAGAAGGCCGGCGACAACGTGGTGAACCCCCGTATGCAGGACTGGTACGTGAAGCTCCAGAAGGAGCAGATCGGCACCGCCGGCATCGGCGAGATGATGGCCGGGCGTCTGACGCCCGCCGAGGCCATCAAGAAGATCCAGGGCTACGCGGACGCCGCGGCCAAGGACTCGTCCGTCAAGAAGTACAAGCACCAGTGAGCAACCGTCACCAGCGGCGGCACCCGCGGAAAGATCGGGGTCGGTAAACGATGCAGCACGGCAAGTACCGGTTCATTGTGGGGTTCCTGGTAGCCCCACTGGCGTTGTACGCGGTCTTCGTCATCTGGCCGTTCATCCAGTCCATCTACTACTCGTTCACGGACTGGACCGGCCTGAGCCCGGACTTCAAGATGGTCGGCCTCGACAACTACACGAGGATGTTCAAGGACGACATTTTCTGGAAGTCGCTGCAGCACAGCGTGCTGCTCGTGCTGCTGCTGCCGTTGGTGACGCTGGGCCTCGCGCTCTTCTTCGCCTTCATGCTCAATGTCGGAGGCCGGCGGCGCAAGAACGCCGCGGTCTCCGGCGTGCGGGGCTCGGGGTTCTACAAGATCGCCTATTTCTTCCCGCAGGTGCTTTCGATCGTCATCGTCGCCCTGCTGTTCCAGTTCGCGTACAACCCGCGCAGCGGAATGCTTAATTCGGCGCTCAAGGCAATCGGGCTCGACTCCGTCCAGCCGGACTGGCTGGGCGACCCGAATCTGGCACTCATCTGCGTCATGGTGGTGCTGGTCTGGTCGACGGTCGGATTCTTCGTCGTCCTCTTCTCCGCCGGCATGGCGTCCATCCCGAAGGACTTCTACGAGGCGGCGCTCCTGGACGGGGCCAGCCGCGTCACGACGTTCTTCAAGATCACCCTGCCGCTGCTCTGGGACACCGTGCAGTCGGGGTGGGTCTACATGGGCATCCTGGCGCTCGGCGTCGAGGCGTTCACGGCCGTGCAGGTCATGACCGTGGGCCCCGGCGGTCCCGACTACGCGACCTCGATCCTGCCCCTGTACGTCTACCAGACGGCGTTCCGTGACGGTCAGGCCGGATACGCGACCACGATCGGTGTCGGGCTGCTCATCGTCACCATGGTGTTCGCCGCCGTCGTGATGCGTCTCGGCCGGCGTGAGCGGCTGGAGTTCTGATGCTGTGCTTCCCGGGACACGGCGCCCGGATCCCCAGCGGGCAAGACAGCCCGGCCCCGGCGGCCGGCTCGACAGTACGAGGTGAGCACACGTGAAGGCCACTGAAACCCCTCCCGTGGTCACGGTGACGGAACCGGCCCCCGTGTCCAAGGTGCCCGCGCAGGGCGGCAAGGCGAAGAGCAGCGAGGGCAAGGTCCTCAACGTCTTCTCGCACGGTGTGCTGATCATCTGGGCGATCCTGGTGGTCCTGCCGCTGCTCTGGGCGATCATGACCTCGTTCAAGACCGATGACTCGATCCTGTCGACGCCCTGGGCGCTGCCGGACAAGCTCCACTTCGAGAACTGGTCACGCGCCTGGGGTCAGGCGCACATGAGCGAATACTTCTTGAACACGGTCGTGGTGGTGGGCGGTTCGCTCATCGGCACGCTGCTGCTCGGCTCGATGGCGGCGTACGTCCTGGCGCGGTTCGACTTCCCGGGCAACCGCTTCGTGTACTACCTGTTCATCGGCGGGATGAGCTTCCCGATCATCCTGGCGCTGGTCCCGCTGTTCTTCGTGATGAACAACATGGGGCTCCTGAACACGACGCACGGGCTGATCCTGGTCTACATCGCCTACTCGTTGCCGTTCACGGTCTTCTTCCTCACCTCGTTCTTCCGGACGCTGCCGGGCTCCGTCGCGGAGGCGGCGATGCTCGACGGGGCCTCACACACCCGGACGTTCTTCCAGGTGATGCTGCCCATGGCGAAGCCGGGCCTGATCAGCGTCGGCATCTTCAACTTCCTCGGGCAGTGGAACCAGTACATGCTGCCGACCGTGCTGAACAGCGACCCCAACCACCGGGTGCTCTCCCAGGGGCTGGTCGAACTGGCCAACAGCCAGGGCTACAAGGGCGACTGGTCCGGTCTCTTCGCCGGCCTGGTGATGGCGATGCTCCCGGTCCTCGCGGCCTACATCGTCTTCCAGCGCCAGGTCGTGGCCGGTCTGACCGCGGGAGCGGTGAAGTAGCGCGCGAGCAGCGGTGGACGAGTTGCCCACGCAGTGCTGGACGAGTGGCCCCGAGCCGTGCTGACGAGGCGCTCAAGCAGTGCTGAACGAGGAGCCCGTACAACGGAGATGAGGTTCGGACAGCGGTGAAGGACCGCGCACAGTGGTGAAGTAATAGCTCAAGCGCTTTCTCCGTCGAACCACCGAACCGCCCACCGGCAGCCCTGCCGGTGGGCGGTTCGTCTGTGTACGGGGGAGTTCGCGGAGCGTGCCGTGCGCGGGCCCTGTGCTCATCCGAGGCTTCGGCTGCTCAAGGTCTTGACGGGGCGTACCCCAAAACGGTCAGCTTAGGGTTCACATGTTGGAGAATATGGCAGGAGTGAGAGAGTCGATGGAGACTCCGGGGTCGCAGACATCTCTGCATCGCGCCAACCTTGAGCGGGTCGTGCGCGCCGTACGTATGGCGGGCTCGCTCACCCAGGCGGAGATCGCCAGGAGCACGGGCCTCTCCGCGGCCACCGTCTCCAATATCGTTCGCGAACTGAAGGAGGGCGGCACCGTCGAGGTGACCCCCACCTCGGCAGGCGGCCGCCGGGCCCGCAGCGTCTCGCTCAGCGGGGACGCGGGCATCGTCATCGGCGTCGATTTCGGACATACGCACCTACGCGTGGCGGTCGGCAACCTGGCCCACCAGGTGCTCGCCGAGGAGTCCGAGCCGCTGGACGTGGACGCCTCGTCGGCCGAGGGCTTCGGACGGGCGGAACAGCTGGTCAACCGGCTGATCGAGACCACCGGGATCAGCCCCGGCAAGGTCATCGGGGTGGGGCTCGGAGTTCCCGGCCCGATCGACGTCGAGTCCGGCACGCTGGGCTCCACGTCGATCCTGCCGGGCTGGACGGGCATCAACCCCGGCGAGGAGCTCGCCGGACGCCTCGGTGTGCCGGTCTACGTCGACAACGACGCCAACCTCGGGGCGCTGGGCGAGCTGGTGTGGGGAGGCGGCCGAGGGGTCCGCGACCTCGCGTACATCAAGGTCGCGAGCGGTGTCGGCGCCGGTCTGGTGATCGACGGGCACATCTACCGGGGCCCCGGCGGCACGGCCGGCGAGATCGGCCACATCACCCTCGACGAATCGGGCCCCGTCTGCCGCTGCGGCAACCGAGGGTGCCTGGAGACCTTCACGGCCGCGCGTTACGTCCTGCCCCTGCTCCGGCCCAGCCACGGGCCCGATCTCACCATGGAGCGGGTCGTCCAGCTGGCACGCGAGGGCGATCCGGGGTGCCGGCGGGTGATCGGCGACGTGGGACGGCACATCGGCAGCGGGGTGGCCAACCTCTGCAATCTGCTGAACCCGAGCCGCGTGGTTCTCGGTGGATCGCTCGCGGAGGCAGGGGAGTTGGTGCTCGGCCCCATACGGGACTCCGTGTCGCGCTACGCCATCCCCAGCGCCGCACGCCAGCTCTCGGTGCTGCCTGGCGCGCTCGGCGGACGGGCGGAGGTGCTGGGTGCGCTGGCCCTCGTTCTGAACGAGATGGGGGATTCGACCCTTTTGGAGAGCACCCTGCCCGCGGCGACCCCTGCCTTCACTTAGATAACGGATGGCACCGTTGTCATCTCGTTAAGAATTTACTCCTTGACGTCACGCCTGCGGCCGAGTTGACTCCAACCCACCTCGGCCGCAACGTTGCGGCCTCGTCAGGGAGGCACACCCGCAATGAACGCAATGACGCGACGCATCGTCATAGGCACGGCCGCAGTTTCCATGGCCGTCTCCCTCGCCGCCTGTGGCAAGGCGGGCGACGACAAGGACAGCGGCAGCGGTGGTGACAGCAAGACCATCGGTCTGCTGCTGCCGGAGAACAAGACCACGCGTTACGAGACCTTCGACCGCCCGCTCATCGAGGCGAAGCTCAAGGCTCTCTGCTCCGACTGCGACGTCAAGTACAACAACGCCGCGGGTGACACGGAGACCCAGAAGAAGCAGTTCGACGCGCTGATCACGCAGGGCGTCAAGGTCATCATCCTGGACACGGTCGACTACAAGGCCGCGAAGTCCTGGATCCAGCAGGCCGACAAGAAGGGCGTCAAGGTCGTCGCGTACGACCGGCTCGCCGAGGGCCCGATCTCCGCGTACGTCTCGTACGACAACGAGAAGATCGGCCGTCTGCAGGGCGAGGCCCTGGTCAAGGCCCTGGGCGACAAGGCCAAGGACAGCAATGTCGTCATGATCAACGGCTCGCCGCTCGACCCGAACGCCCCCTTCTTCAAGAAGGGCGCGCACAGCGTCCTGGACACCCAGGTCAAGAAGGTCGTCTACGAGCAGGACATCCCGGACTGGTCGCCGGACGAGGCGAACAAGAAGATGGGTGCCGCCATCGACTCGCTCGGCAAGAGCGGCTTCCAGGGCGTCTACTCCGCCAACGACGGCATGGCCGGCGGCATCATCACCGCCCTCAAGAAGCAGGGCGTGAAGGTCCCGGTCGGCGGCCAGGACTCCGAACTCGCCGGTCTGCAGCGCATCATCGCGGGCGAGCAGTCCTTCACGATCTACAAGCAGATCAAGCCGCAGGCGGAGGTCACCGCCGAGATCGCGGTCAAGCTGCTCAAGGGCGAGAAGATCGACGAGCTGACCAACACCAAGGTCGACAGCCTGTCGGGCGAGTTCAAGGCCACCCCGTCGCGTCTGTACGACGCCACGATCGTGACCAAGGAGAACATCGCCTCCACGATCATCGCGGACGGCGTCTACAAGGCCTCCGACATCTGCACCGCCGAGTTCAAGGCGGCCTGCGACGCCGCCGGTATCAAGTAACTCCGGCGCCAGAGCCCCCCGGCCCCTCGAACCAGTCCGGCACCCGCCCCGTCAACGCCCCGCAAGCGGGGGCGGGGCCGGACTCTTCTTCCCGGGCCGGGCCGTCGGACCGCCGCCGTCCCAGGCCTCCGGCCGCCGGGCGACGGCGGCCCGACGACCCGGCCCGGCACCCCCTCTGTACCAGTTCGCCCCGGCACCCTCTGCCCCGTCGCGCAGACACCGCCGGGCCCCGGCACTGGCACCATCCCCGCCGGTCAGGCGGCGAAGGAGATGATTCACGTGTCCGCTACGCCCGTGCTGGCGTTGCGCGGAATCTCCAAGCGGTTCGGCGCCGTTCAGGCGCTCACCGATGTGGACCTGGAGATTCGTTCCGGCGAAGTGGTTGCCCTGGTCGGCGACAACGGCGCCGGCAAGTCAACCCTTGTCAAGACCATCTCGGGTGTCCACCCGATCGACGAAGGCGCCATCGAGTGGGAGGGTGCGACGGTCCGGATCAACCGGCCGAACGACGCCCAGGACCTCGGAATCGCCACCGTCTACCAGGACTTGGCGCTCTGCGACAACCTCGACGTCGTCGCCAACCTCTTCCTCGGCAACGAGCTCCGCAGCGTCTCCGTCCTCGACGAGATCGCGATGGAGAAGCGCGCCAAGGAGCTCCTGGACACCCTGTCCATCCGGATCCCGAGCGTCCGTATCCCGGTCGCCGCGCTCTCCGGCGGTCAGCGCCAGGTCGTGGCCATCGCGCGCGCCCTGATCGGCGACCCCAAGGTCGTCATCCTGGACGAGCCGACCGCCGCCCTCGGCGTCGAGCAGACCGCCCAGGTCCTCGACCTGGTCGAGCGGCTGCGCGAGCGGGGCCACGGGGTCATCCTCATCAGCCACAACATGGCCGATGTGAACGCCGTCGCCGACAGGGTCGCGGTGCTCCGACTGGGCCGCAACAACGGTGTCTTCGATGTGGCGTCCACGTCCCACGAAGAGGTCATCGCCGCGATCACCGGCGCCACGGACAATGCCGTCACGCGCCGCAAGGCACGCACAGCCACGAAGGAGGACGCGAAGTGAGCGACCTCGCCAAGACCCCCGGGACTTCCACCGAGAAGACCGAGAAGTCCGCCGCGGTGCCGGCCCAGGCCGAGCAGTCCGCTGCCCCGGTCCCGGCAGTGGACCCGCGTCTGCTCATCCGTGAGGAGGGCTTCAAGGGCTACTGGTCGGAGTTCACCCGCAAGGTGCGCGGCGGAGAGCTCGGCTCGCTGCCCGTCTTCGTCGGCCTGATCGTCATCGCGATCGTCTTCCAGCTCCAGAACAGCAACTTCCTCTCCGCCAGCTCCGTCGCCAACATCGCCGTCTACAGCTCCGGCCTCGGCATCATGGCGGTCGGCATCGTCTTCGTGCTGCTGCTCGGCGAGATCGACCTGTCGGTCGGTTCCGTCGCGGGCGTCGGCGCGGCGACCTGGGCCGTGCTCAACGTCAACCACGGCTGGCCCGAGTGGCTGGCGATCGTCACCGCCGTGCTCGCCGGAACGGCGCTGGGCGCCCTGCACGGCTTCTTCTTCGCCAAGATCGGCGTGCCGGCCTTCGTCGTCACCCTGGCCGGCTTCCTCGGCTGGAGCGGACTGCAGGACTGGCTGATGGGCGGCGAGGGCTCGATCAACACGCCTTCCGGCAGTGTCGTCGAGAACCTGACCAACTACTTCTTCGAGGACAAGGGCGTCGGCTACGGCCTCGCCGTCGTCGCCGTCGTCGCGTACGGCGCCTCGCTCCTGCTGGACAGCAAGCGCCGCAAGGCCGCGGGCCTGCCCGCCCGGCCGGTCGCCGAGATCGTGCTGCGCACCGGCGTCGTGGCGGTCCTGGTCTTCGTCGTCGCGTACGTCCTGAACGAGCCGTCGGGCGCCCGCGGTCTGCCGCTGGCCCTGGTGCTCTTCCTCGCCGTGCTCGTGATCGCGGACTTCGTCGCCCGCCGTACGACCTTCGGCCGTCAGGTCTTCGCGGTCGGCGGCAACCCGGAGGCCGCGCGCCGCGCCGGTATCAGCGTCGACCGGATCCGGATCATCGTCTTCGCGCTCTCCGGCACCCTGGGCGCCTTCGGCGGACTCTTCATCGCCAGCCTCTCCGGCGGTGCGACCAAGAGCGTCGGCGGCGGCAACACCCTGATGCTGGTCATCGCGGCCGCCGTCATCGGTGGCACCAGCCTCTTCGGCGGCCGGGGCAAGGTCTGGTCCGCACTGCTCGGCATGATCGTCATCCAGTCGATCCAGCAGGGCCTGAACATGATCGGTATGGCCAACGCCGTTCAGTACATGATCACCGGCGCGGTCCTCCTCGCCGCCGTGGTCATCGACTCGGTCTCCCGCCGTACGCAGAAGACCGCGGGCCGCGCCTAGGAATCTCGCTCGGGTCAGGCCGGACGGGAGCGCGGTGCCGGGGCACCCGGGCCCCGCATGATCCGAGCGGGAGGCCCCGGCCCACCGGCTCCCGCGGACCGACGGCCTCACGACGCCGGACAGTGCCCGGCGCCCCTTTCCGGGGCGCCGGGCACCGTCATGTACCGGCCGGGGGTGGGACAGCACACCCCCGCCCGATGCCCGGCGCGGCGGACGGAACATTAGACTCATCGGATCGGCATGCTCGACCAGCACAATCGCAAGGAGGCACGGTGACACAGCCGCGCGAAGCGCGTCAGGCGGTGACGGGCGAGGGATGGGACCTGCTGGCCCGCATCGGCGGACCGCGTGACCTGGACCGGCTCACCCCCGAGCAGCTGGAGCAGCTCGCCGAAGAGATCCGGACCTTCCTCGTCGACGCGGTCTCCAAGACCGGCGGACACCTCGGACCCAACCTCGGCGTGGTCGAGCTGACCATCGCCCTGCACCGGGTCTTCGACTCGCCGAAGGACAAGGTCCTCTTCGACACCGGCCACCAGAGCTATGTGCACAAGCTCCTCACCGGCCGCCAGGACTTCTCGAAGCTCAAGAGCAAGGGCGGCCTCTCCGGCTACCCCTCGCGTGCCGAGTCCGAGCACGACATCATCGAGAACTCGCACGCCTCCACCGTGCTCGGCTGGGCCGACGGCCTCGCCAAGGCCAACGAGGTCCTGGGCAAGGACGACCACGTCGTCGCGGTCATCGGTGACGGCGCACTCACCGGCGGTATGGCCTGGGAGGCGCTGAACAACATCGCCGCCGCCAAGGACCGCCCCCTCGTCATCGTCGTCAACGACAACGAGCGCTCCTACGCTCCGACCATCGGCGGCCTCGCCAACCACCTCGCGACCCTGCGCACCACCGACGGCTACGAGCGCTTCCTGGCCCGGGGCAAGGACCTCCTGGAGCGCACCCCCGTCGTGGGGAGGCCGCTGTACGAGACGCTGCACGGCGCCAAGAAGGGCCTCAAGGACTTCATCGCGCCGCAGGGCATGTTCGAGGACCTCGGCCTGAAGTACGTGGGCCCGATCGACGGCCACGACCTGGAGGCCCTGGAGTCCGCGCTCCAGCGTGCCAAGCGCTTCGGCGGACCCGTCATCGTGCACTGCCTCACCGAGAAGGGCCGCGGCTACACCCCGGCGCTGCAGGACGAGGCCGACCGCTTCCACGCGGTCGGCAAGATCCACCCCGACACCGGCCTCCCCGTCGCCACCTCCGGTCTCGACTGGACCTCCGTCTTCGGCGAGGAGATGGTCAAGCTCGGCAAGGAGCGCGAGGACATCGTCGCGATCACCGCGGCCATGCTCCAGCCGGTCGGGCTGACCAAGTTCGAGAAGGCGTTCCCGGACCGGATCTACGACGTCGGCATCGCCGAGCAGCACGGCGCGGTCTCCGCGGCGGGCCTGGCCACCGGCGGTCTGCACCCGGTCTTCGCGGTGTACGCCACCTTCCTCAACCGCGCCTTCGACCAGGTCCTGATGGACGTCGCCCTGCACAAGTGCGGTGTGACGTTCGTCCTCGACCGGGCGGGGGTCACCGGTACCGACGGCGCCTCGCACAACGGCATGTGGGACATGTCGATCCTCCAGTGCGTGCCCTCCCTGCGGATCGCCGCCCCGCGCGACGCCGACCAGGTCCGCGCGCAGCTGCGTGAGGCCGTCGAGGTCGACGACGCTCCGACGGTCGTCCGCTTCTCCAAGGGCGCGGTCGGCCCGTCGGTCAAGGCCGTCTCCACGGTCGGCGGCATGGATGTGCTCCGCGAGCCCGCTGCCGCCCGGCCGGACGTCCTGCTCGTCTCCATCGGGGCGCTCGCCCCGATGTGCCTGGAGATCGCCGACCTGCTCGACGCCCAGGGCATCTCGACCACCGTCGTCGACCCGCGCTGGGTCAAGCCCGTCGACGAGGCGATGGCCCCGCTCGCGGCGAAGCACCGGGTCGTCGTCACCGTCGAGGACAACAGCAGGGCCGGCGGTGTCGGCTCCGCCGTCGCCCAGGCGCTGCGCGACGCGGACGTCGACGTACCGCTGCGTGACTTCGGTATTCCGCCGGTCTTCCTCGACCACGCCTCCCGCAAGGAGGTCATGGCCGAGATCGGACTGACCGCACCGGACATCGCCCGCCAGGTCACCGGCCTGGTGGCCAGGCTCGACGGCCGCTACGACACGGACGCGCAGACCCGCTCCGTGGTGGAGCAGGTCCGGGACTGACCGCACACCGCCGCGTGCCGATGGGGCCGGTTGCCCACCCTGTACGGGTGGTGTGACCGGCCCGATCGTGTGAAATCCCCTGGTGGGCGGCGTGCTGCGGGCGGCCCTGGGGAGAGCGGGTCCCAATCATGGCGTACACGACGAGTGCGTGGAGGTACGCCGGTGAGCACCCAGCAGGACCTGCCCCCCAGCGGAGACGGACTGTTCAGGACCAAGACGGTCGAACAGTCGATCCGCGACACCGAGGAACCGGAGCACGCCCTCAGGAAGTCCCTCTCCGCCCTGGACCTCACCGTCTTCGGCGTCGGCGTCATCATCGGCACCGGAATCTTCGTGCTCACCGGCAAGGTGGCCAAGGAGACGGCGGGCCCCGCCACCGCCATCGCCTTCGTGATCGCGGGCGTCGTCTGCGGCCTGGCCGCGCTCTGCTACGCGGAATTCGCCTCGACGGTCCCGGTGGCCGGCTCGGCCTACACCTTCTCCTACGCCTCCCTCGGCGAACTCGTCGCCTGGATCATCGGCTGGGACCTGGTCCTGGAGTTCGCGCTGGGCACCGCGGTGGTGGCGGTCGGCTGGTCCGGCTATGTCCGCTCACTGATGGACAACGCGGGCTGGCATCTGCCGGACGCGCTCTCCGGACCCGATGTGGCGGACGGGTTCGGCTTCGACGTCCTCGCCTTCGCCCTGGTGCTGGTGCTGACCGTCATCCTGGTGCTCGGGATGAAGCTCTCCGCCCGGGTCACGACGGTGGTGGTGGCCATCAAGGTGGCCGTCGTCCTGATCGTGATCGTCGCGGGCCTGTTCTTCATCGACACCGCGAACTACTCGCCCTTCGTCCCCGAGGCCGAGCCCCAGCCGTCCGGGTCCGGCCTGGACGCCCCGCTGGTCCAGCTGATCTTCGGATACGAGCCCACGAACTTCGGCGTGATGGGCATCTTCACCGCCGCCTCCATCGTCTTCTTCGCCTTCATCGGCTTCGATGTCGTGGCCACGGCCGCCGAGGAGACCAAGCTCCCGCAGCGCGACATGCCGCGCGGCATCATGGCCTCGCTCTTCATCTGCACCGCGCTCTACGTCGCCGTATCGATCGTCGTCACCGGAATGCAGCAATACACCGAGCTTTCCGTGAGCGCCCCGCTCGCCGACGCCTTCAAGGCCGTCGGGCACCCCTTCTACGCCGGTGTCATCAGCTTCGGCGCCGCCGTCGGTCTCACCACGGTCTGCATGATCCTGCTGCTGGGGCAGACCCGGGTGTTCTTCGCGATGAGCCGTGACGGTCTGCTCCCGAGGTTCTTCTCGAAGACGCACCCGAGGTTCCGCACCCCGTACCGGCCGACCATCCTGCTGGGTGGGCTCATCGCGGTCATCGCGGGCTTCACCAGCATCAACGAGCTCGCGACGCTGGTGAACATCGGCACGCTCTTCGCCTTCGTGGTCGTCGCCCTGGGCGTCATCGTCCTGCGCCGCACCCGCCCGGACCTGCACCGGGCCTTCCGCACGCCGTGGGTGCCGCTGATCCCGGTCCTGTCGGTGGCCGCCTCGGTCTGGCTGATGCTCAATCTGCCGGCGGAGACCTGGCTGCGGTTCGGTATCTGGATGGTGATCGGCGTGATCATCTACTTCGCGTACGGACGCGGGCACAGCCGGGTGAACCGGACCGGGGCGTGACGAGGACGGCCCCGCCCGCCCTGCCTGGCAGACTTCGGCCCCGCCCGCCCTTCCGGGCCGGCGGGGCCGAAGTCTTCGTGGCCGCGTCAGCCGCCGGTGGCGGGGGACTTCTTGGCGGACTCGGGAATCGTGGCGTCCTCGCGGATCGCCTTCCACAAGGTGTCGGCCTGCGGCTGTGCGGAGATCACCCGGTTCGGGTCGATCTTGTCGTAGGCGACGGGGAGCATGATGGTCTCCATCGTTTCCGGGTCGACGCCGTTCATCGAACGGGCGAACTCGGTGAGCGACTTGAGCGAGGCAAGGCCCTCGTCGGTCGTCAGCGACTTGGTCGCGGAGTTGGCGATCTTGTAGGCGCTGGTCGGACTGCCCAGCAGGTCCTGCTTCTTGACCTCGCTGAGGAGGGCGAACAGGAACTGCTGCTGGAGACCGATGCGGCCGAGGTCGCTGCCGTCGCCGATGCCGTGCCGGGTGCGGACGTAGGCGAGGGACTGGGTGCCGTCGAGCTTGTGGGGTCCGGCGGTGAGGTCGAGGCCGGAGGACTTGTCGTGGATGTCCTGGGGGACGTCGACGGTGACGCCGCCTATGGCGTCGACGAGACCCTTGAACCCGGAGAAGTTGATCTCCAGATAGTGGTCGATGCGTACGCCGGACATCTTCTCGACGGTCTTGACCACACAGGCCGGACCGACCTGGGCGTAGACGGAGTTGAACATCTCGCGGTCCGAGGACGGCACCTTCGTCCCGTCGGTCTTGGTGCACTCGGGCCGGGTCACCAGGGTGTCGCGGGGGATGGAGACGGCGACGGCCCTGCTGCGGCCCTCGGGGATGTGTACGACCAGTGCGGTGTCGGAGCGGGCTCCACTGACGCTGCCGCCGCCGCCCAGCTCCTTGTTCTCGGCGCCGGCGCGTGAGTCCGAGCCGAGGACCAGGAGGTTCTGTCCGCTGGTCGGAAGCTTCTCGGGGCGGTCGTCCCCCAGGGCCTTGTCGATGTCGACGCCCTTGATGTTCCCGTCCAGTTGGCTGTACAGCCAGTAGCCGGTGCCGCCCGCCGCGATGACGAGAACCAGCACGGACAGCAGGATGGCCCGGCGTATGCGCTGGCCCCGTGTCCGCACACGCTTGCGCCCGCGGGAAGGAGTGTCCGGAGGACTTTGGTGTTCGGGCGTGATGGCGTCTTGGCTCATCCTGAGTGAGTCCTCACAACTTGTGGCCTGGTCGGGGCGCAGGTGATGGGGTGGGACTCGGGTGGGGGGTGGAGCCGGTCCGCGTTTGCTGATGAGTGAGCACTATAGACAGTCGCTCTGGTGTACGTACGGAGTCTGTGGCCTGACGGTGACGGGGCGCGCGGGCGGCGGAGCCGGAGGGGCGGCGGCGGATCGGGCACCGGCCGGACCCTGGGGAGGCTTCCGCGCCGGGGGCTTTCGGACCCGGGGGAGGCTTCCGTGCCGGGGCTTTAGGATGTGACAGCTTCGAAACATTGTACGAGGCGTGGAAAGTCAGCTCTCGGAAGGTGATCGCAGACCATGCGCGGACAGGATGCCCGTGCGGCCTCGAAGGCCGTGCCCGAAGCCGGGGCATTGCGCGGTATCTGGCTCACCCGGGGGAAGGACGGCAGGCTCACCGCTTACGCCCCCGGCGGCGGCGGGCTGCGCCGCTGGACCGAGAGCCGCCCCGGAGGCCCGGAATGGGGTGCTCCGGACGAGGTGCCGGCGCCGCGTCTGACGCATCTGGCCGTGACGCAGACCGCCGAGGCCTATGTGCACCTCGTCGGCCGTCGCGAACAGGCCTCGGCCGACGGCAGCGTCACCGCCGGCATCGTGCACGCGATCCAGTACCAGACGGGCCGTCCCCCTTCGGTCTGGCACCCGTTGGGCACCCCGCACAAGGAGGACCACACGGGCGGCAGTCTGGGCGCGCCGGTCGCCGTCGTCAGCCGCCCCGGCGAGCTGCACATCGCGGTCCGCGACGGGAACGGCGGTATGCGGCTGCTCCGCGAGAAGCCCAACGGCAGGTGGGGTGTCTGGGGGGTCCTGCACGGCAAGAACATCAAGGGCGAACCCGCCATGGTCGCGCTCGGCACCGGATGCGTCACGGTCCTCGCCGCGACGGACGAGGGTGCGCTGCACTGGCAGCAGGCGGAGCCCAGCGGACGGTGGGGCGGGTCCGAGCGCCTGGGCATCACGCTGACGCCCGGCTCGCCGGCCGCACTGGAAACCGCCCCCGGCCGGGTCACGTACTACGGGACCGATCCGGCCGGCGGTGTCGTCGCCTACCGTCCCGACACCGGCCCCATGCCCCTCGGCGGCGCCCCGGGCGAGGGTGCGCCGGCCCTGATCCGCACGGTGCTGGACGGCTTCGACTGCACGGTGCTGGCCCATCGCGGCGCGAACGGCTGCGCGGTCGTCGGCGTCGGGGTGACCGAGAAGGAGGGCGACGGGGTGTGGTGGTCCGACACTGGAGTGCCCTGTCTGACCACTCCGGCCCTGATCCACGATGCGCGGGGCCGGGTGGTGATGGCGGTGACCGGTGCGGACGGCGTTCCGCGTGTGGCGCGGCAGACGGACGGGCCGGGGCTGAGCTTCGAACAGTGGCGTGAGCTCTGAGCGGTTCGGCTCACTGACATCGCGCGGCCGGTCCGCTCCGGCACCGCGAACACCTCCGGGCGACCGCTCGTCGGCGACCCGGCCGATCGCGCGTGCCGGTTCCGCCGCGGCGCGCGCCGTTCACCCCACGGGCGGGGCGGGTGAGCGGCGGAGTGCGACGGTCCGCCGGAGGGCGGGCAGGCGCTGAGCATATGATGGTGGCGGACCCGTGTGGGTGCGATGGAGAAATGGTGAAGCGGAGAGGGCGTCACAGGTCATGCGGAGAAGAGGGCCGGACTCCGCGCGCAGCGCCCGTCCTCTCATCCCGTCTCCCGGGAACCACCAGGTCGATGGAGTGCCGCGTGGCCGCTGGATGTCCCTCGGCAGGGACGGCAGGCTCACGCTCCATGCCCGCACGGACGGCGGTCTGCTGCGCTGGACGGAGCGGAGCCCGGGAGGGGACCGCTGGCAGGGCCCGGACTTCGTACCGGTCGTCGGCCTCACGGACCTGACCGTCGTTCAGGGCGCCAACGCCTACGTGCACTTCCTCGGGCGACGCGAACGCCGTGGCCCCGACGGGCCCGCCGTGGACTTCGTCCATGCCGTCCAGTACCAGACCGGCCGTCCCGTCACCCAGTGGCGCTCCCTCGGCAACCCGCACCGTGACCGGGACGAGGGCCGGAACGCCGGCGCCCCGGCCGGGGCGGTCGACGCGCAGGGGACGGTCTTCGTCTTCGTGCGCAACGCCGGCCGCGGACTGCAGATGCGCCGCGAGGGCAAGGGCGGCACATGGGCGGCCTGGCAGGACCTCAAAGGGTCCGGGCTCGCCTCCGGGCTTGTGGCGTCGGTGACCTCCGGCGGACTCGTGGAGGTCTTCGCCCCCGGCGAACGCGGGGCGCGGCAGTGGCGTCAGGAGAGTCCGGACGGCCCGCTGCTGATGGCGCAGCCCCTGCCGTTCCAGCTGCTGGACGGTTCCGTGGCGGCGCTGGAGACGGCGCCCGAGCGCTTCACCTACTACTGGGCCGACGCGAACAGGGCAGGGGTCGTCTCCTATCGGGCGGGTGCCTGGCCCGTGCCGGTGGGCGGGTCCCCCGGGGACGGCGCCGTCGTGGCGTTGCGGGCCCCGCTCGACGGCTACGACTGCACGGTTCTCGCGCAGCGCGGAGCGGGCGGCACTCTGCTGATCGGGGTCTGCGGAACCGAGGGGGAGCAGGGCGGGGTCTGGTGGTCGGACACCGCCGCGGAGTGCGTCGGAGATCCCGCGCTCGTACTCGACGGACACGGTCGCGTCGTGGTGGCGGTGTGCGGGCGGGACGGGTCCGTGTCCGTCGCCCGGCAGGAGGCGGGGCCCGGTCTCACGCTCTCGCCGCACTGGCGCCGGCTGTGACCCGACCTGACATGTCCCGCCCTGACCGGACCTGATCGGGGCGGGACCTGACCTGACCGCAGCGGCGCGGATCGCCGGGCGACGGCGCGTCACCTCGATGTCATGTGATGTTCGCGTGAAGTTGTAAAAGGTTGTACGGCTTCCCGGTGGGATTCATCACGGGGTTATGTCGCTGATGTCCATTCTTTCGGCTGGACGTTGATCCGTTTTTTATGTGAAGGTTCTGTGACTTGCTCGCGAGTGAGCAAATCCGACCGCTCAGTGGAGCGGTCCGCATGGTGGATGACAGGTTTCGGTCTCGTACCGTCCGTCGGCCGGGCACGACGGGGTGCCTGATCACGACAGACGCTGGACCGCAGTGGCGTGGGTGGTGGATGCCTCGTGGTCGGTTCCGGCAATCCGGAGGCGGGATCGCTGGTTTCGGCGTACCGGTCCGTGGTACCGGCCGGCGCGCGAAAAGGCATAGTCCGCAAGGTTCCCGCCCCGCTCCGCTCCGCGGTCAAGTCCTCGTTCACCTCCGTGGACGCCGTCCGGTCGGCGACCGTGGTCTGGGCCATGGGAGGCCGCCGCAACGCGCCCCGGCACAGCGCGGCCGCCATGCAGCGGGTCGTACGCATCAAGGGCCGGCACATGCGTGCCCTGCTCGTGGACGGCGCCACGGCGTGGGCTGCCCGGGCACGCAATCTGCACATCCTCATCGCCGCGCTGGAGGCCGGGGACGTCGAGTACTTCTGCGTCCGGGGCGCCACCCATGACGTTCCGACGGTCGCGGTGCCCGCACGGCTGCGCGAGGCGGCGCAGGAGATACTCCAGATCGCCTTCGAACAGTCCCCGGGCTACGTGGGCGGGTCCTCCGCGTCGGAGTCGGACATGCGGCCCGGCGACGACGGCCGATCCTGGCGCCAGCTGCGCAGACATGACGCCCTCAGGGTCGCCTGGTACGTCACCGATCCCACCGAGGAGCTGGTGTTCGGCGCCGACCAGGGCTGCGATCTGGAGTTCTGGGCGGAACGTGACGGCCGGCTGGAGGCGCCCCGCCCCAACCGGGTGGTGGACGAGGTACCGGCCGACGCACCACGCCACACCGTCCCGCAGGCCCTGTTCGCCCTGGTTCCCGGCGCCTACAGCACGGGCAGCGCACGCACCGTGGCCGAATTCACCCAGCCCCTGGCGGAGGACCACCTCTTCCCCATCGACGTCGTCTACACCTGGGTCGACGACTCCGACCCCGAGTGGAGCGCCGAACGCGACGCGGTGCGCTCGGGACGGATGGGCGGCGCGCCGAAGACCCTGCACGCCCAGGCGGCCAACGACGCGCGCTTCACCAGCCGCGACGAACTGCGCTACTCCCTGCGCTCCCTGCACCAGTACGCACCCTGGGTCCGTACCGTCTATCTGGTCACCGCCGGACAGGTGCCCCGCTGGCTGGACGCCGACGCCCCGGGCCTCCAGGTCGTCGACCACCGTGAGATCTTCTCGGACCCCACCGCTCTGCCCACCTTCAACTCACACGCCATCGAAAGCCAGTTGCACCACATCGACGGCCTGTCCGAGCACTTCCTCTACCTCAACGACGATGTGTTCTTCGGCCGCCCGCTCGGTGCCGACCGCTTCTTCCACACCAATGGCCTGACCAAATTCTTCCCGTCCAAGGCGCTCGTACCGAGCGGCCCCGCAGGCGCCGACGACCTGCCGGTGAACGCGGCGGGCAAGAACAGCCGGGCACTGATCGAGCGGTCCTTCGGCACCCGTATCGCACAGAAGATGAAGCACACCCCGCATCCGCTGCGCCGCAGCATCCTCGCCGACATCGAGCTGGTCTACAGCGAGGACCACCACCGCACCCAGCACTCCCGCTTCCGGTCCCCCGAGGACGTCCCCATCGCCTCGTCCCTGCACCACTACTACGGCTTCCACACCGGCCGTACGACCGCCGGAAACCTGCGCTACCAGTACATCGACCTCGCCGCAGACCAGGCCCGGCGCCGCCTGAACAATCTCCTCGCCCACCGGAACTTCGACACGTTCTGCCTGAACGACACCGTCGAGCATCCCGACCCGGAGGCCCAGGAACACATGGTCAGGACCTTTCTCGACGCGTACTTCCCCGTCCCCAGCCGCTTCGAGCGGGCGGACTCGGACGAGTACCGCAACGTGAGCCGGTCCACCGGGCCCGAGAAGGCCGAGATCCAACGGTGAGCGAACCGCTCCACCTGCCGCAGCACCCGACCCCCGTAACGAAAGTGAACCGCGTGTTTGACACCTCCGGCCCGGCAACGGCCGGCGAGACCTCCATGGGCACCGGCCCGCGCCCGGAGCCGGTGCCGGCGCAACTGCGCAGGGGCCGTACGGAGCGGCAGGTCATCGTGGACATGCACAAACGTGTCGCCCTGGTGCACGACCGTCTCACGCCGCTCGCCGCGCGCGAGCTGAACAACCTCGAAGTCCGTCGCGCCCTGGAGCACGAGGGGATCGACTGGTTCGCGGTGCCGGGTCTCGACGACACCGCCTCCGCGATCGGCGTCGACGCGCGCCGACGCCCCCAGGCCCTGGCGGCGCTCCGCGCCCGGCTCTCCGGCAGCAAGGGCTACCTCGCCCGGCCCAAGACAGGCATGGCCCCCGGCGACGGCGCGTGGGAGGGCTCCTCGGACAAGACCTGGGAGCGGGCGAAGAGCCTGTCCGTCGTACGCGCCTTCTGGTTCCGCACCACGGAGGAAGGGCACCTCACGCATGGTGCCGACACCGGCTGCGACATCGAGTTCTGGGAGCCCGCGGAGAGCGAGCCCGGCCAGGGAACCGACCGCCTCGTCGCGCCCCGCCGCAACCGCGCCAGCGAGCAGGTCTCCCTCGGCCACGAGCAGCGTGTCGTGCCCGGGGAGCAGATGACCAGGCTCGTGGGCCGGGCCCACGAGTCCGAGGTGCCGCCGCTGCGCCCGACGCGCACTCGCCCCGAACTGGACATCCTCTTCCCCGACGAGCACCCCTTCCCCATCGACGTCGTCTACACCTGGGTGGACGGCGACGACCCGGCCTGGCAGCGGCGCCGCGCCGAGAGCCGTGGTGAGGTCTTCCACGCGGAGGCGGCGAGCCTGGCCCGCTATGTCTCCCGCGACGAGCTGAAGTACAGCCTCCGCTCGGTGCGGATGTTCATGCCGTGGGTGCGGAACATCTACATCGTCACCGATCAGCAGACCCCGCACTGGTGGTCCCCCGGCGACAACAGGGCCCGTGTGGTGGACCACCGGGAGATCTTCGACGACCCCTCCCACCTGCCCACCTTCAACAGCCACGCGATCGAGTCCAGGCTGCACCACATACCCGGACTGTCGCGCCACTTCGTCTACTTCAACGACGACATGTTCATCGGCCGCACCCTCACGCCCTCGGCGTTCTTCCACCCGAACGGCATCGCCAAGTTCTTCCCGTCCCCGGCCCAGGTCCCCTACGGCCCGCCGGAACCCGACGAGGTGCCCACCTCGGTCGCCGCCAAGAACAACCGCCGGCTCATCCAGGAGCGGTTCGGCCGCACGCTCGTACAGAAGATGAAGCACGTGCCGTACGCGCTCAACCGCGACGTCCTCGCCGCCATCGAACGGGACTTCCCCGAAGAGCACCGGCGCACCTCCGCCAGTGCCGTGCGGTCCGTCACCGACCTCTCCATCGCCTCCTCGCTGCACCACTACTACAGCTACTACTCCGGGCGCAGCCTGCCCGGCGACCTCCGGTACGGCTACTTCGCGCTGGACGACCCCGAGCTGGAGCACAAGCTGGAACTCCTGCTGCTGCGCCGGGACCGCGACACCTTCTGCCTCAACGACTCCGCGAGCGACCCCGCCGAGATCGAGCACCAGAGCCAGCTGCTCCACCGATTCCTCGAAGCCTTCTACCCGGTGCCGAGCCCGTACGAGAAGGCAGCGGCCTGAGCCATGAACATCGAGATACTCGTCCACACCCTGGCCACCGACTCCATCGGCGCGCGGGCAGCCGCCCGCCTCGCCCAGTCCCTCGTCACCGGACACCGGGTGACCGTCGTCGCCGTGCGAGGCGCCGCCGCGGCACACCAGGCGCTGCGGCTCCCGGAGAACGTCACCGTGCTCGCCCTGGCCCCCTCGGTCGCGGCCGGCGACCGGGACGACGACAACACCTCGGAACTCGTCATCGCGGGCGACCCCGAGTTCCGGCGCTACAACCGCGCCGACGACGGAAGGATCCG
This sequence comes from Streptomyces sp. NPDC026062, assembly GCF_055568375.1. Classification (NCBI taxonomy): domain Bacteria; kingdom Bacillati; phylum Actinomycetota; class Actinomycetes; order Kitasatosporales; family Streptomycetaceae; genus Streptomyces; species Streptomyces sp. NPDC026062. The sequence continues at coordinate 49,381 of NZ_JBVHOQ010000020.1, forward strand.
GAAGCACCTGGCCGCGACCGGCGCCGACGTGGTGATCGCCCTCAGTTCCGCGCTCGGCGCCGCCCTGGCCCAGTGCCGCGTTCCCCACGCGCGGCGCATCGCCCGCCAGCCCGCACCGGTCGAGCGGCTCCCGGAATCGGTGCGTGCCCGCTGGACGGAGCTCTACCGCGAACTGGACGCGGTCGTCCCGCTCACCCGGAGCGACGCCGCCGCCCCCGAGTACCAGGCCCTCCGCGCCGCCGGCGTCGAGGTGCGTCACATCGCCGAGCCGGTGCTGCTCGCCGACAGCCCGGACAAGCCGACGACGGGCGTGGTCATCAGCGCCGGGCGGCTGGTCTCGCACCGCCGCGTCGACCTGGCACTGCACGCCTTCGCCCGGACCTGCGCGAACCAACCGGGATGGCAGCTACGAGTGTTCGGCACCGGGCCGCTGCGCCGGGAGACCCGCGAACTGGTCACCGCGCTGGGACTCCACGACCATGTGCTGCTGTTCGACCGGGAAGCCGGCGAAGAGGACTTCTACGACGCCGACATCGCTCTGGTCACCGCCGAGCGCCTGGACAGTGCCCGCCCGGTGCTGGAAGCACTCGCCCAGGCCACACCCGTGGTCGCCACGGAGGTGCCCTGCGGGGCACCCGAAGTGCTCACCGACGGCCACGGCGGGCTGCTGGTGCCGGTCGGCGACGTCGAGGCCACGGCCGGTGCCCTGGAGCGGTACATGGCCGACGAACTGCTGCGCTCCCTGCACCGGGCCCACGCCCTGCGGACCGCGTGGTCCGCGGGCACGGATCAGGTCGCGGACGCGTACGAGGAGCTGTTCGGCGCCGTCAAGGCGGGGGCACGCGGCCGCTGGGGCAAGGGGCGGCGCGCGGCCGGCGGTGCGCCCGCCGAGAGCCGCCCCCTTCCCACCGCGGACTGCCGGGTGCTGCCGAACGGTGCCTGGGAGCTCACCCTGCGCGGCGTGTCCGGCGCCCGCAACGTGCGCGTCAAGGAGCAGGGCAAGGGCCGCGGGACAGTGGCCGACTTCGCGGTCGACAGCGGTGGCACCAGGGCCATGATCGACGCACGCGCGCTTGCCGCGCTGGGCGAGGGCCGCGCCGATCTCCACGTGGTGGACGGCAAGGGCAAGGAGCGGCGCCTGCGCTACGGGTGGTGCACGCTCGGCGGGGCCCGCGACGTCGGGCACCTGAGCGACCTGGACCACTTCCACTGGGCGCTGCCGTACGCGACCGAGGGCGGTTATCTGCGCCTGCGGGTCTGGTCCCGGCCCAGCCACGCCGAGCTGGTGACCGTCGACTACAGCGACACGAGCCTGTGGCTGACGGGCTGGCTCCAGGGGGAGTGGCGGCTCGGCGGCGAGCCGCTGTTGCTGCTGCGCCGGCGCCAGGAGCCCGCGCACACGATGGCGGCCGGCCGGGTGCGCTTCGAGGACGGCTGGTTCGGCGCCGAGCTGAACATGGACGAGGCCATGAGGGCCCGACTGCTCATGCGCGAGAACTGGGACGTGCTGCTCACCGACGGCAGCGGCCGCGAGCCGGTCAGGGTGGCGCGCATCGCCGACGACCAGGTGGTGAGGCGCGATGTGCAGCGCTTCCCGGAGCTGGTGCGGGAGGAGCCGCCGGACCTGTTCGGCCCCGACGTCGGCCGTGCCGTCGTCGGGCTGCGCCCCTACTTCACCGCGGACAACGAACTCTCGCTCGTGGTGACCGAGCACCACTGACCGCCGCCTCCACCGACCTCAACCATCCCGAAGGACACTTGTGCGGATCTCCTTCCTGCTCCACAGCATCGACAATTTCGGCGGCGTACCGCGGGCGACCAGCAGCCTGGCCTCCGCACTCGCGGTCCACCACGAGGTGGAGATCGTCTCGGTCTTCCGTACGGCGGACCGGCCGTCCTTCCCGCCGGCCGGCGACGTGACCGTGCGCTACCTGGAGGACCGGCGCGAAGGGGCGGCCGGGGCCAAGGGCACGAAGCCGTCCCGGATCATGCCGCGCGAGGACGACTGGGCCGGTCAGTACACCGAGGAGGTCGACGACCTGATCCTCGGTCACCTCGGCCGCGGCGGCGCCGATGTCGTGATCGCCGCCCGGCCGACGCTCGCCGCGTACCTCATCGCCCACGGACGGCACGGTTACGGGCGCGTGGTCATCGACCACGAGGGCTCGATGGTGCCCTCCCAGGAGCTGCGCGAGCGGACGCTGGAGCTGTACCGCGAGATGGACGGCGTCGTCTGCCTCACCCGGGCCGACATGAACAACTACCAGCGACAGCTGGGCGACCGGGCACCCCTGCTCGCCGGCATCGGCAACATCGTGCCGCCGCCGGCCAGGCACGCCCCGGTGCGCGGCCTGCCGCTGATCGCCGCCGCGGGGCAGCTCGTGCCGCGCAAGGGCTTCGACACACTGATCAACGCGTTCGCCCTGGTCGCCCCCCACCACCCGGAGTGGCGGCTGCGCATCTTCGGCCGGGGGCCCGAACAGGCACGGCTGCAGGAACTCGTGCACGCCCACGGGCTCAGCGACGCGGTCCGCCTCATGGGCGCGCTGCCCGACCTCACCGCCGAGTGGGACAAGGCCGCCTTCGCGGTGAGCGCGGCCCGCCGTGAGTCCTTCGGTCTCACCATGGTGGAGGCCATGCACCACGGGCTTCCGGTCCTCGCCGCCGACGCGCCCTTCGGTCCGGGCGAGATCGTCGTTCCGGGCCACAACGGCATCCTGGTTCCCGTGGGTGACGAGGAGGCCATGTCGCACGCGATGCGCCACCTCATCGAGCAGCCGGCCGAACGGGAGAAGCTGTCCCAGGGCGCCTACGCCACGGCCCCGCTCTACAGCGCCGAACAGATCGCCTTCCGCTACGACGCCTTTCTGCGGGATGTGAGGGCCTCGGTACCGGAGGACCACACCGCCCCGGCCCCGGCCCCGGCCGCCGCCCCGTCCGGTGTCCCGGCGGACGTACTGGTGCGCGGCGACGGCACGATCGAGGTCCGCGTCCTGCTGCACCCCGGCGAGGAGCCCCCCGCGCTCCGTGTCGCCCCGCGCAGGGGCGAGACGCTGGTCAGCCTGGCCGCCCTGGGTACCTCGGTGGACGAGGCGACGGGCGTGCTGCGGTCCGTGTACGCGGTTCCCGCCGAACCGCCGGTCCTCGCCGAGGGCCGTTACGACATCGGCCTGGAACTGCCGGACGGCGGGCGCCGGCCGCTCGCCGTGGAGGGCATCCACACCGGAGGTCTGCTGGTCCGCCGGATCCCGGCGGAAGGTCCCGCCTACTGGCCCGTGCCCTACCGCACCGCGGACGGCCATCTGTCGGTCTTCGTCCGCCATCGCGTGGAGCACGCCGAGGTGCGTGCCGTGCTGGTGGGGCAGGACGGCTGGCTCGTGCGCGGCGGCCTCGTCGTTCCGCAGGGCACCGACCTGTCCCGGCTGCGGCTGGGGGCCACGCCCCGTAAGGGAAGTCTCGCGTCCACGGTGTCGGGCCAGGTCTCCGTGGGGCACGACGGAGCCTTCGAGGCGCATCTGCCGTTCGCCGGAGTGGTGGCGGCCTCGTCGGGCGGCCACGACGACTGGGACCTCTGGCTGGAGCGTGAGCCCGGCAGGCCGCGCATCCGGCTGGCGCGCTTCTTCGACGACATCCTGGAGCGCAAGCGGATCGACGTCTATCCCACGCAGCGCTGGCACCACCCGACGCAGGGCCCGGCGCGCGGCAGGGTCTTCTTCACACCCGGCAACGAGCTGTCCTTCACCGTCAGCCCCGACAAGGGCTGACCCCCTTCTTTTTGACGGCCCTGGATCCCCAGCCCCGTCCCCGTCTCTGTCACCTCGCCGTCCGACCGCCCGCTGTGGAGTACACGTTCATGCCTACGCACCACCGCCGAACCCGCAAGGCCGTCATCCCGGCCGCGGGTCTCGGCACCCGATTCCTCCCCGCGACCAAGGCGACTCCCAAGGAGATGCTCCCGGTCGTGGACCGGCCCGCCATCGAGTACGTGGTGGCGGAGGCCGTACGCAGCGGACTCGATGATGTGCTCATGGTCACCGGCCGCAACAAGCGGGCCCTGGAGGACCACTTCGACCGTGCCTACGAACTGGAACACCTGCTGGAGCTGAAGGGCGACCTCGGCAAGCTGCGCCAGGTCCGCGAGTCGAGCGAACTGGCCGATGTCCACTACGTGCGGCAGGGCAACCCGCTCGGCCTGGGCCACGCCGTCCTCTGCGCCGAACCGCACGTCGGCGACGCCCCGTTCGCCGTGCTGCTCGGCGACGACCTCATCGACGAACGCGATCCGCTGCTCGCCCGGATGCTGGAGGTCCAGGAGCAGCGGGGCGGCAGCGTCGTGGCGCTCATGGAGGTCGAGGACGACCGCACACATCTGTACGGGTGTGCGGCCGTGGCCCCCCTGGACGGTGAGGCGGACGACGTCCTGGCCGTCACCGATCTCGTGGAGAAGCCCGAACCCGGCACCGCGCCCAGCAACTTCGCCGTGATCGGGCGGTACGTCCTGGCCCCGCAGATCTTCGATGTCCTGCGTACGACCCCGCCCGGCCGGGGCGGTGAGATCCAGCTGACCGACGCGCTGCGCCAGTTGGCCGTCGACCCGGGTCTCGGAGGCCCCGTGCACGCGGTGGTCTTCGCGGGCCGCCGCTACGACACCGGGGATCGCGGCGACTATCTGCGTGCCGTCGTCCGGCTGGCCTGCGACCGCGAGGACCTCGGCCCGGACTTCCGTGCCTGGCTGGGGGAGTTCGTGAAGGAAGAGGGCATCCGCTAGCGGGCCGGGCGACCGACGAGGGCCGTACGGGAGCGATCCCGTACGGCCCTCGTCGTGTTCGAGGAGCTGGTGCTACGCCGGAACGCTCGCCACACCCCGCGCCAGGAACTTCTTGCCGTTGACCCGCTCGGAGACGCCCTCACGGTCCAGGTACGGCGTGATCCCGCCCAGGTGGAAGGGCCAGCCCGCGCCGGTGATCAGGCAGAGGTCGATGTCCTGGGCCTCGGCGACGACGCCCTCGTCCAGCATCAGACCGATCTCCTGCGCGACCGCGTCCAGGACGCGGTCACGGACCTGCTCCTCGGACAGGACCGAGTCGCCCTGCTTCAGGAGCGCGGCGACCTCCGGGTCCAGCTCCGGCTTGCCGGAGTCGTAGACGTAGAAGCCGCGCTTGCCGGCCTTGACCACGGCCGCCAGGTTCTCGGAGACGGTGAAGCGCTCCGGGAAGGCGCGGTTCAGGGTCTCGGAGACGTGCAGGCCGATCGCCGGGCCGACCAGCTCCAGGAGCACCAGCGGGGACATCGGCAGGCCGAGCGGCTCGATGGCCTTCTCCGCGACCTCGACCGGGGTGCCCTCGTCGATGACGTTCTGGATCTCGCCCATGAAGCGGGTGAGGATGCGGTTGACGACGAACGCCGGGGCGTCCTTCACCAGAACCGCGGTCTTCTTCAGCTTGCGGGCCACGCCGAAGGCCGTCGCCAGCGAGGCGTCGTCCGTCCGCTCGCCGCGGACGATCTCCAGCAGCGGGAGGATCGCGACCGGGTTGAAGAAGTGGAAGCCGACGACCCGCTCCGGGTTCTTCAGCTTCGACGCCATCTCGGTGACCGAGAGGGAGGAGGTGTTGGTGGCCAGGATCGCGTGCGCCGGGGCGACCGCCTCGACCTCCGCGAACACCTGCTGCTTGACGCCGATCTCCTCGAAGACGGCCTCGATGATGAAGTCGGCGTCGGAGAAGCCCTCCGCCTTGTCCAGCACACCGGAGACCAGGGCCTTGAGGCGGTTGGCCTTGTCCTGGTTGATGCGGCCCTTGCCGAGCAGCTTCTCGATCTCGGCGTGGACATAGCCCACACCCTTGTCGACGCGTGCCTGGTCGATGTCGGTCAGCACGACCGGCACCTCGAGACGGCGCAGGAAGAGCAGCGCGAGCTGCGAGGCCATCAGGCCCGCGCCCACCACACCGACCTTGGTGACCGGACGGGCCAGGTTCTTGTCCGGGGCACCGGCCGGGCGCTTGGCGCGCTTCTGGACCAGGTTGAAGGAGTAGATCCCGGAGCGCAGCTCGCCGCCCATGATCAGGTCCGCGAGGGCCTGGTCCTCACGGTCGAAGCCGGCGCCCAGGTCGCCGTCCTTGGCCGCGGCGATGATCTCCAGCGCGCGGTACGCGGCCGGGGCCGCGCCGTGCACCTTGGAGTCGGCGACGGCCTTGCCCCGGGCGACGGCCTGGTCCCAGGCGTCACCGCGGTCGATCGCGGGGCGCTCCACCGTGACCGTGCCGTTCAGCACGTTCGCGGTCCAGATCAGCGACTGCTCCAGGAAGTCCGCACCCTCGAAGAGGGCGTCGGCGATGCCGAGCTCGAAGACCTGCTTGCCCTTGAGCTGACGGTTCTGGTTCAGCGAGTTCTCGATGATCACCGAGACCGCGCGGTCGGCGCCGATCAGGTTCGGCAGCAGGGCGCAGCCGCCCCAGCCGGGGACCAGGCCGAGGAAGACCTCGGGCAGCGAGAACGCGGGCAGCGCCTTGGAGACGGTGCGGTACGAGCAGTGCAGACCGACCTCGACACCGCCGCCCATGGCCGCGCCGTTGTAGTACGCGAAGGTGGGGACCGCGAGGGAGGACAGCCGGCGGAAGACGTCGTGGCCGCCCTTGCCGATGGCGAGCGCGTCCTTGTGCTCCTTCAGCAGCTCGACGCCCTTGAGGTCGGCGCCGACCGCGAAGATGAACGGCTTGCCTGTGATCCCGATACCGGTGATCGCACCCTCGGCGGCCTCCTTCTCGACCTGGTCGACGGCGGCGTTCAGGTTCGCCAGCGACTGCGGTCCGAAGGTGGTCGGCTTGGTGTGGTCCAGGCCGTTGTCCAGCGTGATGAGAGCGAAGCTGCCCGCACCGGCCGGAAGGTCCAGGTGGCGTACGTGCGCCTGGGTGACGACCTCGCCGGGGAACAGCTCGGCCGCACCCTTCAGAAGCTCAGTGGTGGAGCTCACTTGTCGCCTCCGGCGGTGTTGAAGTGCGGGTTCTCCCAGACGACCGTGGCGCCCATGCCGAAGCCGACGCACATGGTGGTCAGGCCGTAGCGGACCTCCGGCTGCTCCTCGAACTGGCGGGCCAGCTGGGTCATCAGCCGGACACCGGAGGAGGCCAGCGGGTGGCCGTACGCGATCGCGCCGCCGTACTGGTTGACGCGGGCGTCGTCGTCGGCGATGCCGTAGTGCTCCAGGAACGCGAGCACCTGCACGGCGAACGCCTCGTTGATCTCGAAGAGACCGATGTCCGAGATGGACAGGCCGGCCTTCGCCAGGGCCTTCTCCGTGGCCGGGATCGGGCCGTAGCCCATGACCTCCGGCTCGACGCCCGCGAAGGCGTAGGAGACGAGGCGCATCCTGACCGGAAGGCCCAGCTCGCGGGCGACGTCCTCGGCGGCGAGCAGCGAGGCGGTGGCGCCGTCGTTGAGCCCCGCCGCGTTACCGGCGGTCACGCGGCCGTGCGCGCGGAACGGGGTCTTCAGACCGGCCAGGGACTCCATCGTGGTGCCCGGACGCATCGGCTCGTCGGCGGTGACCAGGCCCCAGCCCGTCTCACCGGCCTCCGCGTTGGTGCGGCGCACGGAGACGGGTACCAGGTCCTGCTGGATCTTGCCGTTGGCGTACGCCTTGGCGGCCTTCTCCTGCGAGCGCACGGCGTACTCGTCGGCGCGCTGCTTGGTGATCGTGGGGTAGCGGTCGTGCAGGTTCTCCGCGGTCATGCCCATGAACAGGGCGGACTCGTCGACCAGCTTCTCCGACACGAAGCGCGGGTTCGGGTCCACGCCCTCGCCCATCGGGTGGCGGCCCATGTGCTCGACACCGCCGGCGACGACGACGTCGTACGCGCCGAAGGCGATGGAGCCGGCCGTCGAGGTGACGGCCGTCAGGGCGCCCGCACACATGCGGTCGATGGAGTAGCCGGGCACCGACTGCGGCAGTCCGGCCAGGATCCCGGCGGTACGGCCGAGGGTGAGGCCCTGGTCGCCGATCTGGGTGGTCGCGGCGATGGCGACCTCGTCGATCTTGGCGGGGTCCAGGTCCGGGTTGCGGCGCAGCAGCTCCCGGATGGCCTTCACGACGAGATCGTCGGCGCGGGTCTCGTGGTAGATGCCCTTCGGGCCCGCTTTGCCGAACGGGGTGCGGACGCCGTCGACGAAGACGACGTCCCGGATGGTACGAGGCACGGTGGCTCTCCTCCAGGGTGCGGGATGGCACTGCTGCGGGGCACGCCCAGGAGCGCGCCGCCACCCTCATGCTACTTGCGGGTAACCAGACTGCCCAGTCCTTGTGGCGGGAGCGGCGAAGGTCACATCGGCGAAATGGCCCGGTCGGCCCCGAAAAGGGGGCCGACCGGGCCATGGAGAGCAACGGTGCGTGTGGGCCGGGGCCGCCGGAACCTGGCGTGAATACGCCCCCTCGCGGTGGGGTCCGAGGCCGTCCGAAGCCTTCTCAGGCCTCCGTGGCGAGCGCGCGCAGCAGGATCGGGGCCACCTGTCCGATCTGCCAGTGCCGTGCCCCGTATCCGTGGAGCGCGTTCTCGACCGCGTCCGGCGTCAGGTTCTTCGGCGGTTCCCAGCACACCCGGCGCACGGTGTCGGGAGTGATGAGGTTCTCCTGCGGCATGTGCAGCCGTTCCGCCAGCTCGGACACGGCCGCGCGGGCGGCCGACAGCCGGGCCGCGGCGGCCGGGTCCTTGTCGGCCCAGGCGCGCGGCGGCGGCGGTCCGGCGAGGGGCTGGCCGGGCTGCGGCAGCTCCGACTCGGGCAGCGCCTTCGCCCGGTCCACGGCCGACTGCCACTGTTCCAGCTGGCGCCGGCCCATGCGGTGGCCGAAGCCGGGCAGCGCGGTCAGCGCCTGGGCGTTCGGCGGGAGCGCGAGGGCGGCCTCCACGATCGCGGCGTCGCCGAGCACCTTGCCGGGGGAGATGTCGCGGCGCTGGGCGATCTGGTCACGCATGGTCCACAGCTCACGGACCACCGCCATCTGCCGTCGCCTGCGGACCTTGTGCATGCCGGAGGTGCGGCGCCACGGGTCCTGGCGCGGGGGAGCGGGGGGTGCCGAGGCGATGGCGGCGAACTCCTCCTGCGCCCATTCCAGCTTGCCCTGCCGGTCGAGCTCCTTCTCCAGGGCGTTGCGCAGGTCGATCAGCAGCTCGACGTCGAGCGCCGCGTAGCGCAGCCAGGGGTCGGGCAGCGGGCGGGTCGACCAGTCGACGGCCGAGTGCCCCTTCTCCAGGGAGTAGCCGAGCACGCTTTCGACCATCGCGCCGAGGCCGACCCGCGGGAACCCGGCCAGCCGCCCGGCCAGCTCGGTGTCGAAGAGCCCGGTCGGCGTCATCCCTATCTCGCGCAGGCAGGGCAGGTCCTGGGTCGCCGCGTGCAGGATCCACTCGGTGCCGCGCAGTGCTTCGCCGAGCCCGGAAAGGTCGGGGCAGCCGACCGGGTCGACGAGCGCGCTGCCCGCGCCGTCACGGCGCAGCTGTACGAGGTAGGCGCGCTGTCCGTAGCGGTAGCCGGAGGCGCGCTCGGCGTCCACGGCCACCGGGCCGGAGCCCGCGGCGAAGGCGGCGATCACCCCGGCCAGGGCATCGTCGGAGGCCACCACCGGTGGAATGCCCTCGCGAGGTTCGAGCAAGGGAGTCGGCGCCGGGGCGACGTCGTCCGGGGGGGCGCCCCCGGTGGTTCGCAGTGAAGTGTCTGCTGCGGTCTCTTGGGCGTCGGTCACGTGTCAAGGGTATCTGTGTATGCGCGGCGCCCGTCGACGGAATGATCCGTCGGCGGGCGCCGATGCGTGTATTCCAGCCGGTTCCGCATTTCTGCACACCGGCGGGGGTGCGGATATCGGTGGGGTTCAGTGGATGATGCCCGTCCGCAGGGCGACGGCGACCATACCTGCACGGTCTCCGGTGCCGAGCTTGCGGGCGATTCGGGCGAGGTGGCTCTTGACGGTGAGGGCGGACAGGCCCATGGAGACGCCGATGGCCTTGTTGGACTGTCCTTCGGCGACGAGTCGCAGGACCTCCACCTCGCGGCCGGACAGTTCGCGGTAGCCGCCCGGGTGGCTCGGGGTGCCGGGGGGCCGGCGGTGCATACGGGCGGCGGTGGCGCCGATGGGTGCGACGCCGGGACGGGTGGGGTGGCCGATGTTGGTACGGGTGCCGGTGACGACGTAGCCCTTGACGCCGCCCGCGAGGGCGTTGCGCACGGCGCCGATGTCGTCGGCGGCGGAGAGGGCGAGGCCGTTCGGCCAGCCGGCGGCTCGGGTTTCGGACAGCAGGGTCAGCCCGGAACCGTCGGGCAGATGGACGTCGGCAACACAGATGTCGCGCGGGTTGCCGACGCGGGGGCGGGCCTCCGCGATGGACGACGCCTCGATGACGTCACGTACTCCGAGGGCCCACAGATGGCGGGTGACGGTGGAACGGACGCGTGGGTCGGCCACGACGACCATGGCCGTCGGTTTGTTCGGGCGGTAGGCGACCAGGCTTGCGGGCTGCTCTAGGAGAACGGACACCAGGCCTCCTGGGGAGTGGCGGGACGGGAGCCGGCTCGGGGATGAAGCCGGAGCGAACCGTGCTTGAAGGGTCACTGACTCCTTCGGCAGCAGACCCCTGCTCCTTTAGAGGAAGATCGCTATTTGGTGAGTAACAATTCGGGCAAATAGGACGCGCGATCGATTGTACGAAAAGAGAACCGGCGCCTGTGAGGCACATGCGAGAGGTTCCGTGACGCAGAGTCACGGAACCTGGAGTGGTGGGAACGCGTCGGGACAGCCCTCGGTCAGGAGACCTGCGGACCGCGCCGCTGCGGCAGCGTCACCACCGCCGCGTCCACCGGCTCCGACGGCGGCAGCCCGGCGATCTGGCACAGCAGGTCGCCCCACGCCATCAGATGCGCCGCCGTGTCCGGCACACCGCCGCGGCCCTCTCGCGGCGTCCACGACGCCCGGATCTCGATCTGCGTCGCCGGACGCCGTGCCGCCAGCGCGCCGAAGTAGTGCGAACCCGCCCGGGTGACCGTGCCGCCCGCCTCCCCGTACGACAGGCCACGCGCCTCCAGCGCGCCGGTCAGCCAGGACCAGCACACCTCGGGCAGCAGCGGATCGGAGGCCATCTCGGGCTCCAGCTCGGCCCGCACCAGCGTCACCAGCCGGAAATTGCCCTGCCAGGCCTCGTGCCCGGCGGGGTCGTGGAGCAGCACGAGCCGCCCGTCGGCGAGATCGTCCTCGCCGTCGACGACCGCCGCCTCCAGCGCGTACGCGAACGGAGCCAGGCGTTTGGGCGGCCGGGTCGGCTCCACCTCCAGCTCGGGCCTCAGCCGCGCCGAGCGCAGCGCGTCCACCGCCGAACGGAACGCGGGCGGGACGGAACCACCCTCCGCACTGTCCGTGCTGTCAGCACCATCGGATTGATCGGAGAAGTGTCCCTGCGCCGGAGCCATGCGGGGAAGCGTAGGCGGAACCGGAGCCTCGCGCGCGAAAGGACACCCGCGCGGGGCCGGGCTCATTCCCCGTGCGTGCGAAGATTCTGTGTGTGAGCGCCATTGACCGCCCCTCGGGCCACCAGACGAAGTCCTCCGCCACCCACGAATCGGCCTTCCTGAAGGCGTGCCGGCGCGAGCCGGTGCCGCACACGCCGGTCTGGTTCATGCGCCAGGCAGGGCGCTCGCTGCCCGAGTACCTGAAGGCGCGCGAGGGCATCCCGATGCTCGACTCCTGCATGATGCCGGAGCTCGTCGCCGAGATCACGATGCAGCCCGTGCGCCGCCACAAGGTCGACGCCGCCGTCTACTTCAGCGACATCGTCGTTCCCCTCAAGGCCATCGGCATCGACCTCGACATCAAGCCCGGCGTCGGACCCGTGATCGCCGAGCCGATCCGCACCCGTGCCGACCTGGCCCGGCTGCGCGACCTCACCCCCGAGGACGTCTGGTACGTCACCGAGGCCATCGGCCTGCTCACCGCCGAGCTGGGGACCACGCCGCTCATCGGGTTCGCCGGAGCGCCGTTCACGCTCGCCAGCTACCTCGTGGAGGGCGGCCCGTCCCGCAACCACGAGCACACCAAGGCCCTGATGTACGGCGACCCGGAACTCTGGGCCGACCTGCTCGACCGCCTCGCCGAGATCACCGGCGCCTTCCTCAAGGTCCAGATCGAGGCGGGCGCCTCCGCCGTGCAGCTCTTCGACTCCTGGGTCGGCGCCCTGGCCCCCGCCGACTACCGCCACTCCGTGCTGCCCGCCTCGGCGAAGGTGTTCGACGCCGTCGCGCACTACGAGGTCCCGCGCATCCACTTCGGTGTCGGCACCGGTGAACTGCTCGGCCTCATGGGCGAGGCCGGCGCGGACGTCGTGGGCGTCGACTGGCGGGTCCCGATGGACGAGGCCGCGCGCCGCGTCGGCCCCGGCAAGGCGCTCCAGGGCAACCTCGACCCCGCCGTGCTGTTCGCCCCGACCGCCGCGGTGGAGACCAAGGCCCAGGAGGTGCTGGACGCGGCCGCCGGTCTGGAGGGCCACATCTTCAACCTGGGCCACGGCGTGATGCCGTCGATGGACCCGGACGCGCTGACCCGCCTCGTCGAGTACGTCCACACCAGCACCGCCCGCTGACCCCGGAGGCGGGCGCCGCTCAGGCGGTGCCCGCCTTCCGCAGCGCGGCCACCGTCTTGCGGGCCGCCACCAGGACGGGGTCCCAGACCGGCGAGAACGGCGGGGCGTAGCCCAGGTCCAGGGACGTCATCTGCTCGACCGTCATCCCCGCGGTGAGCGCCACCGCCGCCACGTCCACCCGCTTCGCCGCCCCGTCACGGCCCACGATCTGCACGCCCAGCAGCCGCCCCGTGCGGTACTCCGCCAGCATCTTCACCGTCATCGGCCGCGCCCCCGGGTAGTACCCCGCCCGGCCCGTCGACTCGATCGTCGCCGTGACGAAGCGCAGGCCCACCGCGCGGGCGTCCTTCTCGCGCAGCCCGGTACGGGCGATCTCCAGGTCGCAGACCTTGCTCACGGCCGTGCCCACCACGCCCGGGAACGTCCCGTAGCCGCCGCCGACGTTGGACCCGATGATCTGGCCGTGCTTGTTGGCGTGGGTGCCCAGCGCGATGTGGCGGGTGCGGCCCGCGACCAGGTCGAGGACCTCGACGCAGTCACCGCCCGCCCAGATGTTGTCGTGGCCCACGACCCGCATCGACAGATCGGTCAGCAGCCCGCGGTGCGGGCCTAGCGGCAGCCCGACCGCGCGGGCCAGCGTGGTCTCCGGCTCGACGCCGATGCCGAGCACCACCACGTCCGCCGGATAGGACGCCCCGGCCGTCTCGACCGCGGTGACCCGGCCGTCCGGCCCGGTGCGGATCGCGGTGACCGCGGCCCCGTTCACCGTGGTGATCCCGAGCCCGTCCATCGCGTCATGGACCAGGCGCCCCATGTCCGGGTCGAGCGTCGCCATCGGCTGCTCGCCCCGGTTGAGCACGGTCACCTCGAAGCCGCGGGTCAGCATCGCCTCGGCCATCTCGACCCCGATGTAGCCCGCGCCGACGACGACCGCGCGACGCCCCTTCGCCCGGTCCAGGGTGTCCAGCAGGGCCTGTCCGTCGTCCAGGGTCTGCACGCCGTGCACCCCGGCCGCGTCCATGCCGGGCAGCGCGGGCCGCACCGGACGGGCCCCCGTCGCGATCACCAGCTTGTCGAAGCCGGTCCAGGACCTCTCGCCCGAGTCCCGGTCGAGTGAGCGCACCCGCTGCCCGGCGACATCGATCTCCGTCACCTCGGTGCGCATCCGCAGGTCGATGGCGCGGGCCCGGTGCTCCTCGGGGGTCCGGGCGATCAGATCGTCCCGCCGTGCCACGTCACCGCCGACCCAGTAGGGGATGCCGCAGGCGGAGTACGAGGTGAAATGGCCCCGCTCGAAGGCGGTGATGCTCAGCTCGTCCGGGCCCTTGAGCCGGCGCGCCTGTGACGCTGCGGACATGCCCGCAGCGTCACCGCCGATGACCACCAGTCGTTCCGCCGCCATGCCAGGTCCTTTCGACACCCCGTCCGAGAGGCCCACGCTACGGCGCGGTGGAGCCCGGGGGCGCCGCGGCGCCCCCGGGTACACCTCACTCGCCGGCCGGCGGTGCCTCCGCCTTCCCGCCCCGGCGGCGCACCAGCCGCCACAGCACCAGCAGCGCGGCCGCGGCGGCCAGGAACGGTGCGGCCGCGCCCACCGCCATCGCGAGCCACCGCAGCACCGTCACGAAGGCGTGCCAGCCGCCCGCCAGCGCGTCCAGGAATCCCGGACCGTCGTCCCCGTCGTCCTCGGACGCGGTCTCGGGCTCCATCAGGTCCAGCGTGATCGTGGCCAGCGTCGTACGGTCCTTCAGCGAGGCCTGCTGGGCGAGCAGCGACTCCAGCGATGCCTGACGGCTGCTCAGTTCGCCCTCCAGCACGACCACGTCGGCCAGCTTGTCCGCCCGGTCCATCAGCTTGCGCACCCGCGCCACGCTGGAGCGCTGGGTGGCGATGCGGCTGTCGATGTCGACGACCTCGTCGGTGACGTCCTTAGCGGTCGAGGTCCGCGAGAGCAGCTTCCCCGACCCGGAGAGCTCGCGCAGCACACCGTCGTACTCGTCCTGCGGTACCCGCAGGACGAGATGCGAGGAGTCGTGCGTGTCGTCCACCTGCTCGGTCGTCTCGTTGGCGACCAGGCCACCGGCGTTCTGCGCGACCGTGCGCGCGGCTGCCGCGGCCTTGGGCGCGCTCTTCACCTCGACCGACAGCGACGCGGTGCGGATGACGTGCGTCGCGGTCACCGGATTCGATTTCTTCGGCGACCCCGACCTGGCCCCGTCCTTCCTGGCGTCCGAGGCCGCCTCCCCGGCGGCGCCGCCCCTGCCCTGCTGGTCGGCGGAGAGGGCGCGCTTGTCGGAGCCCCCGTTGTCGCTGTCGCTCGCCGCGCCGCAGCCGCTCAGTGCGAGGACGGCGGTCAGGAGCCCGGCGGCGAGCGCGGTGTGGGTGCGGCCGGCCAGCCGTCTGCCGGTACGGGTGATGGGTGCTGTCTGCATAACTGTCCCCCCAGGACGTGTGCTTGATGGCTCCGGTTCGACGTACGAGGGGGTGGCCCCGGTTTCGGGGTGCCGGTTTCGAAGCGGTCACGGTCGGGACTCGGATGAGGTTTGAGAGAGTGGGGGCATGCAGCGTTCAACACAGCGTCCGGACAGGGCCCCCGGCCACGTCGTCGTCATCGGCGGCGGCATCGCCGGACTCGCGGCCGCCCACCGCCTTCTCGGCACCGGGCTGAAGGTCACCCTCCTGGAGGCGACCGGCCGGCTCGGCGGCAAGCTCATGACCGGTGAGGTCGCGGGCGTACAGGTCGACCTGGGAGCCGAGTCGATGCTCGCCAGGCGTCCGGAGGCGGTCGGCCTGGCCCGCGCCGTCGGCATCGGGGACCGGCTCCAGCCGCCCGCCACCGCCACCGCCGCGCTGTGGACGCGCGACGCGCTGCGCCCCATGCCCAAGGGCCATGTGATGGGTGTCCCGGGCGACCCGTCGGTCCTGGGCGACGTGCTCTCGCCCGAGGGTCTCGCCCGGATCGCGCAGGAACGCGATCTCACCCCGACCGCCGTCGGTGACGACGTGGCCGTCGGCGCCTATGTGGCGGACCGGCTCGGCCGCGAGGTCGTCGACCGGCTCGTCGAGCCGCTCCTGGGCGGGGTGTACGCGGGCGACGCCTACCGGATCTCGATGCGCGCCGCCGTACCGCAGCTCTTCGAGGTCGCCCGGCAGGGGGGATCCCTGCTCGACGGGGTCACCCGTATCCAGGAGCAGGCCGCTGCCCGGCAGCTGACCGGCCCGGTCTTCCAGGGCATCGACGGCGGCATCGGCACCCTGCCGGGCGCCGTCGCCGACGCCGTGCGTGCGGGCGGTGGCGAGATCCTCACCGAGACCCCCGTGCTGGGCCTGACCCGTACCGCCGGCGGATGGGACGTGCGCACCGACACCCGGGTGATCACCGCCGACGGAATCGTCCTCGCCGCCCCCGCCTGGTCCGCCTCCACCCTGCTGGCCGCCGAGTCCCCGGCCGCCTCCGCCGAGCTCGCGGGCGTCGAGTACGCGTCGATGGCCCTGATCACCATGGCGTTCCGGCGTTCGGACGTGGCGGGCTCCGAGGCCTTCGACGGCCGCTCGGGCTTTCTGGTGCCCCCGGTCGACGGCCGCACCATCAAGGCCTCCACGTTCTCCACCCACAAGTGGCAGTGGGTCTCCGACGCGGCCCCGGACCTGTTCGTCCTGCGGACCTCGGTGGGCCGCTACGGCGAGGAGGACCACCTCCACCGCGAGGACGCCGAGCTCGTCGGTGTCTCGCTGGCCGATCTCACCGCGGCGACCGGACTCACCGCGAAGCCCGTCTCCACCGAGGTCACCCGCTGGATCGGCGGGCTGCCCCAGTACCCCGTGGGTCATCTCGGCCGTGTCGCCCGGATCCGTGAGGAGGTCGCGAAACTGCCCGCGCTGCGCGTCTGCGGCGCGGTCTACGACGGGGTCGGCATCCCCGCCTGCGTCGCGAGTGCCCACCGTGCCGCGGACGAGATCGCCCGGGACGTCATGGGGGCGGGCGGCGGGGACGAGGGCGGGGAGATCATCGCCACCCCCACCCTGGTTCAGGGCACAGGGAGCGAGGCGGGACAATAGCCGTATGAGTGCTCCTGAGACTGTGACATCAAGCAAGGCCCCCAACGCCGGCAAGAAGGCGAAGGACCTCAACGACGTCGTCCGCTACACACTGTGGTCCGTCTTCAAACTTCGCGACGTGCTGCCCGCGGACACGGACCGCGCGGCGTACTCCGGTGAGGTCCAGGAGCTGTTCGACCAGCTCGCGGCCAAGGACATCACCGTGCGCGGCACCTATGACGTCTCGGGCCTGCGGGCCGACGCCGACGTGATGATCTGGTGGCACGCCGAGACGTCGGACGCGCTGCAGGAGGCGTACAACCTGTTCCGGCGCACCCGGCTGGGCAAGAGCCTCGACCCGGTCTGGTCGAACATGGCGCTGCACCGCCCCGCCGAGTTCAACAAGTCGCACGTCCCGGCGTTCCTCGCCGACGAGACGCCGCGCGACTACATCAGCGTGTACCCGTTCGTGCGCTCGTACGACTGGTACCTGCTGCCCGACGAGGACCGTCGCCGCATGCTCGCCGACCACGGCAAGATGGCCCGCGGTTTCCCCGACGTGCGCGCCAACACCGTCGCCTCCTTCTCCCTCGGCGACTACGAGTGGGTGCTGGCGTTCGAAGCCGATGAGCTGCACCGCATCGTCGACCTCATGCGTCACCTGCGGGCCTCCGAGGCGCGGATGCACGTCCGCGAAGAGGTCCCCTTCTACACCGGCCGGCGCAAGTCGGTCGCAGACCTGGTGGCCGGGCTCGCGTAGCGAGCGGGTTCCGACCACCCCAACCCGGAAGATCAGACAGCGGAATCACCGGCACCCCGTGCCGGCCGCCGTTCCAGCGACACCGGGTTCGGCTCCCGGTGCGGCGCGCTTCGAGCGCGCCGCACCGGTGTCATGTGCGATACGTACGGGCCCGGGGCGCCGGGGAGTCCATGACGCGGGCGGCGAACGCTCAGGAACTGCTGCCGCAGCTGGACCCGCCGCCGCAACTGGACCCGGAACTGCTGCCGCAGCTCGATCCGGAACCGCAGCTCGATCCGGAACCGCAGCTGGATCCCGATCCGCACCCGCCGCCGCCACCGCCTTCGCCTCCGCCGCCGGCGGAGCTGCCACAGCCGCTGTCGCCGGGGCCCGATCCGGCGCACCACACCGCCGGCACGAGCAGCAGCCCCGACGAGTCCGCCGTGTGGTGCGAGGACGCGGACGACCCCGTGGGCCGCATCCGGGCCGCCGTGACCAGATGTGCGCGCAGCACGGGGTCGGGCAGCGCCCTGGGCCCGGCCGTCGCCAGCAGATGGGCGGCGTCCGTCCGCGACATGTGGGCGGTACGGAACGCCGCCGCGGCCCTGCGCCCCGCCTTGGTGATCCGGGCGCGGGCGGTGGCCGCCCGGATGAACCCGATGAGGGTGCCGGCGGCCAGCGCCGGGAACACCAGGAGGACGAACGGGAAGGTGCTCTCGGAGTAGTCGTCCTCCCCGACGAACTGAGAGATGGTCAGTGCGAAGGAGACCGGGAGGCCGAGCAGGCAGACGAGCCCCTGCGTCATGCCCCAGCGGCGCCACTTCCGGTTCGCCCCGGGCACGTTCAGCAGACCGCGCTCGGCCAGCCCGTCACCGACCTCCTGCACGGCGGGGTGGCGCATCACCGCGTTCCGCAGCGTGTGCAGCGCGCCGCTCGGAGCGGCGGCCTGCTCCTGGAGCACGGCCCGCTCCACCGGGTCGTGGGCGACCGGCCGCTGGACCGCGATGATCCCGGGCCCGCCGATGACCAGCCGGCCGTCCTCCAGCATCGCGGCCAGCGCGGTGTCCACCACACGGCCGGGCCCGCCGTTCAGGAACGCCACTTCGGCCAGGTCGTGGACGGGCCCGCCGGGGCTGTGGCGGGCACGGCCCGGCCCCACGATCAGGAGCGTCGAGGAGATCGCCACGGCGAGATACAGGACCAGGGCCAGTGTGTTCATCCCGGTCACCTTCCTGCGAGTACGGAACGGGCCGCCCGGACGAGCCGGGTGGTACGGCGGGGCGGCCTGGAGGCCGCCCGGTCCTGCCACCAGTGCGTCAGCCGGCGGCGCGCCGCGTCGTCCGCAGGGTGGCCCGCGATGAGCAGCCGCTCGGCGAAGTCCAGGGCGTCGCGCCGGTATCCGGCGGACATCGGACGGCTCCTGGCGTACGCGAGGAACGCGTCCCGGTAGTCGCGGCGGCCCAGGATCTCCGGGAGTTCGGGGGCCACCTTCGCGACGACATCGGCGCGCTTGGCGGCCAGGGCACGGCTCTGGACGCCGAGCCGGCGCTGATCGAAACCCTCGGGGGCGGGGGTGCCCGCGACGAGGGCGGAGAGCAGCGAGGTCTGAGCGACCGCGACCCGGTCCCGTACGGCGTCACCGGCGGCGCCGGCCCCGGCGTTCCCGCCGGCCCCACCGTCCCCGTCGGGCCGTGGGACGGCGGCCGGGGGCGCGGGGCGCGGGGCCGCCTTTTGTGCGGGCCGCACACCGCCCCGGTGCGCGTCGAGCGTGGCGCGGACCGCGTCCAGTTCGCCCGCCAGCTCGGCGGCCGGCGGGAAGTCGTCGTCACGCTCCAGCAGCACCCCGGGCGGGTCGACGCGGGAGCACAGCTCGGCGAGGACACCGAGCACCGGAGCGGTGACCGGGTGGGCGTGTGTGTCGTGCCAGACGCCGTCCTTCTCCACGCCGCCCGCCACATGCACGTACGCGATGGCCTCCACCGGCAGCTCGTCGAGGGGCCCGGCCGGGTCCTCGCCCCGGTTGACGTGGTTCGTGTGCAGGTTGGCCACGTCGATGAGCAGCCGCACCCCCGTGCGGTCGACCAGCTCCGCCAGGAACTGCCCCTCGGTCAGCTCCTCGTCCGGCCAGGAGATCAGGGCCGCGATGTTCTCCAGCGCCAGCGGCACCGGCAGCGAGTCCTGCGCCACCCGTACGTTCTCGCACAGCACGTCCAGCGCCGCCCACGTACGCGGGACGGGCAGCAGGTGCCCCGCCTCCAGCACGGGTGACCCGGTGCGCGCGCCGCCCGCCCGGACGAACGCGATGTGCTCGGTCACCAGGGGCGTGCCCAGCAGCGCGGCGCGTGCGGCGAGGCCCGCGAGCCGGCCGGGGTCGGGGCGGTCGGCCCCGCCCAGGCCCAGCGAGACGCCATGCGGCACCACGGTCACGCCGCGCTCCCGCAGCCGTACCAGCGAGGCGGGCAGATGGTCGTCGCAGAGGTTCTCCGCGACCGCCTCCACCCAGTCGATCCCCGGCAGCGCCTCCACCGCATCGGCGATCTCCGGCCGCCAGCCGATCCCCGTCCCCAGCTTCATGGTGTCCCCCTCCTTCGCTCCGTGCAGGGGTCATGACCCCGCGGCGCAGCGGTGAATCCGGGAAGGGAGACGTTCAGAGCTTGACTTGAGGTTCCGGGGCCGGACGGGTGCGCAGCAGCTCAGGGCACCGGAACGTGGGGGCCGTGACGTGAACGACGTGTTCACGCCCGCCGCCCGTCCGTCAGCGGCGCAGCGCCGGATGGTCGGCGACCACCGTGCACGAGCCGGGGGCGATCTCGGTGAACCCCGCGTCCCGCACCACCGGCAGTCCGCTCACCGTGAGCTCCCGCCAGCGGCCCGCGTCCGGAGTGGCGACCGAGAGCGGGAAGCCCGCCTCGCGCCACGCCTTGCGCTCCGTCTCCGACAGCTCCCACCAGGCGAGCTGCGCCCCGTGCCCGGCCTGCGCCATCTCCTTGCCCGCCGACATGCCGAGCTCCGGGTTCAGCCAGAGGACCGGACCGGCGAGGTCGGGCGCGGCAGGCGGTTCGGGGTCGTCCAGGTCCGTTCCCGAGACCTGGAGCTTGGCAAGCTCCTTCGGCCAGCCGTCGAGCGGCACCGGTGGGTAGACCCGCACCTCTGCCGTCTCGCCCGTGACCGTGATCCCGGGCAGTGCGCAGGCCTTGCGCCACTCCGCGCCGCGCGCCCGGCGCACCACCTTCCGGATCCGGGCGTCCTGCCAGTCGCGCATCACCTGCGCCCACTCGCCCTCGCCCACGGACCGCTCGTCGGAGAGCATCACCAGCACCGCCCGCGCGGCCGTGCGCAGCGCGTCGGTGCGGGCCGGGGGGTCCGTCTTCTCGATGTGCACCACCAAAGGCAGTACGTACTGAGGTGCTTCGTCCCGGTCCGTCCGCTCGGAGCGGAAGGGGCTGTCCGCCGGCAGGGCGGCGGGAACGGAAGGGGGTCCGGAGGTGTCGTTGCTGCTCACCCGTCCAGTCTGCCAGGCGCCCCGGAACTCCTTCTTGGCGGAATGAAATCCTCCGGGCGAGGATGCACCGCATGAAGAGCGATCTATTCTCCAGCGAGCACATGGCGCAGCCGGCGACCGCCCCCGGAATGACCCTGCAGAACGCCAAATCCATCAAGTACGCGGTCAACGGCGAGATGCACGCACGCCAGGGATCGATGATCGCCTTCCGTGGCGATCTCCAGTTCGAGCGCAAGGGCCAGGGCCTCGGCGGCATGCTCAAGCGTGCCGTCACCGGCGAGGGCCTGCCGCTGATGGCGGTGCGCGGACAGGGCGAGGCGTGGTTCGCGCACGAGGCGGCCAACTGCTTCATCGTGGAGATGGAGCAGGGTGACGTCCTCACCCTCAACGGCCGCAACGTCCTGTGCTTCGACGCCACGCTCGCGTACGAGATCAAGACCGTGAAGGGTGCCGGAATGACCGGCGGCGGGCTCTTCAACAGCGTCTTCACCGGCTACGGAAAGCTCGGCCTGATGTGCGAGGGGCACCCCATAGTGATCCCTGTCTCGCCCCAGCAGCCGGTCTGCGTCGACACGGACGCGGTCGTCGGCTGGAGCGCGCATCTGAACACCTCGCTGCACCGTTCGCAGAGCGTCGGCTCGATGCTGCGCGGCGGCTCCGGGGAGGCGGTCCAACTGCGTCTGGACGGCGAGGGGTTCGTGATCGTACGGCCCAGCGAGCTCAAGACCGAGAAGGCGTCGTCCAACTGAGTACGGACGCCCTGCGGCTGGACGGGGTGGGCCGGCGGTACGGCCTTGCCGGGCCATGGGTGCTGCGCGGGGTCGACCTCGGTCTGCCCGCCCGCGCCCTCGTCCGCGTCGAAGGGGCCAACGGAACCGGCAAGTCCACCCTGCTCCGGCTTCTCGCCGGGATCGACGCCCCCACCGAGGGCCGGATCACCGGCACCGGGCCGCGCACCGCCTACGTCCCCGAACGTTTCCCGGCGGCCCTGCCGTTCACCGCCGCCGGGTATCTCGTCCACCTCGGCCGGATCCACGGACTGCGCCGGGCCGAGGCCGCCGCACGCGCACAGGAGTGGCTGACCCGCTTCGGGGCCGCGGGCCACGCCCGTACCCCGATGGCGGAGCTCTCCAAGGGCACCAGCCAGAAGGTCGCCGTCGCCCAGGCGCTGCTGGCCGAACCGGAGTTGCTGGTGCTGGACGAGGCCTGGACCGGCCTGGACACCGGTGCCCGGGACGAACTGGACCGGGCCGTGGCGGCGCGGGTCGCCGCCGGATCCACCGTGGTCTTCGTCGACCACGACCCGCGCCGGCTGGCGGGCACCGTCGACACGGTCCTGCGCGTCGAGGGGACCGGGCTGCTGGTGTCCACCGGCCGGCCCGCGGCGACGGCCGGGCCCCGCGTCCGGATCGAGGTGACCGGCCCGCCCGCCACCCCGCTGCCCGACACCCTGCCAGGCGCCCCCGAGCGGACCGCCGCCGAGGACGGAACGCTGTGGCTCACGGTCGCCGCCGCGCACTCCGACGCACTGCTGGGCGCCCTGCTCGCGGCCCGCCCGCCCTGGCACATCGTGCGGCTCTCGGCCCTCCCGGGCGGCCCCGGCACCGCCCGGCTCCCGGCCGCTCCCGGCGAGGCGTCATGACCGCGCTGATCCGCTACCACGCCGCCCTCCTGCTGCGCTCCCAGCGCTGGCTCGCCCCCGTCGTGCTGTACGTGGCCTTCCTCGGCGTCGGCGTCCGTGCGGGGCAGCCCGTACTGGACTCGCTCGGCTTCGCGGCGGCCGCCCTGCTGCCCGTCACCGCCTGGCTGGTCCAGGTCTGCGCCACCCAGGAACCGGCCGCCGCCCGTACCGTCGTCGCCGCGGCGGCGGGCGGGCAGCCGCGGGCCCACCTGGCGGCCCTGTCCACGGCGCTGGGGTGCGCCGGACTGCTGGGTGCGGCCGCCACCACGTTCGTGCTGCTGATCAGCGAACCGGCGAGCACCGACCACACCGTCCGGGTCCCGCCGGCGTCCGCCGCCCTCGCCGGGCTGCTCGCCGCCGCCTGCTGCGTGCTGCTGGGCGCGGCGGTGGGGGCGCTGTGCGCCCGGCCGCTGCTGCACGGGCGCGGCTGGTCGGTCGCCGCGACCGTGACCGGGGCGCTGCTCACCCTGGTGACCAGCGGTTCGCCCGCGAACTCCGCGGTCACCGGACTGGTCACCGGCTCGCGCACCGGGACGGTCCAGGTGCCCGTCGTCCCGTTCCTCGTGGCCGGCGCCGTGGCAGCCGCCGCCGGCGCGCTCGCCTGCCGGCTCACCTCGGTACGCGGCTGAGTACGGGAGGGGCGTGACCGCGTCGTCAGGCCCCGTTGGACTGCGCGGACCCTCTCACCATGTCCGGGCCGCGTCCGACGCCGGTCCACGGACGAAGAGTTAGGCTCGTCCGCATGAACGAGCCGGCGAAGGAACGCGCGAACAAGCCGTACGAGGGGCCGTGCGAGGCGCCGGACGGCGTGGCGTGCCACGACTCGCGCAACGGGTCGGGCGGGGGCTCGTACGGTGAAGCGCCGGTCGCTCCCGCGCTCGCCGCGGGCCCCCCGTACGCCGAGTGCGTGCTGTGCCGGAAGCCGACCGAGTACGCGCAGTCGGTCAAGGGCATCACGCTCTGTCCGGTCTGTGCGTGGCAGGAGGCGGAGCGCACCGCCTGCTCGGGCTGAGACGCCTCAGCCGGCCATCAGCTCCGACACCTTCACGAAGCGGTATCCGCGCTTCCGCAGTTCCGGCACCACCTGTTCCACCGCCTCGTCGGTGACCGGAGCCGCGCTGCGGGTGCAGTGCATGACGACCAGCGACCCGGGCTCCACCCCGTCCAGCACCTGCTCCGCCACCGCGTCCGCGTCCGTCGCGAACGCGTCGCCGCTGACGACGTCCCACTGCACCGCCGTCACCTTCTCCGGCGCGAGCGCGCGCAGCGAGGCGTCGTCGTAGCAGCCGCCGGGGAAGCGGAAGTACGGCACCACATGGCGGGCTCCGGCCTTCCTGATCGCCCCGAAGGCCCGCTCCACCTCCCCGCGCATCGCGTCCTTCTCCACGGTCGGCAGTCCGTAGCAGGGCGAGGTGAAGGCGTAGTGGCTGTAGGAGTGGTTGGCGATCTCGAAGAGCGGGTCCGTGCCGATGGACCGGACCTGGGCGGGATACTCCTCGGCCCACCGGCCGGTCATGAAGACGGTCGCCGGTACCTTCAGCCGGCGCAGCAGCGCGATCAGCTCCGGATTGTCGAAGTGCTCACCCGCCGCCGCGCGTGGCCCCTCGTCGGCCGTCATATCGGCGTCGAAGGTGAGCGCCACGACCTTGTCCGTACGGTTCGGGCCGTGTTCGAGGACGGGGGTCAGGCCGCGGGGCCCCGGCGCCAGGACCGGCGGTTTCTCCGCGGCCGGGGATGCGGTGGCGTGGGCGTGGGCCGGGGTGTGCGCGGCGGACGGGACACGGGCGGCGGCAGGGCCGGGGGAGTCCCCGGAGCTCCCGCAGCCGACGACGGCAGCTCCGAGCACCGTGCCCAGAGCTGCCAGCACCGCAATTTTCCGTACAGAAGTGATCACTATCGGAAGCTAACCGATCAATCGGTGAGGTTCCGTCTGCGGCACTCCTCTCCCGGGAAGCCCCTCCCGGAGTTCACTCAGGCGTCGAGCAGATGCTCGGCCGTGAAGCCGAACAGCCGCTCGGCAACCGTGGTGTCCACCGGTGCGGTGCGTCCGGGCAGCGGACACAGCAGCCGGGTCGTCGGGTGGTAGCGGCGCATCAGCTCCTCCGTGGGGAACGGCACGAGCGTCTCGGCTGCGCACACATGGACGGAGTGCGCGCCCGGACCCGGGACGCCGAGAGCCAGCAGGGCGGCCCGCGCCGCGTCCCGCACCTCCAGATACGTCCACAGGTCCCGGGCCCCCAGCTCCGGCCGCTCGGTGAGCCGCGCCGCGTGCGCGCGCAGCCGCTCGTCGAACCCGCCGACGAACGGATAGCGCAGACAGACCACGCTCATCCCGTGCCGCCGCGCCATCGTCGCGGCCGTCAGCTCGTCGACCTGTTTGGACAGCCCGTACGCGTCGGCCACCTGCGACGGCAGCGACGCGTCGACCGGCACATAGGCGGGGTGCGGGGCGGGATCCGCCGTCCATGGCAGGCCCGTGACCCCCCAGGAACTGGCGACCGAGGCCTGCCGCACCCCGGCCAGCCCCGCCTCCTCCAGGACGGTGAACGTGGCGAGGGTGTTGACGGCGAAGAGCTGCTGCGCGGGGGTGCGCTCCGGCGTGGGGATCGCCGCCAGATGAATCACCCCGTCCACCCCGTCCAGCGCCGCCCGCACGGCCGTCGTGTCGGAGGCGTCCCCGGCGACGACCAGCCGGGCGGTCAGATCGCCCGGATCCTCCAGGACGAGAGCGTTCGCCTCGACGGAACGTTCGGCCAGCAGGGCGAGGACCGCCCGGCCGATCCGCCCGGCCGCCCCGGTGACCAGGACTCGTGTGACCACCTGCTGCTCCTATGCGTAGGCGCGTACGGCGACGACACGCGCCGACGCCGCCCCGTTGGTTGCCTCGACGACGATCCTCACCGCTGCCGCGGTGACCGGCCCGTCCAGGGTGTGCACCCGGCGGCGGCGCCGGTTGTCCGACGTCCGCGCGACGACCTGCCAGGTGCCGTCCGGCCGGCGCGCCTCGACCCGGTAGTCGCGCAGCAGGCTGGGGAGCGTGTCGAACGGGGTCCTGTGGTGGTGCAGATTGATCAGGTCCTCGTTGACGTCGTCGTCGGCGAGCACCTCGATCCTCGACAGGGTGACCGGCCGCGGCCACGACAGCCGCAGCCATTCCTCCCCGCCCTCCCGCAGCGGCTCGGATACCCACATGTGCGGTCCCGCGTACGGGCGGGCGTACCCGTCCACGGCCTTGTCCGGGGAGTACGCCGCGTTCGCTCCCGTACGCAGGCAGAACGTGCGGCGCAGCAGTCCCGCGTCGGTCCACTCCCGCAGCGGCTGCGGCGACTCGTCCTGCGGGCGCAGCGGTACGCGGGTGAGGCCCAGCACCCCCGGGGCCGGCTCGGGGGCGGTGTACAGGGCGAGGTCCTCGCAGGCCCGTACGACGACGAACGCGTTGCGGGAACTCTTCGGCGACCAGCGCAGCCCCGTGCGCACCCACTGTTCCGGTCCGGCGGCGACCGGGACGGTGGCGGAGGCGACGAGGCGGCGCGGGACGTAGTTCTGTCCGAGCTCGGGGTCGTACAGCTCGACCACGAGTTCGGTGTCCCGGGTGGCGTCGACCAGGAGGTCGAGTGCGGTGAGCTCCGGATCGACGGGAAGCACGAGACCGGCGTCGGCGGTCAGCGGCCACCGCTCGCCGGGGACCGTCGCGTCCGGCCCGGCCAGGGCCGACGAGGCCGTGGCCACGGCGGTCAGCGCCAGATCGTCCGGGTCCGAGGAGCCCAGACCGATCACCGAGGCGTCCTCACGCAGCAGGGTCCGCTGCAGCTCGGCGGCGTCCAGCGCACGCGGTGCGAAGCCGCCCTCGGCGCACAGGGCGGCGGCCGTGCCCGCGGCCTGGCCGAGGGTGGCGCAGGTCGCCATGACCCGGGTCGAGCCGAAGGCGACATGGCTGGCGGAGATGTCGCGCCCGGCGAACAGCAGATTCGTCGTGTTCACCGAATAGAGGCTGCGGTACGGGATGTGGTAGATCCCGTCCGCGTACCGCTGCCTGGCCCCGTCCTCGGTGGCGTACACCCCCTTCGGCGGGTGCAGGTCGATGGACCAGCCGCCGAACGCCACCCGGTCGGCGAACTCGGTCTGGCCGAGGATGTCGTTCTGGTGGAGGACGTAGTCGCCGAGGAAGCGCCGGTACTCGCGCTTGCCCGGCACCGAACCCACCCATTCCAGCGTCATGCCGGCGGCGTCGAACTCACCGGAGTTCTTGATGTGGTCCCAGATGCCGTGGATGACCGCCCACAGTTCGTCGCGGATGCGCTCGTTGTCGTGCACCGTGTCGAGTTCGCCGCCGAACTCGATCCACCAGTACGCGCAGCCGTTGTCCCCGGACCTGATGATGCGGCGCTGCGGAATGGTGGTCTCCGCGATGTTCCGGGCGAAGTCGGGTGCGACGAACTTGACCGGGTGCCCCGCGTCCTTGGTGTAGAAGAGCAGCGTCGAGCCGAGCGTGAGGGAGTCGGCCGTCTCCGGGGCCCAGGGCTCGTCGTACTCGGCCCGGGACTCCCGCCCGACGCGGTGCCGGGCACCGGCGAGGTGGCCGATGAGCCCGTCTCCCGAACAGTCCAGGAACATCTCGCTCTCGAAGCGGATCCGCCGCTCGGACCCCATCATCCAGCCGGTGACGGCGGTGATGTGCCGGGCGTCCTCGGGGCCCTCGGCGTCCACCTCGCGCACATCGGTGTTGAGGTAGAGCGTGATGCCCGGCTCGGCGCGGACCGCGTCCAGCACCACGGCGTCCCAGTAGTACGGGTTGCCGTCGGGATTGCGGAACTGGTTCTCGACGAACAGCTCGCCCATGATGCCGCCCTCGCGGGCGAAGTGATTCCTTCCGTGCCCGGTCGCCCCGCACACCCAGACGCGGACCTCACTGCTCGAATTGCCTCCGAGGACGGGCCTGTTGTTGATCAGGGCGACGGTGCGGCCCAGCCGGGCGGCGGCGATGGCCGCGCATACCCCGGCCAGGCCGCCGCCGACGACGGTGATGTCGTGACGTGCGGTTTCGTTCCTCATGGCCCGGAGGCTCCTACTTCCAGTCGGGGTTGGCGGCGAGGCCGTAGTAGATGCGCGGGGCGCCGTCGAGGGTGAGCGTGACCTTGCCGCCGGCGGCGGTGAGCGTGCTCTCCTGGCCGATGCAGTTCAGTACGGTCACCGTGCCCGCGACCGCCCCGGAGTGGGCGACGACATCGGTCCGCGTCGTCCAGGTGTCGGTCCAGGGTTCCGGCGAGGCGTACCAGGAGCCTTCTCCGTGGTCGGCGTTGAGGACGTAGCCGTCCTTGCGGCTCCACAGGACCGAGACGGGTCCGCGGTCCGGCGTGCTGAAGAGGAGCCCCTTGACGTCGGGGTCCGCGAAGACGAGCGGACGGACGTAGGAGGCCCGGTCCAGGACACGGGCGGCGGTCGCGTACGCGAGCAGCGAGGGCTTGGCGCTGGTGTCACGGTTCATCAGGCCGGTGTGGTACTCGACGTTGGCGGGGTCCGCCGACTGGGGATGGCTGATGACCGAGTCGTGCAGCTGGTACCAGTTGACGCCCCGTACCCCCTCGGACTTGGCCAGGGCGAGCGAGAGCAGCACGTTCTCGGCGGCGTGCCGGTAGGTGTCGTGCCACCAGGAGTTGGGCTTGGTGGGGGCGTACGCCTCGCTGAGCCAGAGCTCCTTGTCACCGCCGTAGGTGTCGACGATCTCCCGAGCCTTGCGCACCGCCCCGAGGAAGTTCCAGTACGAGCCGGTCGTTCCCAGGGTCCAGTCCTCCACCGGCGGCGCGTAGTCGGCGGTGAAGTTGCCCCGGCCCGGGTGGATGGCGAAGGCGTCGATGAGGTCCCAGCCGCCGGCGGCGCGGAAGTTCTCGGTCCAGATGTGGTCCATGCCGCCGAGACCCGCGTTCATGACCTTCATCGTCGAGCCGGCGGCGGCCAGCCGGTCGGTGACCTGGCGCAGTCCGTCCCTGACGTACACATCGGCGCCCCGCCCCGACATCCAGGGCGTGTTGACCTCGTTGGCGACCTCGAAGTACGGGGCGCCCGAGTCGATCGCCTTGGCGACGTTGGTGTCCGCCCAGGCGGCGATCTGCTCGGCGGTGCCGCCGAGGGGGATGCTGCTGAGCTCGACGTTGTGCCCGATGCCGTGGGCGTCGAGGGTCGCGATGTCGATGCCGGGCGCTCCGGCGTAGGCGTTGCGGATCCGCTTGACGCCTATCGTCTTCATCAGCCCGAGAACCGCGTCCTGGCTCGGCTTGAGCAGCCAAGGGTAGTTGGCGAGGCCGAACATCGACTCGTCGCCCGCCCGGTACGCGAAGTCCGGCAGGACCGTGAGGTTGGTGCGGGCCAGTGCCGTGTCGCTCCCCGAGACCGCCTCCACCTCGGTGAAGACGATGCCCTGGGAGGGGGAGGTGATCGGGAAGGACGCGTCCCACGCCGTTCCGGCGGCCACCGTACGGGAGAGGGTGCCGCCGGCGATCCGGGTGCCGGAGAAGTCGCGCGCCCACCAGTTCATGGTCACGCTCCGGTCGGAGCCCGCCCCGTTGACCACCTGGGCCCTGAGCGTCATGGTCTGCCCGGCGGCCTTGTACAGGTTGAAGGGCTGGTCGGTCCAGACCTCCACGCCCAGCGGCCGGCCGGTCGCGAGGGCACCCGCACCGCGCGGCCGCATGCCGCCGAACACGATGTCGGCCTCGGTGACGGCGCTGGTCGTGCCGGTCGAGGTGCCCGGGGCGTGCACCCAGGTGGCGTTGGTGTAGGCCGGGGTGGTGGAGGAGACGCACACGAACGCGGTGGCGTCCGGCCACGACTCGGTGTAGACGGCGCCCGCGTTCACCTCGTACGGGATGCCGCCCCGGGCGTCCTTCTCCCAGGCGGTCAGTGCCTCGTACGACTCCGTCGCGCCGCTGCCCTGCGCGGCGCGGGCGAACAGGAAACCGGTCGGCGTCAGCGTGGTGGAGCCGCTGACCTCCCACTTCAGATGCGCCTTGTGCGCGGTGACGTCGAAGGTGCCGGTCACGGTGACGCCGGGGGCGCCGCCGCCCAGGATGTACCGGATCCGCAGCGCGGGGCGCCCGTCGGCCAGCGTGATCTGGGACGGGGTACCGCCGAAGGTGCGCTGCTGACCCAGCACACTGTCCTTGATCATGAAGTGGGTGAGCACCAGACGGTCGGTGCCGGCGGCGTCCTTGAGTAGCACACTCCCGTCGCTGCGGCCGACGAGCGTGATGCCCTCGGCGGTGAGGGTGACGGGGTCCGCGGCGTACGCGGCCCCCGCCGGGATGAGGGCCGCGCCCGCGGCGACGGCTGTGCCCTGGAGGAACCTGCGGCGTGCGACTGACATGGCAGTGCCTTTCTCTTGTCCCGTAGAGGAAGCTGCGATGAGAGGTGGGGCCGGACTTCAGCCCTTGACGCCGGTGAAACCGAGCCCGGCGACGATGTACTTCTGGCAGACCGCGAAGACGAGCACGGGCGGCGCGACGGCCAGCACCATCGCGGCGATGAGCTGGTCCTGCGGCGCCTGGGTGGCGAGTTGTGCGAGTGCGACGCTGATCGGCTGTTTCTCGGGGTCCGTGATCGCGACCAGCGGCCAGATGAAGTCCTTCCAGCTGTGCATGACGGCCAGCAGACTGATCACGGCGAGCACCGGCCGGCTCATCGGCAGCACGATTCCGGTCAGCAGCTGGCGGGTGCTGACGCCGTCCACCCGGGCGGCGTCGAAGAGTTCCCGGGGCAGTGCGTCGAAGAACTGCTTGGCGAGCAGCACCGTGAACGCGTTCGTTCCCGCGGGCAGCCAGATCGCCCAGTAGGTGTCACCGAGGTTGAGGTGGAGGAGCGGCACATCGATCACGGTCATGAAGAGGCTGACCATGTTCACGGTGTAGGGCACGAACATCGTCGCGAGGACCGCCCCGTAGACGACCTTGCCGAAACGGGGCCGGAGCACCGAGAGCGCGAAGCCGGCGGTGGCCGAGACGAAGAGCTGGACCAGCCACGAACCGCCCACCACCAGAACGGTGTTCATCAGGTAGTGGCCGACGCCCAGGTCCCGGTAGGCGATGGTGAAGTTGCCGGTCAGCGGCCGGTCCGGCCACAGGGCGAGAGGATGCGTCGTCAGCTCGGTCGGCGGCGACACCGCGCCCTTGACCATCCAGTAGAGCGGTCCGATGCCGATGAGCAGAAGCAGGAGGAGCGTGAGGACCTGGATGGAGCGCACGGCCGCCCGGGTGCCGGGCCGCTGACGGTCGTTGACGGAGACGAAGGTGGTGAGGGAGGTCATGACTTGCTCCAGCTGCGGGTGGCCCGCAGATAGACCGCGGAGAGCAGGGCGAGGGCGAGCACCATCAGGAAGGAGAGCGCGGCCGCCTGGCCGTAGGCGCCGTCCTGGAAGGCATACCGGAAGATCAGCAGCAGCACGGTGAGGGTGGAGTTCTCCGGGCCGCCGCCGGTGAAGACGTAGGGCTCGGTGAAGACCTGCACCGTGTTGATCAGCTGCACGAGCAGCAGAAGACCGATGACCGGGCGCAGTTGCGGAAGCATGATGTGCCAGAGCCGCCGCCAGATCCCGGCCCCGTCCATCTCGGCGGCCTCGTACAGCTCACCCGGGATGCCGACCATGGCCGCGAGATAGATCAGCACGGCGCCGCCCATGCCCGCCCATGTCGACTCCAGGACCAGGGAGAGCATCGCGCTGTCGGACGACTCCAGCCAGGAGAACGGCCCGAGACCGATGGCCCCCAAAGCGCTGTTGAAGAGCCCGCTGCCCGGGTCGTAGAACCACTTCCACAGCAGGATCGCCACCACCGGCGGAATGACCACGGGCAGATAGACGAGGAAGCGGAACACCCCGGCGCCGCGCCGCACTGTGGACATGACGGCCGCCAGGAAGAGCGGCGCGGGAAAGCCGATCAGGACACCGAGGCCGACGAACAGCAGGGTGTTGCCGATGGCGGTGCCCAGCAGCGGATCGTCGAAGACCGCCCGGAAGTTGTCCAGGCCCACCCAGACGGCGGGATCGACGAGATTGGTCCGCTGGAAGCTGATCAGCAGGCCGCGGACGATCGGCCACCAGGCGAAGAGCCCGAAGACCAGCAGCGTCGGGACCAGGAACAGCCAGGCGGTGAACTGCTTGCGCAGGGCCCCGCCGCGCGGCGCGTTCCGCCGGTCCGCGTCCGGCGACAGCGGCTCCTCGCGTACGGCGGCGGGGCGCCTCGAAGGCGTGAGCAGACTCATGGCGGACTACTTCTGGCCGGCGGAGAGCTTGGCGTTGACGTCCTTCTCGGCCGCGGCCAGAAGGGCGTCCACGTCGGCGTCGCGCTTGGTGAGCACCGACTGGACGACCGAATCGAGCGCCGTGTAGAGCTGCTGCGCCTGGTACGGCGGCTCGGCCTTGAGGTCGAGCTTCGCCAGACCGTCGGTGTACGGCCTGAAGTGCTCCGGCTTCACGTTGACGTACGGCTCGATGGCCGCGTTGATCTGCTTCTGCCGCCCGGCGTCGAAGACCGGCAGGGTCGGCACGCCGACCGCGGACTTGGGGTCGGTGGACAGCGCCTTGGCCTGCTGCGCGGCGATCGCGGTGCTGTACTGCGGCTGGGCGTAGGCGAAGGTCAGCCACTTGACCGCGGCCGCCGCGTGCCGCTTGTCGGCCGACTTCGGGACCATGTAGATGTCGCCGCCGGTCAGCGTGGCGTTGCCGCCGGACTGCGGCATGGCGCCGACTCCGAAGGCGTCGGTGTCCTCCATGCCGAACTGCATCTTGGCGAGCCGGTACGTTCCCGGGCTCCCCATGAACATCCCGACCTGGCCGGCCGCGAACTGCTTGACGACGTCGTTCTGGTTGTTGAGCAGGTTCCGGCCGAGCGAGTCGTCCTTCCAGCGCATGTCCTTGAGCAGGTTGAGCGCCTTCTTCGTCTCCGCGCCGGTGAGGGTCGCGGTGTACGTGTCACCCTGCCGCGTCTCCAGCTCCCCGCCGAAGGCGTACGACAGCATGGTCAGCTGCCAGCCGCCCTGATTGTCCTTCGACTCGTGGACGAAGCCCGCCCTGCCGGTCTTCTCGCTGATCCTCTTCGCGGCCGCCCGGACCTCCTCCCATGTCGTCGGCGGCTTGTCGGGATCGAGTCCGGCCTTCTCGAAGAGGGCCCGGTTGTAGACCAGGCCCTGGGCGTACGGATTCTGCGGTACGCCGAAGACATCGCCCGAGCTGTCGCTCACGGGCCGGAGGACCTGGGGGTTGAACTCCTTGAAGTGGTTCCAGGCCTGGAGCTGACCGGTGATCGGCTGCACCTGCTGCTGCTGGATGAGCCGCTGGGGCTCGGTCAGGGGGACCTTGATGACGTCCTCGACGCTGCCGCCGGACAGCTTGGCGGAGAAGGTCAGCGGGTCGAAGACGGTGGTGGACCCCTTGACCCGGATCCCGGGGTTGGCCTTCTCGAAGTCGGCGACCTGCTGCTTGAACAGGGCCAGGCCCGGCTTGTCGGTGGCCGGGGGCATGCCCTGGACCCGCAGGACGAGGTCGCCGCCCGAGCCCGCCTTGCCCGGGGTGACGGAGGAACAGCCGGTGAGTGTCACGGCCACGGCTATGCAGCCGAGTACGGCCGCACGGCGGGATGTTCTGGACATTTCTACTCCAAGGAGGGCAGGAGAGGGTACGGAGAGGGCTCGGGGGCTCGGGAGCCCGGGAGGCCGGGGGAGCTCAGGCGGCTCGGTGCGCGGAGCGGATGCTCGGAGGGTGGGCGCGCGAGGGACGCGGAGGGAGTGGCCTGGTCGGTGGGCGCGCGAGAGGCGCGGAGGGAGTGGCCTGGTCGGTGGGCGCGCGAGAGGCGCGGAGGGGATGGCTCGGTCGGTGGGCGCGCGTGTATACGCGGGGGCGGCGGCTCGGCGCGCGGGCGCGCGTGGGATGCGGAGGGTGGTGGGGCTCAGTGGGTGGGCGCGGGGCCCGTGGAGGCGCGCGGGACCAGGCGGGAGCCGATCTCCACGCAGGGTGCGTCGCCGCTGCTCGTGCGGTCGCCGCTCGTGCGGCCTGTGATGGTCTCGATGAGGAGATCGCCGGCCCGGGTGGCGATCTCCTCGGGGTCGATCCTGATGGTGGTCAGCCCCGGAGTGGAGACGGAGGCCAGCAGGGTGTCGTCGATCCCGACGACGCTGACGTCTCCCGGGACGCTGACGCCCAGGTTCGACAGCTGGTGCAGCACACCGAGGGCGACCAGGTCGTTGTGGGCGATCACCGCGGTGGCGCCGTGCGCGCCGACGAGTGTGGCCGCGTGCACTCCGGTCTCGAACCGGGGCTCGTACGGGCCGAGTTCCATCAGTGAGAGGTCCAGTGCCTCGAAGGACTCCTGGATGGACTTGCCCCGGCTGAGCTCGGCACGTGAGGCGTTGACGAACACGCAGCGGCGGTGCCCGTAGGCGCGCAGATGCTCGACGGTCTGCGTGATGCCGGCCGACAGGGAGATCCGTACCTCGGGAATGCCGGGCACGCTGCGGTTCACGACCACCACCGGCATCCGGTCCGACAGCTCCCGCAGCCGGTCCTCGGTGAGGGTGGAGGCCCACAGCACCAGGCCGTCGACCCGCTTGGACACGGCGGCGATCGCCTCCAGCTCATCGGCCTCGCGCTCGTCGCTGTCGGCCACCAGGACCGTGTACCCCAGCCGCCGGGCGCGGGCCTGCATCGCCTTGACGATCGGCGGGAAGAACGGGTTCGCGATGTCCGGGACGATCAGCCCGAGCGTCCCCGTGCCGCCGCCCCGCAGACTGCGCGCCGCCGGGTTCGGGGAGTAGCCCAGCTTGGCCGCGGCGTCCAGGATGCGCTGCCGGGTCCTCGGCTGGACCTGGTCCGGTGCGGTGAACGCACGGGACACCGTCGACACCGAGACGCCCGCGGCGCTCGCCACCTCCCGGATTGTGACTGCCACAGCCTGCCTCCTTGCCCGAACCCTGCTGGATGCGGTGGATACTTGCGAACGTTCCCGAGTGTGTCAAGAGTGTTTCCCTCATGAAAATCTGCTGTGCGCAAGGGGCTTGTGCGAGCGCGGTATCGGTGCCGATGATGCGTCCTCAGTAACTGTTCTGAAATTGCGGGAACGTTTTCATCGAGGAGTGGCATGAAGATCACCGGCCTGGAAGTGCTGACTCTGCCGGACCACGGCGACAGCATGATGCTCGTGGTGGTCGACACCGACGAAGGCATCCACGGCCTGGGCGAGGTCGGCATCAGGTCCCGGCAGCAGGCGGTCGCGGGCGGACTCGCCCATCTGGCCGAGCTGATCATCGGTGAGGACCCCCGGCGCATCGAGCACTTGTGGCAGGTGATGTTCCGGCGCGGCTTCTTCCCCGCCGACCGGATCCTCGGTGCCGCCATCGCCGCGGTGGACGTGGCCCTGTGGGACATCCGGGGCAAGGCGCTGGGCGTACCGGTGCACGAACTCCTCGGCGGCCGGGTGCGCGACCACGTACCCGCCTATGTGCACGTCGGCGACGGCTACCACGACCGGGAGTGGTTCCTCGACCGCTGCCGGGACCTCGTCCGGTCCGGCTGGCGTCATCTGCGCTTCGCCGCACCGCACGACGCCGACGACGTCCTGGACGCCCGCCGCTGCCTGCGCGACTCCGTCGCACTCTTCCACCAGGTCCGGGACGCGGTGGGCC
The DNA here is from genome assembly GCF_055568375.1 of Streptomyces sp. NPDC026062. Lineage (NCBI taxonomy): Bacteria > Bacillati > Actinomycetota > Actinomycetes > Kitasatosporales > Streptomycetaceae > Streptomyces > Streptomyces sp. NPDC026062. The sequence continues at coordinate 84,618 of NZ_JBVHOQ010000020.1, forward strand.
ACGAGGTGGAGCTCATCCTGGACGTGCACACCCGGCTCGACCCGCCCGAGGCGCTGACGCTGTGCCGGGAGATCGAGGCGGCCCGCCCGTACTTCGTGGAGGACCCGCTGCGCTGCGAGAACCCCGAGAGCTACCGCATGCTGCGGGCGCGCACCGCCGTACCGCTGGCGGCGGGCGAACAGTACGGTTCCAAATGGGAGTTCAGGCCCCTGATCGAGGGCGAACTCATCGACTACGCGCGGGTCGACGTGGGCGTCGCGGCCGGTCTGACCGAGGCCAGGAAGATCGCCGCCATGGCGGAGGCCCACCACATCAAGCTCGCCACCCACAATCCGCTGGGCCCGGTCACCGCGGCCTCCTCGCTCCAGCTCAATCTGGCCTGCCCGAACGTGTCGGTCCAGGAGCACCAGACCGACCCCGAACCGGCCATCGCCGCGCTCTTCACCCACCGCCCGGTGGTCGTGCCTGGGCGGATCGAACTCAGTGAACTGCCGGGCATCGGGGTCGACATCGACCGCGAAGAGGCCCGCGCCTACCAGGCCACCGCAGCCGAACGTCCCCATCTGCGCACATCGGACGGGGCGTTCACCAACTGGTAGGGGGTGCCGGGGCGGGGACGTCCGGTCCGTCCGCCGCCCCGGTCGATCAGCGGGCCGGTGTCAGCGCCACGGACCCGTCACCGCGAACGTCGTCCCCGGTGTGTAGCAGTTGACGAACATCGTCCTGAAGTCCGGTGAGAACGTGACCCCGGCGAACTCGCCCCACTCCGGCTCCTCGGGCGTCCCGATGTTCTGCCGGCCGCGCGCCATCGCGTACACCTCGCCGCGCCGCGTCAGACCGAACACGTGCTGGGCCCCGCCGCCGTCCTCGCACACCATCAGCCCGCCGTCGGAGGCGAGGGTGATGTTGTCCGGCGACTCGCCCGGCAGCTGGATGCCCGTGTCCGGGCCGAAGGCGATGACCAGCGTCAGCCTGCGCCGACGCGGTTCGTACCGCCAGACCTGGCCGAAGTGGTCGGCGGCCGATCCCTCCGCGCTGTGCGCGAAGCTGGAGACGAAGTAGACCGAGGAACCGCCCCAGTAGCAGCCCTCCAGCTTCTGTCCGTGGGTGATGCCCTTCGGCCCGAAGTCCTGGAAACGGATGGCTGTTCCGGCGGCCAGCGGATCCGGTACAGGGACCCACTCGATCCCCTCGAAGCTCGTTCCGGTCTCCTGGACCGCGGAGAGGTCGGGGACGCCCGGCACTCGCATGGCCTCCAGCCGGCCGCCGGCCCGGAGCGAGCCCGTGCCGCCGAGCGGCTTCTCGGGCAGGAAGCGGTAGAAGAGCCCGAACGGCTTCTCGAACGCGTCCTCCGTCTCGTACACGATCCCGTTGCGCGGGTCGATCGCGATCGCCTCGTGCTGGAAGCGGCCCATCGCGGTCAGCGGCACCGCGCCGGTACGGTGCGGGTCGGCTCCGTCCACCTCGAAGATGAAGCCGTGGTCCTTGGTGTAGCCGTTGGTGCCGGCCTTGTCCTCGGTCTCCTCGCAGGTGAGCCAGGTGTCCCAAGGGGTGCGTCCACCGGCGCAGTTCACCGCGGTGCCGGCGATGGCGACGCGTTCGCCGAGGACGACCCCCCGGCCGTCGAGCTCCAGGGCCGTACAGCCGCCCTTGCCCATCGGGTCGTAGGTGAGCCCCTCGACGGTCGGCACGGCGATCTTCGCGGTCACCCGGTTCTCGTGGTTGCGCACCAGCCGGACGTGTCCGCGCCGGCCGGCGAACGCGGCCATGCCGTCGCAGTTGCTGGGCACCGGCCCCTCGCCCGAGCGGAGCGGGTCGCCCTCGCGGGAGAGCACCCGGTAACGGAACCCCTCGGGGAGATCGAGCAGTCCGTCCGGGTCGGGCACCAGCGGTCCGTAACCCGCGTGACCGCGGGCGGCGGACGTTCCCGCGAAGAGTTCCGTGAAGGCGCCGGTGAAGGCGATCGCGGCGGCGGCACCGCCCGTGGCCAGAATCTGTCGTCGTGTCGCGAGCGGTCGAGGTGCGAGGGGCATGAGGCAACTCCCTGTTGGCGGACAGGTGACATGGCAACGTCAAAATCAGGCCTGCCCGTTCGAGGCCCTGGACGAACGTTGTCACGGCCGAGTGGCCGGTTCGGCCCCGACGCTCCGGGGCAGAAGCAGACGGAACGTGGATCCGGAGCCCGGCCGGGTGTCGAGTTCGAGCCGTCCGTGGTGCGCCTCGGCGATGGTGGAGGCGATGGACAGCCCGAGGCCCGAACCGGGCTCGGGACCGCCGGGGCCGGTCGCGGGCCCGCGGTAGAAGCGTTCGAACACCTGCTGGGCGGCTTCCGGCGTCAGCCCCGGCCCGTCGTCGGCTATCTCGACCACGCACGCCGGAATGCCCGGGGGCAGCGGCGCCGTGGCGCTGCTGCGGCCCGGCCGGTCGCACCCCCCGGTGTCCGGGCCGGTGCGCACGGTGCCGACCCGCACCTCGACGCGCGCGTCGGAAGGTGTGTGGACACAGGCGTTGGCCAGCAGGTTCGCGATCACCTGGGCGAGCTGATGGGGGTCGCCGAGCGTCTCGACCACATCGAGTGCACCGCCGCGTCGGTCCGGCCCGCCCCCGGCCAGCGGCGCCAGCGACACCTCCCGGCCCGGGTGCGCGACGACGGCCGCGCCGACCCCGTCCGCCGCCAGGGAGAGCAGATCCACCGTCTCCCGGTGCGCCACGGGCGCGTACCCCAGCTTGGCCAGGAGGAAGAGATCGTCCACCAGGCGGCTCATCCGCTCAGCGTTCCGGGCGATCAGCTCATGGGCCTCGCGCCGGCGTGCGGCCGGGAGGCGGGGATGCTCGACGAGCAGTTCGGCGAATCCCTGGATGGAGGTGAGGGGGGTGCGCAGCTCATGGCCCGCGTCCGCCATGAAGCGGCGCAGCCGCTGTTCGGAGGCGTCCTTGCGGTGCAGCGCAGCGCGGACCTGGCCGAGCATCGTGTTGAAGGCGATGCCGAGCCTTCCCGTCTCGGTACGCGGATCGGTGTCGGTGACGGTCAGGGCCGGTTCGCCGTCGGTGATCCGCAGGGCCGTGCGTTCCATGCGGGCCAGCGGGCGCAGCCCCAGGCGTACGGCCACGCTGCCCAGCAGCCCGACCCCGGCGGCGACCACGACACCGATCGCCAGGCTGAACCAGAGCAGCTTGGATGTGGCGCCCTCGACGGTGCCGAGAGGGAGCGCGACGACGACGCGGCGCCCGTCCGGGGCCGTCTCGGCGATCACCCGCCAGCCCGGCCCCCCGTCGGCGGCGGGAACGGTGGTGGGCCGTCCGGCTTTCAGCGCGGGATCGGAGGCGGTGGCGGGCAGCCGGGGCCGGCCGCTGCCGCTGCCCAGCGAGTCGTGGCGGAGCCGTCCGTCGGAGGTGTAGAAGAAGACCCGGTAGTCGGACGGCAGGGCCTCCTCGGGGGAGGCGGGTCCGTGACCGTCCGGCGCCCTGCCCGGGGCCGGGGCGTAGGCGGCCGGGGGCGGCGGGCGGAACTGGGTCAGGCGCTGGTCGATCTGGCCGGTGAGCCAGGTCCGCATGACCGCGAGCCCGGCTGCCTGGGAGACCAGCACCGCCACCGTGGCCAGTACGGTCGAGAGCAGTACCAGCCGGGTCCGTACGGAGCGGGGCCGCAGCCGGCGCAGCCGGAGGCTCACGGCGCGTCCTCGCGGGGCAGCCGCAGGCAGTAGCCCACACCGCGCACGGTGTGGATCAGCGGCGGTCCCGAGCGGTCGATCTTGCGGCGCAGGTTCTTGATGTACGTGTCGACGATGCGGGTGTCCCCGGCGAAGCCGTACTGCCACACGTCGAGCAGGATGTCCTGTTTCTCCAGCACCTTCTCGGGCCTGGACACCAGGCAGACCAGCAGCCGGAACTCGGTCGGGGACAGCTGGACCGGTTCGCCGGCCCGGTGCACGGTGTGGCGTTCGCGGTCGACGCTCAGGTCCGCGTACCGCAGCGGGGGCCGTTCGGCCGGCGGCCGGGGCGAGCCCGCGGTGCGGCGCAGGATGGCACGTATCCGCAGCAGGATCTCCTGGATGTGGAACGGCTTGGTGACGTAGTCGTCGCCGCCGGAGCTGAGGCCGATGATGCGGTCCTCGATGTCCGTGCGCGCGGTGAGGAACAGCACCGGGGTGTAGTCGCCCCGGGAGCGGAGCTCGCGCGTCACGGCGAAGCCGTCGGTGTCCGGAAGCGTCACGTCCAGCACGATCAGGTCGGGCCGGCAGCGGCCGGTCCCCTCGACGGCCTCCCGCCCGTCCGTCGCCGACGCGACGCTGTACCCGGCCGCGTTCAGGGCGGAGGTGAGCAGCGTGCGGATGCTCGGATCGTCCTCGACGACCAGGACGGTGTGCCGTGCCGACAACGCGCCCATCGGAAGGATCACCTCGCGGAGTACGGACGGAACGCGTGCCGGGCGGGGCCGCGCTGTGCGCGGCGATGGTAGTGGGCGAACTTGTGAGGGTTCACAGGGTCCGCAGAGTTCCCAGAGTTCACAGGGCTCGCACGGCTTGCGGGGGCACGGGGGCACGGGGGCACGGGGGCCACGGGGGCACGGGACGCGTGGCCGCGCCCGGTGGCGCCGGGCGCGCCCCGGGGCGCGGAAGGCGGGCGGGCCTTCCGCGCCCCGGGGCGCGCCACCGGTCAGCCGGTCACCTCCCTGTTCTTCGCCAGGGCGGTGGTCCGCTGGGTGACCGTGGTGCGCAGGGTGGCGACCACACTCTCGACGTCCTTGTCCGGGAGACCGGCCCGAGTGGCCTGCTCCGCAAGGTCCTTGAGCGTCTTCGTGGCCTTGCCGGAGGCGTAGAACTTCTCGTAGAGGTCCTTGTACGCCTTCTTGTAGACCGCGTCGAAGGCGTCGAGCTCCAGAAAGCGTTCCTTGAGCGCGTGCCCGGACATCATGCCGCCGCGTTGGCCGCCGGCCGTGTCCCCGCCGTCCCCGCCGTCGCCGCCGGGTGCTCCCGGGCCGCCGGCCGCGCCGGGCATGCCTTCGGGTGCCTGGCCGCCTTGACCGGCTTGGCCGCCCTGCCCTGCCTGGCCGCCTTGACCGGCCTGACCACCCTGGCCGCCGGGTGCGCCGCCGGGCCCGCCGCCCATGCTCATCCGGTCGTCAGGCCCGGCGGTCGCGTCCCCACTGAAGGTGAGGTTGTAGTCCCAGCCCAGCACCGAGAACTTCTTGGTGTTCAGGTCGTACCCGAGCAGGTAGTTCTTCCCCGGGCCCGCCATGTCGTCGAAGTTCATCAGCAGGTTCTGCGCCGCGACGTAATGGGCGAACGAGTCGACGTCGAGGTATGTGTCGAGGTCCTCGGCGAACTCCTTGTCCGAGGCCTTCTCCACCCACTTGGTCAGCTTCATCACGGGTTCGAGGTCCTGGCTGCCGACCTTGTTCAGCTGCCGGAAGGACGTCTCGTACTTCGAGGGGTCGTCCCCCTGGTAGTCGAAGGTGCCGCCGGCCCTGGCCTTGTACACCACGGACTCGCCCTCGACGGCCTCGGCATACTCGGTGTCGGGGTTCTCCACCATCAGCCGGACGGCCGTCGGCCGGTTGTTGACCTTCAGGGTCGAGAGGCCGTACCGCTCGGCCGGCTCACCGGTGCCGTCGATCAGCGAGAGCGCCAGCGCCTCGTTGAGGGGGACCTGCGCGTTGCTGCCCGGACGGAGCGAGATCTCCCGCTCGCCCTGGTAGGCGCGCCCCTCGACGTACTCGTCGATCTTGATGAGCCAGGGAAGCTCCTCCGGCTTGTCGGCGGACAGGTTGTACTGCGTCATCCCGCCGCCGGCCCGGCCGCCGCCCGCCTGCCCCGCACCGCCGGTCTGCCCGGCACCATCGGTCTGCCCCGCACCGGCCGGTCCGCCGCCGGCCGTCCGCCCTTCGGAGCCGGCCGTCTGCCCCGCGCCCTGCGGGGCGGGGGCGCCGCTGACCTCCGGCGCCGGGGCGTCGCCGCCCTGGCCACCCTGGCCGCCCTCCTGACCACCGGGGAAGCCCCCCGCGGGCATCCCGCTGGGGAATCCGCCCTCCGGCATCCCTCCCTCCGGCATCCCGCTGGGGAAGCCGCCTTCGGGCATTCCGCCGCCCCCGGCACCGCCCCGGCCGCCGCCGGGCATTCCGCCGCTGCCCCGCAGGGACATCAGCGTGGAGTTCCCCTTGAGCCGGATTCCGACGTCCTTCAGGTAGACCCCGTCGATGGTGAGGTCCGCCGGGATCGCGTCCTTGGTCCCGTCCTTCTTGAACTCCTTCATCATCTTGTCGAAGTCCGTCTGGTTGTACTCCAGTTGCACGGAGTGCCGCACCGACGTGTCGTACAGCCCGACGGTCCCCGCGACGTTCTCGGTGATGGTGTCGGCCTCGACCCGGGAGGCGGAGGTCACGTACGGGGAGATGCGCGCGTCGCCGAACGCGTACAGCATCACCGCGAGCCCCGCGCACAGAGCCCCCACGGGCTTCCAGTGGTGCCGCAGGCGTACGGGCACACGGTCGCGCAGCCGTCGCTTCCGGGGCATGCCGTCTCCGGGCCTCACAGGTCGGTGGTGTCGTAACCGGTCAGCACCGTCACCCGCTGGCCCGAGGTGCGTTCCTGAAGCGCGGTGACCAGGTCCCCGGGCTCGGTGCCCTTCTTCATACGGACCGTGTAGAACACCTCGTTCAACGCCCCGCCGCGGATCGTCTCGGTGCTCACCAGCTCGAACTCGGTGGTGTACTTGATCAGCACGTCACGTATGCCCGGGGTGTAGTCCTCGCCCGCCGGGACCTGGACCTTGACGACCTGGCGCTGGACGTTCAGCGCGAACCAGTCGAACTTGTGCATCATGACGACCACGGCGCAGATGACGACGGCGCCGACCGCGGCCAGTGTGTAGAAGCGGGCGCCGCAGGCCATGCCGATCGCCATGGCCAGGAAGATGAAGCCGACGTCCCTGGTCTCCTTGACCGCGTTACGGAACCTGACCACGGACAACGCGCCGACCAGGGAGAACGCCCGCGCGAGGTTGGACCCGACGACGAGCATGATCAGGGCGACGATCATGCCGACGATGACAAGGGTCTGGACGTAGGACTGGCTGTACGACACGTTCCGGTGCGTGTACCGGTAGACGTATCCGATCACCGTGCTCAGGACGAAGGACAGCACCATCGCCGCGACGACGTCGGTGACGCTGAACGTCCCGCTGAGTTCCTGCAGATCGAAATTCACTGTGCTCCTGCTTTCACCGGCGGCTGATGCGCCGGCAGCTGCGTGTCGAGGGGGTTGACGGACGGGGAGAGGTCCGCCTCGTCCAGGTGGAAGACGGAACGGGGTGCCAGCCCGAACGCCTCGATCGACTGGACGTACTTGGAGACCCGCACCAGGCTGAGATTGCGGCGGGCGGCCAGGTCGGTGATCCAGTGCGGGGTGCGCTCGTTGACCTTGATCTCCATCACCGACATGTGCGGCGGGATGGTGAACCGGTTCTCCGGGTCGGTCTGCCCGAGATGGAAATCGCGGTCGCGGCCCCGGACACGCCGGTCGAAGGTCACACGCAGACCGGTGTCCGAACCGCGCCCGACCAGCGCCTCGCGCTGGTAGCCGGTGATCGCGGTCGGCCTCAGATTCAGCCGTACCACCAGGTCGAGCACCTCGTGGATGAAGGCGCGCTCCTTCGGCGTGTGCTCCACCAGCTCCCGTCCGTCGCAGAGTTGACGCGCCGTGCCGTACGGGAGGGTGATGCGGCGTTTCTGGGTGACCCGGTTGACGCGCTGCTTGATCTCGACGCACACCGGGGATGCGTCGGTGACACCGTCCGGATCGCCGTAGTGCCTGATGCGCAGCTTGCGGCGGAACTTCAGGCCCTCGATCTTCTCCCAGTAGAACCGGAGTTCGGGCGAGTCGTAGTAGAGACTCCACACGCCGTAGCCGCCGGCCGGACTGTTCAGGTCACGGTCCATCCGCTCCGCGAGTTCGTCGCGGAGTTCTGCGGCCAGGTCCACCGGGACCAGGTACTTGAGCTCATATCTGTTGAACGCGTGCAGTCTGCTCGCGACATGCAGCGGTGGGGGGTCCTCATCGTCCTCGGGACGCCCCTGGGCGGGCTCCCGGAACGGAGCCATGTCGGGTTGCGACACCGCGCGCCTCCTTCGTCGTCCGTGCCGGACCGGCCGGCGCGGATCACGCAACCAACGGCGGATGAGGAAGCGATGAGAATAGTGGGTGTATTGCAGGAGGATTCAAGATGGCCGGAAGGTGAACACGGCCTCTCCCGTGGCCGGCCGCACAGCACAGTCCCGGGCAGCGCGGCGCAGTCCCCGGGCAGCGCAGGGCAGTCCCCGGGCGGCAGGCGCGTGCCGGGAGGCGCAGCACAGCGCTGTCTCCGGGCGGCCGGCAGGTGCGGGACGGGCCGCACAGCACTGTCCCCGGGCGGCAGATGCCGGCCCGGGGACGGTGGTGGAGCGGGAACGGTCAGGCGAGCGAGGCGCTCAGCGTGATCGTCGTGCCCGTCAGCGCCTGGCTGACGGGGCAGTTCGCCTTCGCGTCCTCGGCCGCCTTGACGAAGCCCGCCTCGTCGAGACCCGGCACCTCGCCCTCGACGGTGAGGTGGATGCCGGTGATGCCGGTGCCGGGCTGGAAGGTGACCTCGGCCTGGGTGTTCAGCCGGGTCGGCGGGGTGCCGGCCGTGGCGAGACCGTTGGAGAGCGCCATCGAGAAGCAGCTGGAGTGCGCTGCGGCGATCAGCTCCTCCGGGCTGGTCCTGCCGTTCGCCTTCTCCGCGCGGGACGGCCAGGAGACCGGGTACTCCCCGATCCCGGAGGAGTCGAGGGTGACGACACCCTTGCCCTCGAGCAGGTTGCCTTCCCAGACCGTGTGCGCCTGACGCGTGGTAGCCATGCTGGTTCCCTTCAAACGGAATGCGCGGTTGTACGGGGGCGGCGGGGCACTCCGTCGTGCCCGGCCGCTGTTACGCCCCCGAACCTACTGCGCCACCAGCCCCTTTGCGTCACGCGCCAGCGCAGTCAGCCGGGAGATTGCCCGGAAGTACTTCTTCCGGTACCCGCCGTTCAGCATCTCCTCGCTGAACAGCCGGTCGAACGGCATCCCGGAGGCGAGTACCGGAACCTCCCGGTCGTACAGCCGGTCGGCGAGCACCACGAGCCGCAGCGCGGTCGACTGGTCCGGCACCGGCTGCACCTCCGTGAGGCAGACCGCCCGGATGCCGTCGGTCAGGGCGCCGTACCTGCTCGGATGGACGCGGGCCAGATGGTCGAGCAGCGCGGGGAAGTCGTCCAGGCTGGCGCCCTCGGTCGCGTACGCGGCCCTGGTGACCTGCTCCTCGGAGTACGGCGGCGGGGCGTCGGGCAGCCCGCGGTGGCGGTAGTCCTCGCCGTCGATGCGCAGCGGCCGGAAGTGGGAGGACAGCCCCTGGATCTCCCGCAGGAAGTCGGCCGAGGCGAACCGGCCCTCGCCGAGCTTGCCCGGCAGCGTGTTGGAGGTCGCGGCGAGCGCCACCCCCGCCTCGACCAGCCGGCTCAGCAGCGAGGAGACCAGGACGGTGTCGCCCGGGTCGTCGAGCTCGAACTCGTCGATGCACAGCAGCCGGTGCCCGCTCAGCGTCCGCACGGTCTGCTGGAAGCCCAGCGCGCCCACGAGGTTGGTCAGCTCCACGAACGTGCCGAACGCCTTCAGCGAGGGCGCGGCGGGCGTCGCGTGCCAGAGGGAGGCGAGCAGATGGGTCTTGCCGACACCGTAGCCGCCGTCGAGGTAGATCCCGCGCGGGCCGCTGGGCGCCACGGCCTTCTTCCCGAACCACTTGCGCCTGCCCGAGCCGGTCGCGTGCGCGCCGCCGAGCCCGGACGCGAAGTCGGAGAGGACCCTGACGGCCTCGGTCTGGCTCGGCTGCCCCAGGTCGGGGACGTACGTATCGAAACGCACCGAGTCGAAGCGCGGCGGCGGCACCATCTCGGCGACCAGACGGTCGGCGGGGACGTGCGGCTCAAGGGCGCACAGGGACAGCGGGGCCGTTTCTGCTATGGGGCTGGACCCCGGCACGGCGGTGGAGGACGACACAACGCCCCAGCTTAGGGCGTGCCAGACTGCCGGACATGCGACGCCTGTTCCCTGTGACCGACCTGACAGCCGCCGACGACCGGGGCGAGTGGAGCCTGGACGCCCTCGCCGACGCCTACGCCTACCCCGAGACGGACGGCCCCTGGCTGCGCGCCAACATGGTGTCGACGCTCGACGGTGCCGCCCAGCACGACGGCCGCTCGCAGCCGATCTCCTGCGAGAGCGACATGCGGATCTTCGGCACCCTGCGGGGCCTGGCCGACGTGGTGATCGCCGGTGCGGAGACGGTACGGCTGGAGGGCTACCGGCCCGCCCGTGCCCGGGAGGCGTTCTCCGCACGACGGGCGGCGGCCGGTCAGGGGGCCGCGCCGGCCGTCGCCGTGGTGAGCGGCAGCCTGGACCTGGACTTCTCGCTGCCGCTCTTCGTCTCGCCGCTGGTCCCGACGCTCGTGCTCACCGGTGCGGGGGCCCCGCCCGACCGGATCGAGACGGCCCGGAAGGCGGGCGCCGATGTGGTGATCGCGGGGGAGGGATCCCGGGTGGATCCCGCCCGCGCCGTGCGGGAACTGGCCGGTCGCGGACACCGGCGGCTGCTCACCGAGGGCGGGCCCCGGCTGCTCGGCCAGTTCGTCGCGGCGGGCGTGCTGGACGAGATGTGCCTGACCCTGGCGCCGATGCTCGCGGCCGGTGACGCCCAGCGGATCGCGGGCGGCCCGCCGGTGGCCGTGCCGGAACGATTCGCCCTGGCTTCGCTGCTGGAGGAGGCCGGGTTCCTGTTCTCTCGGTACCGTCGGATCCGGCAATGAGCGGAATAATCCGTTCCGGTTAGCGTCCGGTGGGCAGAATGGATCTCGCAGACCCCGTGCGGGCACGGGGAAGGATGGTTTCAGCAGTGATCGATGACGGTCACTGAAGCAGAAGGGCCCTGTGGTGTTCACCAGCGTTTTGATGATCGAGAAGCCCCTCACTTCCGAGGACGTCGAGTTCGTCACCACCCTGCACGGGGAGGAGCAGATCTCCTTCGTCGTACTCATGCAGCCGCGTGGCGACCAGGCGGATGTGCTGTTGCGGGCCATCGACGACCTGGCGATGGGCGAACTGAAGGAAGCGGCCCGGGAGAGCGAGGAGCCGGAGGGCAAGAACGCCAGACAGTCCGCCGAACTCGCGCTGGAGGTGTCCCTGGAGGCCCTGCGCCAGGCGGGCTCGGAAGCCGTCGGGCAGGTGATCGAGGACCACCCCCTGGACAAGCTCCAGTCCGTGGTCGACGAGGCGGAGGCCGACGAGGTCATCGTTCTGACCGCGCCGCACTACGTGGAGGAGTTCTTCCACCGCGACTGGGCGTCCCGGGCCCGTCACAAGGTCGGCGTACCGGTGCTCAAGCTCTTCGCGCACAGCGAATAGGCTGGGAGCCCTTACCCGCACCACCCTGGGAGACACGCGCATGGCACCCGGTATTCCTGCCGCGATGGAACGGCCGCACTTCATCGGCATCGGCGGCGCCGGAATGTCGGGCATCGCGAAGATCCTCACCCGGCGGGGTGCGAAGGTGGCGGGCAGCGACTCCAAGGAGTCCGCCACGGCCCAGGCGCTGCGCGCGCTGGGGGCGACCGTCCACATCGGGCACGCCGCCGGTCACCTGGCCGACGACGCCACCTGCGTGGTCGTCTCCAGCGCCATCCGCGACGACAACCCGGAGCTGGTGCGCGCCGGGGAGCTCGCGATCCCCGTCGTGCACCGCTCCGACGCCCTCGCCTCGCTGATGCGTGGGCTGCGGTCCATCGCCGTCGCGGGCACCCACGGCAAGACCACCACCACGTCGATGCTCGCCGTCGCCCTCACCGAGCTGGGTCTCGACCCCTCGTACGCCATCGGCGGCGACCTGGCAGGACCCGGCACCAACGCCACGCACGGCGAGGGTGCGATCTTCGTCGCCGAGGCCGACGAGAGCGACCGGAGCTTCCAGAAGTACGACCCCGAGGTCGCGATCGTCCTCAACGTCGAACTGGACCACCACGCGAACTACGCCTCGATGGACGAGATCTACGAGTCCTTCGAGACCTTCGCGGGCAAGATCGTCCCCGACGGCACCCTGGTGATCTCCGCCGACCAGTCCGGCGCCGTCGAGCTGACCCGCCGGGTGCGCGAACGGTCCGCGCCGAGGGTCGTCACCTACGGCGAGTCCGAGACCTCGGACGTACGCGTCCACAAGATCACCCCGCGTGGTCTGACCAGCGAGGTCACGGTCGTCCTGAACGGGAAGTACCTCACCTTCACCGTCTCCGTACCCGGCCGTCACTACGCGCTGAACGCGGTGGCCGCCCTCGCCGCGGGCGTCGCGCTGGGCATCCCCGCCCACAACCTGGCCTCGGCCCTCGGCAAGTACACCGGGGTCAAGCGGCGTCTCCAGCTCAAGGGCGAGGCGGCCGGTGTCCAGGTGATCGACAGCTACGCCCACCACCCCACCGAGATGACGGCCGACCTCGAAGCGATGCGTGGCGCCGCCACCGACGCCCGGATCCTGGTCGTCTTCCAGCCCCACCTCTTCTCCCGCACCCAGGAGCTGGGCACCGAGATGGGACAGGCCCTCGCGCTGGCCGACGCCTCCGTGGTCCTGGACATCTACCCGGCCCGCGAGGACCCGGTCCCCGGCATCACCAGCACCCTGATCATCGACGCCGCGCGGGCCGCGGGCGCCGACGTCACCGCCGTCCACGACAAGGCGACGGTCCCCGAGGTCATCGCGGGAATGGCGAAGCCCGGCGACCTCGTTCTCACCATGGGGGCGGGCGACGTCACTGACCTCGGCCCGCAGATCCTGGACCACCTGTCGAGCTGAGGGAGCCACCGTGCCGTACGACATCGAGAAGCCCGACGAGCAGTGGCGGGAGGAACTCACCCCCGCCGAGTACGCGGTCCTGCGCAAGGCGGGCACCGAGCCGGCCTTCGTCGGCGAGTACACCGACACCAGGACCACGGGCGTCTACTCCTGCCGCGCCTGTGACGCGGAGCTGTTCCGCTCCGACACGAAGTTCGAGTCGCACTGCGGCTGGCCGTCCTTCTACGACCCGAAGGACACCGACGCGGTCGAACTGATCCAGGACCGCAGCCACGGCATGGTCCGCACCGAGGTCCGCTGCGCCCGCTGCGGCTCGCACCTGGGCCATGTCTTCGAGGGCGAGGGCTACCCCACCCCGACGGACCAGCGGTACTGCATCAACTCGATCTCGCTGCGGCTGACGCCGGACGCCTGATCCGTCCCGCCGGTGCGAGGGCCGGCGCGCCGCGTCAGCCCTCCTCCGGCGTCTCCTGCCGCAGCAGCGGGTGTGCGACGCCGGGAAAGACCCGGGCCCGCACGACGGGCTCGGCCGCGCCGCCCTGGATCACGGTCTCCGCGACGCCCCAGGGCCGGCCGGGCAGCTCGACGGTCAGTGTGTACGAGGCGGGGCAGCCCATGCACTCGTAGCGGTCGACCCACGTCTCCACCTCGGTGGTACTGCCCGGGTAGCGCGCCACGTGCCGGTGGAGCGCGTGACACCGCTCGCACCGCTCGCCCGGCTCGCACGTGCCTCCGCAGGGACACGGCACGTCGAGGGAGTCGGCCGGGCGCCAGCGCTGCGTGAGGACGGCGTCCCGCGTGGCGCCCATGTCCTTCATCGCCTTGAGATTGCGGGCGGCCACGTTGTACGACTCACCGGTCGCGGCCATCCGGTCGCGGATCACGTCCTTGCGCCCACGGTTCGTCGTCATCCGTTGTTCCTCCTGGGGTTCACGCAGCCCGCCAGGAGCCCATGAGATCGTTGTGCCTCAACGGTACCCGTCGCACGACGCCCCCGACGACCCGCTCTTTCACCCCCGCCGCACCCGGCCCGCGATCCTCCGGCCGATCCGGCCCAGGGTGCCCCGGCCCCGGCGGTTCCACTCGTGGAACGCCTCCGCCCGGTTACTGCTCCCCGAGCGCCCCACCGCCTCCTCCACCGCCGCGACCCCGTCGGCGGAGAGCGTGCGCACGGCGGGGCGCAGCACCTCCTCCAGCAGGGCGTCCGCGGTCCGGCTCCACTCGGCCCCGGCATGCGGATGGGCGGTCCAGACAGCGAAGCAGTCCGCCGCGTACCCCGGTTCGGCCTCCAGGCGGGAACGGACACCGGCCTCGCGCGCGGCCCGGTCGTACGCGGCGACGAGATCGGCGTCGCCGCTGTGCACAAGGGCGTACAGCTCGGCCTCCGGCCGCTCCGGCGCGAGCAGCCGCTCGGCGAGCGCGCCCAGCGCACGACCCAGCACCTCCGGCTCCACCGGCTCGGCGTCCCCACGCAGCGCGCGGACCCGCTCCGCCCACTCCGGCGCCGCCGCGTCCGTCCGGATCTCCCGGGCGAACTCCAGGAGCAGCAGCGCCCCGCGTTCGCGGCCCGTGATCTCCTGCGGGAAGCCGCGCAGCAGATCGTGGGCGAGCTTCGGTGCCTCCTCGTCCGTGGCGGGGGCGCCGAGTGCCGCGGCCACCAGGTACGACCAGGTGCCGGCCGTCCGGTGGGCGTCCGACGTGGCGGCCTCCAGCAGCAGCCGGGCCTCGCCCGCCGTCATCGTGACCTCCTCCCACACCAGCCCCACGGCCGTCCGCAGCACCAGCGGCTCGGCGAACGGCGACATCCCGGCGGCGCGCAGTACCCGGTGCAGCGCGCCCACCCGGTCCGTGCCGCCGCCCGCCTTGGCCCCCGGCGCCTCGGCGCACATCCGCAGATGCGGCAGCAGCTGGGTGCCGGTGAACGGGAGCGGCACCCGCCCCAGCAGCCGCTCGACCCCCGACGGATCCTGCGGCGCGATCCGGTCCAGCGCACCGAGCAGCGCCGTACGGACGTCGAACTGCTCGTCCATCAGCTCAAGCAGCGCGGGCGCCCAGCCCGGCTCGCCGTCCCCGGCCTCAAGCAGCGCGGGCGCCAGCCGGCGGACGACCGAGGGCAGCAGGTCCTCGCAGTCCACACCGAGCAGCCGGGCCACCCGCAGCAGCTGCACCGTCCTGGCCACATCGAGACCGACGCCCGCACCGCTCAGCTCGGTCAGGATCTCCGGACCGAGCACCGAGGCGACGGCCGCGCCCTCGGGACCGCTGAAGGCGGTGCGGCCGGGCAGTTCCACGGAGCCGTTGCCGCCCCGGACCGCTTCCGTGACCAGCATCGCGGCCAGCGGGGCCGTGGTCGTCACGGGGGAGCGGCCGTCGAGCGCGGCGAAGAGCCGTCCCGCGGCGTCGAACTCGGGGCCGGTGCGGTCGTCGACTCCGGGCGCTGTCAGCGCGTCGACCAGCTGCCGGGTCCGCCGCGCGTCCAGCGCGTAGGGCCGCTCCGCGGCCCAGCCGGCGGCGGCGGCCCGCCCGGTCGTCCCCAGTGCGATGCCCGCGCACAGAGCGGTCACGGCGACCGGCCCGGCGGCGAACGGTTCCCCGGGCAGCTCCGCGGCCTCCCTGAACAGCTCCGGCGCGCGGCTGCGCCAGATGCGGGCAGCCGTCTCGGCCCAGGCATCGGCCACGGAACCGTCCGGACGCGGACCGGTGCAGGTGTGCACATGGAAGCCGGGGCCGGTCAGGTCGTGCGCGTCCTGCGGCAGCACCCCGACGATCTGCTGCGGGGCAAGGTGCGGGTGACGGGTGTACGTGGTGAACGTCAGCCGTTCGGCGAGTCCGTCGGGCAGCGCGACACTGGCCAGGGCGATCCACCGGGCCACGTCCGCGCTCTGCCGTTCGACGAGCACGACCCGGCCGGCGCCGTCCTGCCCGTGCAGCCGGCGCAGATCGGCCAGGACCCCGGCGAGCCAGGGGCCCCGGGAGACGGCGAAGTCGTTGAGCCCCTCACGGTCCCGGGCGTGGCCGGTGGCGGGCAGGGCGGCGAGCGGACCGGGCAGCGTACGGCCGGGCGTCGTGGCGGCCCAGCGGGCGGAGCGGCAGGCGGCGATCGGGAGCGCCCCGCCCGGCAGCCGGGTGCCGGGCGGGAGATGGACCGCGTGTGCGTGGAAGCCGACGGGGGAGTCCGGTGCGGGCTGTACCGCCACGGTCCGGGCCAGCAGATGACCGCCGTCGGAGAGCACGCTGAAGCTGAACGCCTCGGGCAGGGCACGCAGTTCGGGGTCCGCGAGCCGGGGCGCGGTGCCGGCGGGTATCTCGTACGCGAGCAGCGGGCCCGCCTCGGTGAGCACGGACGCGGGTATCGCGGCGTCGACCGAGGTGAACCGGGCCCGTATCGGCTCGGCCTCACCGGTTCCGGGGCCGTCCCCGCCGGTTGCGGAGGTGTAGTGCAACTGCGCGAGGCTCATGCGTCGGCTCTCTTCGTCCCTGCCGTGAAGGTCCCCTGCCACCCGCACCCGCCGTCCCGTGGTGGCAGCGCCGCCCCGGCAGAGCGACGACCCCGGCGGGGAGTGTTCCGCAGTCGCTGGGGCGACGCTATCAAGGACCGGGGTTCCCGATCTGCGCACAACGGGTTTCCCGGCTCCTCGTTGCGGGAGATCCCCGAGCGGGCGGGGATCAGCCGGGTCGGCCTCCACTGCCGCCTCCTTGGCCACGGGGCACCGAGCGGTCTCCAAGCTGTCGGCGGCGTCCCTCGGTTGAGCCGTTGCGCAACCCGAGGAAGCTCCTGACGGGAGGCGTCACGACCAAGGCCGACCGGCTGCGGAGCGAGAGCCGGCGGGAGCCCGTGGCGCACCCCCGCCGGAATAGACGGGGCATCTTCCACGATGTAACTGCCAGCGGTTCCGGCTGTCGGCACGACGACGGCCGCGTCGCGCACCGCGGCGCATCTGGGGAGAGGACGGGAACAGATGAGCCTTCGTCAGTTCGAGTACGCCCTGGCGGTCGCCGAGGAGGGTTCGGTGACCGCGGCGGCGCAGCGGCTGCGCGTGGCTCAGCCCTCGGTGTCCCAGCAGATCCGGGGTCTGGAGCGCGAGCTCGGTGTGGAGCTGTTCGCCCGGACGCCGGCCGGACTCGTCGCCACGGCCGTCGGCCGCGCGTTCCTGCGGGAGGCGGAGGTCGCGGTGAGCGCGGCGCGGAAGGCGAGAGCGACCGCGCGGGCCGGTGCCGGCGAATTGGTGGGTGAGCTGGTGATCGCGGCACAACTTGGCTTCGGAACAAGGCAGTTGCCGGGCGCGCTGGCCGCGCTGAGGCGCCGGTACCCGCGCCTGGAGGTGACCGTCTTCGAGGAGCGGAGCTCTGCGGAGCTGGAGCGGCTGTGCCGCCGCGGCGTGCTGGACCTCGCCCTGATGGCGGCCTGCGAGCGGAGCCCCGCCGACGCCCACCGCCTCGGCGACGAGGAGTTCGTCGTGGTGCTCGGTGCCGGGGACCGGCGGCTCGCTGCCGACCGGGTGGACCTGCGCGAGATGGAGGGGGAGTCCTGGGTGAGGTTCGACCGCGACAGCGCGCTCGACGGCGTCCTGCAGGGCGTGTTGCGGGACAACGGACTGACCCCGGCCACCACCGCCCGCGTGTCCCAGACCGCGACGGCCGTGCGCTGGGCCTCCCACGGGCTGGGGGCGACCCTCGTCCCCGCCTCCACGGTGCCGCACGGCTACGAGCACCTGGTCCGGCCGGTGTTCCCGGCCGTGTCCCAGCCCGTCATCGCGGTGCTCCGGCAGGGAGCCGGTCCGGGCGAGACTGCCCTGCTCGACCAGCTGCGCGGGGAGAGGTGGACCGTGTCCTCGCAGAACGAGCACTCCGGCAGCGGTGACCCGCGAGCGGCCACATAGTTTCTCACCGACAAGCGGGCGGACACCGGCGTCAGTTGACCGGCACGAGCCCGGTCCACCCCTCCACGGCCTGCTCAAACGTGCAATCGATCACGCCCGAACCCGCCGGTAGCCATGGTCGGAACCCGGATAAGTTCTCAAGATTCGGAATAGTATCCGGCAAGGAACCGGGGCCGGGCCGCGCGCGGCCGAACGCGGAGGTGGGCGTGGACGTGGAGCCGATCGGGCCGTCGGAAGAGGAAACGCGCCATTCCGGCGAAGCGGTGCGCGAAGGTCCCGGCGGGCTGCCGCGGTTCGCGGCGCGGCTGGGGCTGAGCCCCGATCGTCTTGACCGGGCTCTGGAGGGTTTCGTGCGGCAGGCGCCCCCGGCCCGGCAGACCGGCGCCCGCCCGCCCGCACCCGCGTCGGTCTCCGTCGCGGCCCCGCAGCCCTCCGGGCGGGTGATGTCGCCGCGGGACAGCCTGCTGCTCCGGGCGCGGCACGAGGTGCTCCACTTCGACGTACCGCCCTACCTTTCCGTGGACAACAGCACCCAACTGGACCAGCTTGCCCAAGGGGTGGTCTACCGGACCGTGTACGGACAGCAGGCTGTCGAGTACCCGGGAGCGATGGCCCGTATCGATCAGTGTCTGGAAGCCGGCGAGAAGGCGCGGGTCACGGCCCGTCTCCCGATGAAGATGATGATCGTCGACCGTGAACGGGCTGTCGTCTCCGCCGCCGCCGACGTGGCGCTGAGGCCCGGCACGACCGCCGTCATCACTCACGGACCCCTGCTGGACGGGCTGATCGAGCTGTTCGAACGAGTCTGGGCCGAGAGCGTTCCCCTGGACCCGACCGGCACCGCCGCCGGGGCCCGGGACGACGAACTGATCCCTGAGGACGCGCGGTTGCTGGCGCTCCTGCTCAGCGGACTCACCGACGACGCGGTCGCCCGCCATCTGGGCATCGCCCGGCGCACGGTCGTGCGCCGGGCCCGCAGTCTCATGGACCGGGCCGGGGTGGCGACCCGCATGCAACTGGGCTGGCACGCGGCGCGCCGCGGCTGGATCGAGGTGCCGGGCTGAGGGGTGCCCCGTCCGGTCCCCTCCGCCCGCGACCTGTCCGCCGCCCTTCACAGGTGGCGCATATGCGACACCTCAGAACCCCCGACGGTGGACCTGACGGGCTATAGCCTCCGAAGGCGCGTTGATCATCCGGCCGGAACCCGTTGGTTCCATGCTGTCGTGCCCGGATTCGGCGTGCGGTCTTCCCCCCTCCCCACCCAAGGAGACGTACGTGCACAGTCCCTCTCGCGGCAGACGTGGCAGACGGCTGATCGCCATCGCCACGGTGATCGCTACCGGAGCCCTCATACCCGCGGTCGGTTCCGGCACCGCAGCCGTTGCCCAGCCCGCCGCGCCGCAGGGCGGCTCGCTGCCGGCGGCGGCCAAGCCCGTCCAGGTCACCCTCGTCACCGGCGACCGGGTCTCGGTCACCACGGCGGCCGACGGCCGGCAGTCCGCCACCATCACCCCCGCGCCCGGCAACCCGAAGAACTTCCAGACGGTCACCGACCCCGACGGCGACCTCCACGTCTATCCCGCATCGGCCCTCCCCGGCCTCGGTGCCAAGACCCTGGACCGCAGGCTGTTCAACGTCTCGCAGCTCATCAGGGACGGCCGGGCGGACAGCAAGGGCGACTCCCTGCCCGTCATCGTCTCCTACGACGACAAGCCGTCCCGCACCACTCTGGGCAAGCGCGCCGACCGTCTTCCGGGGAGCGAGAGCGACCTCGTCCTGGACCGCGTGGACATGGCGGCGCTGCACGTCGACAAGAGCGAGGCGGCCTCCTTCTGGAAGGCCGCCGCGCCCCGTACGGCAGAGAACGGCCGTGCGGCGGCCGCCGGTTCCGGGGTCGCCAGGATCTGGTACGACGCACCGGCGAAGGTCTCGCTCGACAAGAGCGTCCCGCAGATCCACGCCCCCGAGGCCTGGGCGGCCGGCTTCGACGGCACCGGCACCAAGATCGCCGTGCTCGACACCGGCATCGATCTGAACCACGCCGACGTCAAGGACCGTGTCCTGGACTCCAAGAGCTTCGTCGGTACCGCCACCGTCCAGGACGGACACGGTCACGGGACCCATGTCGCCTCGACCATCGCCGGCAGCGGCGCCGCGTCCGCGGGCCGCCTCAAGGGCGTCGCCCCCGGGGCGAAGCTCCTCGTCGGCAAGGTCCTGGGCGACAGCGGCTCCGGCGCCAACTCCGGTGTCATCGCCGGTATGGAGTGGGCCGTCGAGCAGGGTGCCGACATCGTCAGCATGAGCCTGGGCGACGACGAGGGCACGGCCGACGACCCCACGTCCCAGGCCCTCGACCGGCTGAGCGCCACCAGCGACTCGCTGTTCGTCGTCGCCGCGGGCAACACCGGGCCCGGTGTCTCCACCGTGGGCAGCCCCGGAGCGGCCGCCTCCGCACTGACCGTCGGTGCCGTCGACCACGCCGACGCGCTCGCCGACTTCTCCAGCCGCGGCCCGGTCGGCGAGAACCACGCCATCAAGCCGGACATCACGGCCCCCGGGGTCGACATCGTCGCGGCCAGGGCGGCCGGCACCGCCATGGGTTCCGTGGTCGACGCCGACTACACCTCGGCGAGCGGTACGTCGATGGCCACGCCGCATGTCGCGGGTGCCGCGGCCATTCTCGTCCAGCGCCACCCCGACTGGCCGGGTGAGCGGATCAAGGCGGAACTCACCTCCCACACCACGCCGTCCGCCGACTACACGGTTCAGGAACAGGGCAACGGCCGCGTGGACGTGGCGGCTTCGCTCAACGCGAAGGTGGACCTGTCGAGCCCGGTCGACTTCGGCATGATCTGGTTCCAGAAGAACCGGCCGTACGACAAGCTGACGCGCACCCTCACGGTGAGCAACCCGACCGACACCGCCACCACGGTGAAGCTGTCCGCGGACACCGCGAGCGGAACCCTGACCGAGGGCGCGCTGACCTTCGACAAGGACGCGGTCACGCTGGCCGCGGGCGGCAGCACGGAGGTCACCGTCACGCTCGATCCCAACCCGCTCGCACCCGCGACGTACTCGGGGCAGATCACGGCCACGACGGACGGCGGAGCCACCGCCACCTCGGCGCTCGGCTTCACCAAGGAGACCGAGAGCTACGGACTGACGGTCGGCCTCAAGGGCCGCGACGGCGCGGCCCCCGACAGCGGTCTGATCGTCGCCATGGGCCTCGACAACGACTACTACGAGTCCTTCCCCGTCGGCCGTCAGGACAGCCTGAAGCTGCGGATGCCCCAGGGCTCCTACGCTCTCTACGGTGCGATCGGCACCGGCGACATGGGGTTCCGCGGCGGCTTCTCCGACGCGTACGACCTCTTCAGCCTCCCCGACGTGACGGTTTCCGACGAGCCCGTCGAGGTCGCCGTGGACGCGACCAAGGCGACGGACTTCCGGCTCGACGTACCCGGTGACAAGCGTCCGCGTGTGAACTCCGCATACGCGTACACGCTCCGGCGGACCGCCGCCGACGGCCGCGGCGCGGGCATCGCCCTCGAAGGCGACGCGTTCGTGACCACCGGCCACCTGGGGGCGATCCCGGCCGGCAAGCCCTCGTCCGGCAAGCTGGTGACCTCCTTCTACCACCGGGAGCGGGCTCCGCTGATGACGGCGGAGGTCACCGGGCGCGGAGGCTTCACACTCACGCCCCGCACCTACGAGGAGTTCACGCGCTTCGACGGCGACCGGACCCTGAGCCTCGTGGACGTGGGCGGCGGCAGTCCCGAGGAGATCGCCGCAGCGGACGTCAAGGGCAAGATCGCGCTCGTCCACGACGACGCCCACGTCATCGTCCAGGCGGCGGAACTCCTGGAGGCCGCGGGCGCCGCGGCGATCCTTCGGGCGCCTGTCACCGACCGTCCCGTGTACGCCGTGCTCGGCTCGGGCCTGACCATTCCCCTCGCGGTGCTCGACCACAAGGACGGCACCAGGCTGTCCGCCCGGCTCGCGGCGGCGGGCAAGTCTCCCGTCCGGGTAACGCTCCACGGCGACAAGGAGTCCACGTTCGCCTACGGCGGCCAGTGGGACTTCGAGAACACCATCCCGGCCGACCTGACGGTCAAGGCCCGGCGCGGTGACTTCACCAAGGTCACGAACCGCTTCCACGGTTACGGCAAGGAGCAGGCCAGCTACTACCAGCAGCAGATCTGGAGCGGCGCGACCTCCCGGCTCGTCGTCCGGGTGCCGGAGCCCCTCCTGCGTGGCCACGAGCGGGACGACTACGTCTATGCGAAGGCCGGTCAGGTGTACCGCCAGGCAGCGGGAACCGACCGGTTCGGCTCCGAGATGTTCGGCCGGACCGAGAGCTACCGCCCCGGCCGGTCCGTGACCGAGGAGTGGTTCGCTCCCGCACTGCACCCTGCTCCCCTGGGGAGCAGGTTCTCCTGCAACTTCTGCAGCACCGATGTCGGGATCGCACCGTACCCCGGGGCGGCGGGCGACTCGGACGCGGCGCACTACACCGAGGACGGGTTCTCGGCCCAGGATTTGGCCTTCTACCGCGACGGGGTCGAGGTTCCGGTCAGCAGCCCCTGGATCATCAAGGACAAGGCCCTCTACCGGCTGGACCTGGACACGACCTACGAGGCGGCCAACGGCTTCGCCGACTCGACGAGCCGCACCGAGTACTCCTTCCCCGCGGACGCGCCCGAGGGCGTGAACGAGAAGGCGTGCGCGGACTTCGCCGACATGGTCACATCCTGTGAGCCGATTGCGCTCATCCTCCCGCACTACGGCATGAAGACCGACCTGCTGAACCGGGTGAAGGCGGGCGAGAAGTACACGTTCACCCTCGACGGCCACCGTGCCAGCGGCTGGACCGGTTCGAAGAAGCTGGCCGGCGCGAAGGTGTCGCTCAGCTACGACGGCGGAAAGACCTGGAAGGCGGCCGACGTACGGCGGCTGGACGGTGACTCCTTCCGGGTCACGGCGAAGCAGCCGAAGCTCGCGAAGACCAACGGTCACGCGTCCGTCAGGGCCGAACTGTGGGATGCGGCGGGCAGCCGCACGGTCGAGACCATCGACTGGGCCTACGGGCTGAAGTAGCCGGGGCGCCCGGAGACCGCGGCATCGGCCGCCTCCGTGATCCCAGGGACTGATTGACCGGTGCCACATCTCCGGCACCCGGCCGCCTCGCGGACGCTGTCGGTCCATTCGGGGCCCGTACGACGTCGGCCTTCGAGACCTGGTTGTGGTCTTGAAGGCCGACGTTGTCGTGCGGAGGTAGAAGCGGGTGCGGGTGCGGGTGCGGATGGTGATGCCGGGCCGGCGAGGCCGCGTTCTTCCCGGGAATCCGAGGGGCGCCATTCCCTTCCGCGCCCCGGAATTCCGTACGTGTCAGCTCCTGGGGAATTCTCCGCCGTCCACCGTGAGAATGTTCCCGGTCACCCAGCTCGCCCGGTCGGAGACGAGAAAGAGTACGGCGTCCGCGATGTCGTCGGGCCTGCCGATCCGCCCCAGCGGCACACCGCTGTTGTCCGCGCCCGGCCCCGGGAGCATGCGGGCCCACTCCTCCCGCGTCGCCTCACCGCCGGGCGTCTCGGTCCTTCCGGGGCTGACGACGTTGACCCGGATGCCGGACGGTGCCAGCTCCTGGGCCAGCCCCCGGCTGTAGTTCTCCAGCGCGGCCTTCGCCGCCGTGTAGTGCAGGAACGGCGGGGGCGTGAACGGGGTCGCGGCCGACGACACGTGCACGATCGCTCCCGAACCCTGTTCCCGCATCCCCGGTGCCAGCAGGGCGTCCAGCCGTACGGAGGCCAGGTAGTTCAGGTCCAGCTGGTTCTGCCATTCCTCGTCCGGGATGTCCGCGGTCTGTGGGAACGGCCCCGCTCCACCCGCGTTGTTGACCAGGATGTCCACTCCGCCGAGCATCTTCCGCGCGGCTGCGGCGATGGTCTCGGCCCCGGCCCGTGTCCGCACGTCGGCTCCGACGAAGGCGACGCCGTCCGGCAGCGTGCCCGTCGCCGACCGCGCGGTGGTGAGCACCTCGGCTCCCGCGTCGCGGAGTTGGCGCACGATGGCCGCTCCGATTCCACGCGAGCCGCCTGTGACCAGGGCCCGCCTTCCGATGAGCTCGCGTGTTGCGGATCCGAATTCCGTCGTGCTCATTTGCCGCTGGTCCTCTCGATGATGTCGTACGCGTCTCCGCGTGGTTTTGACGGTACGACCGGGAGAGAATCCGAGGCAAAGACGAAATCACAGCAGACGCCATAGGGAATTCCTATGCGCTCACGAGCTCATCACAGGATCTCCGTCCGAACACGATCTGGTCCGCGACGGACACGGCACCCCGCTCAAGGTCCTCACCACCGCGGGCGACGTCAACGACATCACCCGGACGCTCGGCCTCATCGACGGCATTCCGCCCGTGGCACGTAGACCGGGCCGGCCCCCCCACGATCGTGTGGCGAGCTCGTAGGGCGGCCTTGGGGAAATCGATCTCGCCATCCCTGG
The DNA here is from genome assembly GCF_055568375.1 of Streptomyces sp. NPDC026062. Lineage (NCBI taxonomy): Bacteria > Bacillati > Actinomycetota > Actinomycetes > Kitasatosporales > Streptomycetaceae > Streptomyces > Streptomyces sp. NPDC026062. The sequence goes on from NZ_JBVHOQ010000020.1 coordinate 108,887, forward strand.
CAACATCCGGCCATTCTCGCGACGACGTCCCTCGTTACGTGGCCGGGCGGGGAACCGCTCCCGGGGAAAACCGACAGGGCCGGCGCCCGTCGTCGGTCCCGTTTCCGCACGTCGGGTCGGCGCATCACCCGACATCCCGGAGAGGAAACCGCGGGCGGTCCGCGGCGCGGGGCGCGCGGCCGGGAAACGCGGTCTTGCTCCGACCGGGCGACTCGCTCAGGCTGGAGCGTCGCATTTCGGGACGGAACACGGCGATGGCCGGATACTCCGATCTCGCTTCCCCGGCACGGGCCGCTGCGGCTCGGAGCCGGGCCACCGTGGAAGGGCAGTTGTGGATTCCTCGCACCCCGCATGGTTCATCGATTCACCAGCACGCCTCGTGTCCGTCGTGGCAAAGACTGTGCAGGAGTGCCAGAACGGCTTACCCGAAAGGGAAGTCCACTTGACGAGCGGCCTCACGTGGCCTGTTCTCCGGGACAGTCTGCACATGTACGCCAAGCTGACCGACGCCATCGTGGACACCTGGCACGAGGGGCTGGAACTGCGAGTCCCCCGCGTCTCCTTGCGGGTCCAGAAGCGGGAGTCGTCCATCGCGGTCAGGGGCCGTCGGGCCGCGTTGCTGCCGCCCAGCCTCGGGCTCCCGCTGCCGGTGCCGGAGAAGGCCGCGGAGGTCTGGCGGACCGCGACAGCCCTGACCGGTCTGATGACGGCCGGCATGCCCGTCCCGGGGCCCGCCCTGGAGACCCTCCTGGCGGCCCTGGAACACGAGAGCTGGCTGATCGCGACCCTCGCCTGCGACCTGCTGAACCGCGCCGGGGTGCCCGGGGTACCGGAGTTCGTGCGCGCGCACGGCCTGCGCCCCGCAGTCCCGGGCAGCGGGAGCACGGGCGGCAACGGGACGTTCACCGAGGTATGGGAGGCGCGCATCAGCGTCGACGAGTACGCGCTCTTCGAAGCCACCCACCCGGGGTATGCGGTGCAGATGGTGGAGTTGGGACACATGATCCTCACCCATGCCCCTTCCCTGCCGGACGCGGTGCTGGATGTGGGCAGCGGACCAGGACTCCCGACGGTGATGCTCGCCGAAATGTTTCCGGACGCGCACATCGACGCGGTGGAGCCGAGCCCGGCGGCCTTTCCCCATCTGCTGAGAAATACGACCGGCCATTCGGTCACCGCCCACCGGACCGGAATTACCGACTTCAGTGGCCGATGCGACTATCCGGTGACCGTCTCCGTGGGCGCATCCCACCATATGGATACGCGGATGTTCCTGCGCGGTCTGAAGGACCACACCGCGCCCGGGGGTCTCATCATCGTGGCGGACGAGATGATCGCTCCCTTCTCCTCGGACGCCGATCGGGTGCAAGCGGTCATCGATCATCATTTTGCCTACATCGACGAAGCCCTCGCCCACGTGCCGGTGGCGGATCTGCCCCCGGCGGAGCAGCGCCGGCTTCTGGCCCTGCTCGATGAGGGCCGCCGGACGCCCGCGCTCCTTCCCGCCCTGCTGGAAGAGACCCGCCGGGACCGGGAGTTCCCCACAGCGGAGAACGGCAGCCCCTGGCAGCGGGTGCGCTTCTGCGTCCTGGAGCTGGAGGCGCTCGTGGCGGGGGTGGACTACGACGTCGAGCGCAAGACCTGGGTGGAGAACTTCCTCACGCTGGCGCGTGACGAGGGGCTGGAGCCCGTCGGGCACCGCCGCGTCCACTCCACCGTGGGCGGCCGTGACCTTGATGCCGGTACCCATGTTGTTGCCTTACGTAATCCCATCCCGGCACCCGAAACCTCGAGGACGCTGTGACCGAACCAGACCGCCGCCCCATGGCCCGTATCCACATCGAGAGCCGGGAATGCTCCCCCGAACTGCTGGAGCGGCTCACTGGCGCCACGTACTTCCCCGAGCGGCTGCTGGGCCCCGCCCTCGTCGGCACGGTCGGCCGCGCGGGAGGCCATCTGCTGTACGTGACTGCCCCGAGCATGATCGACGTGACGGAACAGGTGGACTACTACCTCGGACTCCTGGGGGGCGGAGTGCGGGCAACCGGTGCGGAGAGCATGCGGCGGATGCGCGGGCTCGTCACCATCACGCCTATCGACGACGACTCCACCCGGTGGCTCAGCACCAAGGTCCTCGACCCCGTGAACCCCCGGGCCGCCGAAGTACGGGACAAGCTGAGGGACTTCACTGAGCTGCACCGGGGGGCCGGGGCCGATGTGCGGCTCAGCTACTTCGAACCGTCCGAGCCGCTGGAGAACCTGGCACGCGATCTGGGGATTCCCGGCAACCAGCCCTCGGCCGCCCACATCCCCCTGGGCACCAAGCACTCCAGCCGGGAGATCTTCGCCGCCGCAGGTGTCCCGGTGCCGAGGGGCACCGGGGTCTGCTACGACCTCCACGCGTTCGCCGAGGCGATCGCCGGGCTCGCCGCGGACGGGGTGCGGGAGCTGGTGCTCAAGCTCGACTCCTCGGCGTTCGGCGGCGGGCTCGGCAACGCCCGGCTCACGCTGGATCCGCACATCGCCGCACCGGGCGGCGAGGGCATCGCGGAGCGCGTCGTGCGGGCGTTGCCGGGGGCGGCGCTCATGGACCCCAAGCTCACCTGGCACGAGTACGTGACCTTGATGAAAGAGAGCGGGGTGATCGCGGAGGAGATGATCGCCGGGCGGCCTTTGCTCAGCCCGAGCTTCCAGGGGCGCCTCACCGAACGTGGCACGGTCCAGGCGGTCTCCACCCACGACCAGGTACTCGCCGGGAACGCCCAGAGCTACCAAGGATGCGCCTTCCCCGCCGACACCGAGTACCGGAGCCAACTCGTTTCCTACGGGCTGCGCGTGGGCGAGGTGCTGCGCGAACGCGGTGTGGGAAAGGGGAGCTTCGGAGTCGACTTCCTGGCCACCCGGGCCGGGGCCGGCTGGCACCTGCTGGGGTGCGAAATCAACCTCCGGGAGACCGCCACCAAGCACCCCTTCACCATGGCGGAGGGCCTGCTCGGCACCGGACCGACGGAGGACGGACGCTTCGTGGTGGACGGTACGGAGTACGTCTACGAGGCATCGGACGTGCTCATGGACCACCGCTACAAGGGGCTGCGGCCGTCCCAGCTCGTTGCGGCGGTGACCGGTTCACCGATCGGCTACGACCCCGTCCGTAGAACCGGTGTGGTGCTGCACATGATGAGCGCGGTCACCGAGTACGGGAAGTTCGGCGCCCTGTGCATCGCCCGCGACCGCGCGGAGGCGTCGTCCCTGATGAGGGAACTCCGCGATCTTGTCGCCCAGTTGGCCCCTCCGGGCTGAGCCGGGTGGGCGAGGGCCTTCGCCGCGGAGGAGACGCGGGTCAACGCGTGCGACCGGGTGCCAGACCTTGGCCGGCAGACAGATGAGCTTCCCCTCGCGCGCGGGAACTCCGTCGGTGACCGGAGAGGTCTCGGTCCGGCCTCTGTGAGGAGCCACCGTGACCGGCGTGAATCCGATGAACCTCAGTCGCGGCCGCCACCGACTGACCGCACCGCGCCGGGTGGGGCAAGTCCTCGCCGGATCTGCGGAATTCGGTGTCCCACCCGGCAGGTTCTGCGGGGTGGGACACCGGCGAATGGCTCGGCCGTCCTGTCGGCCGGGCCATTTCGCGGCTCCTGGGGGCTGTCCGCCGGGAAGTGCGGGACTGCGCCTGGGGGCGGTCTTCTCCCCGAAGGCGCCCACCCGGCTCCCGCGTCGCCTTCGGTCACGGCACCCGGCTCCCGCGTCGCCTTCGGTCACGGCACCCGGCTCCCGCGTCGCCTTCGGTCACGGCAACGGACCGAGGAGCGCGTCAGGCCGTCCGGCTCACTCCGTACGCGGTGCGGTCATTCCGGGGCGGCCGGACCGGAGAGCCGGGACCGGACCCGGCCCGCGTGCGCGGCCTACTCGAAGCGGGAGGGGTCGCCGGCTCCGCGTCGTACGATCTCCGGCTCACCGTCGGAGAAGTCGATGACGGTGGTGGGCTCCGTGCCGCAGTCGCCGGAGTCGACGACGATGTCCACCTCGTGGTCGAGACGTTCCTTGATCTCCCAGCCCTGGGTCATCGGCTCCTCCTCGTCGGGCAGGAGCAGAGTGCTGGAGAGCAGCGGTTCGCCGAGTTCGGCAAGCAGGGCCTGGACGACGGCGTGGTCGGGGATGCGGACGCCGACGGTCTTCTTCTTCGGGTGCAGCAGCTGACGCGGCACCTCCTTCGTCGCCGGAAGGATGAAGGTGTACTGACCGGGGGTCGCGGCCTTGATGGCGCGGAACACGTCGTTGTCGATCTGCACGAACTGCCCGAGCTGGGCGAAGTTCTGGCACATGAGCGTGAAGTGATGGCGGTCGTCGAGGTTGCGGATCGCACGGATGCGGGAAATGCCCTCACGGCTGCCGAGCTGGCACCCGAGTGCGTAACAGGAGTCCGTCGGATAGGCGACGAGTGACCCGGAGCGGATACTTTCGGCCACGCCGGTGATGGTGCGTCGCTGGGGATTTTCGGGATGTACGTCGAAATACTTCGCCATCCGGCGAGTCTACGGCCGGAGCGGCAAGCGGTACGAAGCGAAGCGGGTTGTCCTGCCTCCGGGTGGGACAGGACAACCTTTTCGGGTGGTGAGGCGCCGCTCAAACCTTTTCGGCCATCTCGGACCCGGGCGTCACCGGGCGCGAGCTGCCGGCCCGGCCCGGTTCGCAGACGTTCCGGAAGTCTTGCCGAGGGCCGCAGACGTAGTGTGCATGATGCATGTGGAGTGCCAAATGCATATCACGTGCATCATGCACAGCTGTGGTATATATGTACAAAAGAGGTCGCCGGCCCTGCGGGGAGGCGAGCCCGGCAGTCGAAGGAAGCCTCGCGTGGACATGCCTGTGGACCGGATCGAGTTCGAGACGATGCTGCTTGGTCGGCACATGAGCCTGCTGACCTCGCGAGGTGGCGGGCGGCTGGACCGGAGCGCCTACATCCTTCTCAGTCGCATCCGGGCCGAGGGCCCGATGTCCATCGGCCAGCTCCGGGACGCCTTCGGGCTGGACACCTCCACACTGAACCGGCAGACCGCCGCGATGCTCCGGGTCGGCGTCGTCGAGCGTATCGCCGACCCCGACGGCGGCATCGCCCGGAAGTTCGCGATCACGGCCGAGGGCGAGCACCGGCTCGACAAGGACCGGGCCGAGAACCGGGACGGCCTGCAGCGTGTACTGGCCGAGTGGACCCCCGAGGAGGCCGCGCAGCTCGCGGACTGCCTGGCCCGCCTCAACCGCGACATCGAACGCCTCGACGGGCGGCCCTGGCCGCGGGACGGGGCGCGGTGACAGCCGCGCGAACAGGGCCCGGTGCCGCCTTTGGCGCCCGGCCCTGCCACGTCCGCCGTCGTCGGATCAGGACAGCTTGGTGAAGGTCCAGGTCTGGACCGCGGTGGGGGAGGCCGCCTGCTGGGTGAGCGGCGCTCCGTCGGCGGTGCCGCCTGCGGTGAGCAGCAGCCCGCTGGACCTGCTCGTCAGGGTGTAGCCGCCGGTGGTGGGAGTGGCGGTCCAGCGCTGGTTCGCGTCACCGCTGCACGCCCACTGGTCGATAGCCGCCCCTGCCGTCTTCGCGTTCTTGTAGACCTCGGCGCACAGGCCGCTCTCCACGTTCTTCAGGGTGTACGTCCCGTCGGTGTTGGACGTCACATCCCACTTCTGGTTGTCGCCGCCGTTCCAGAGCCAGCCGACCAGCTGCGTGCCCTGGGCCGTGGAGTGTGCCGGTACGTCGATCGCCTGGGCTCCGGCGGAGATCCGGTTGATTCCGGCCGACGGCCCCGTCGGCACGGTGCAGGTGGTGGACGACTGGTGGGCGCCTCGGTCGGGTACGCAGCCCGCCGCGACCGGGCCGCCGAAGTAGTCACGTACGCCCGCGTTCCCCACGACCGCGCCATTGGCGAGGGCGGAGGAGCCCGCCCGCAGCCGGTAGCCGCCCGCGTCCGTGCGTGAGGTGGCCGTGCCGGGGGCCGTCAGCTTCGGGTCGGCCGTCACCTTGTGGGCATCGGCCGGTTCGCCGGCCGGGTGGGTCCCGTAGAAGACGTTCGCGTCGTAACCGAGCCCCGCGGCGTTCACGTAGCTCGCCTCGGCCGTGGCCACGTGGAAGACGTTGTTGGTGAACGTGGCGTTCGCCGCTGTCGAACCGTTCGAGTTGCTGATGATCTCGACCGGCTCGGCCAGGTAGAAGGTGTTGTTGTAGATCTGCGTGTTGGTCGTCCTGGCGCAGACCATGTCGAAGAGCTGGCCGCCGTCGTTCTGGCTGATGTTGTACCGGACGATGTTGTCGGCGGTCGTCGACCCGGAGCCGTTGCACAGGAGGATGAAGCCACCCTCGTTGTCGTGGCTGTAGTTGTACTGGTAGACGGTGCGGATATTGGCCTCGTCGAGGTCCAGCCCCTGTCCGTCGCAGGTGCTCCTGCCGCCGCTCACCTCGTTGAACTGGTACAGCGCGTCCTGGGTGTTCCACCCCCAGAGACCGGCCGCGCAGTGCGCGGGCTCGCGCTCACGGAAGCCGTCCACCTTGTTGTACTCGACGAGCGCGCCCTCGGTGTGATGAGGGACGATCGCGTCCCCGCCGATGTCGGTGACCGTGTTCCCGCGAATGACGACACGCGTCTGGGGCGTCCATGCCCCGCAGGTCGCACCGCAGTTGGCGTTGTTGAGCTCGGGGCGCCGCATCCACCGGGTCCAGAAGTGGATGCCGTAACGGTCCACGGTCCGCACCGTGTTGTCCGCGATGACGACGTCGTCGAACTTCGTGGGTGTGGTGTTCCCCAGCACCTCGAAGAAGATCCCGGCGCTGGCGTCGTCGTCCTTCTTGGTCTGGTTCCCGTTGACGTCGTGGACGTCGAGACCGGTGAGCCGGTAGTAGGTGCCGGTGCCCGAGTCGGTCCTGGTGATGTGGACGCCGCGCCGGGTCGCCGAGGCCGCCCCCGTGTTGGAGATGTCCAGGTTGCGGATCTCCCAGTACTGCTGGTCCGCGAGCCGGACCACGTCGGTGACCTGTCCGGCGCCGGCCAGTACCGGCTTGGCGCCGGTGCCGTACGTGTCGACGGCGACCGGCGCTCCGGACGCCCCCGACCCCTTGGGGAACAGTGTCTGGCCGGTGCACGTGGAGCCGCGCCTGAGAAGGATCGAGTCGCCCGCCCGGAACGTGTGGGCGTTCACCGGAGTCAGTGAGTTCCAGGGGGTGGCCTGGGTTCCGTCGCCCGCGGCGGTGGCGCCGCAGTCGACGTAGAAGGACTGCGAGGCCGGCGTGACGGCCTGAACCGCCGTGGTGGGGGCCGCCGTCAGGAGAGATGCCAGCGGCAGCGACAGCGCCGCGAGGAGCAGGGTTCGTCTTCCGGGCATGGAACGACTCCATTTTCTGAAAACGGACAGCAGACGTCTGATGCCCGCCCACATTAGAGAGGTGCGCCACCAGTGGTCAAGACCTGTTCATGTCAAACGAAGGGGCAAGTGGCGGACAGTTGGGGCGCATTGATGGTGCAACAGTTCTGCGGTCATTTGTCCCAGGACGGTCGTGATCATAGGATCGGGGCGGTCTTCAGGGAGGCGAGGTGACCGGGCATGACGTGCCCACGAGCGGTATGCGGATGCGAAATTCCGGTGCGCGCCCCGCTGGTGCCGCCGGCCCCCGCCGATGGCGGAAGTCCGGGAGGGGCGAGGCGGGGGAGAGTGCCGGACCGCCGCCGTCCGGATGGGCGGAGAGCGTGATGGAAGTGCTGCGCCCCTCCGACCCCGCCCGGATCGGCGGGCACCGGCTGCTCGGGCGGCTCGGCACGGGCGGCATGGGGATCGTCTACCTCGGCCGTACGGACGCAGGGGCCCTTGCCGCGATCAAGGTGATCCTGCCCGAGTACGCCACCGACGACAGTTTCCGCTCCCGCTTCCGGCGCGAGGCCGAAGCCGCCCGGCGGGTGGACAGTCCCTGGGTCGTGCCGGTCACCGACGCGGACACGGAAGGCGAACATCCCTGGCTGGCCACCGCGTTCGTGCCCGGGCCCGCACTGTCCGAGGCTGTCGCCCGGTGCGGACCGCTGCCCGTGCACAGCGTCCGGGTGCTCGGCCGGCTGCTCTCCCGCGCCCTGACCGCCGTACACGCGGCCGGACTTGTGCACCGCGATGTCAAACCGGGCAACGTCCTGCTCACGGCCGACGGGCCACGCCTGATCGACTTCGGCGTCGCGCGGACCGCCGGGGCCGCGGCGCTCGCCGCTACCGACCTCGTGGTCGGCACCCCCGGCTTCCTCTCGCCGGAGCAGGCCACCGGGGGAAGCTGTGCGGCCGGTCCGGCGAGCGACGTCTTCTCCCTCGGCTGCCTCCTGGCGTACGCCGCCACCGGGCGCCCGCCGTTCGGCCGCGGGGCCGTCGACGCGCTGCTCCACCGGACCGTCCATGACGCACCCGACCTGGACGATGTGGAGGATCTCGAACTCCGTTTTCTGCTGGACGACTTGCTCGCGAAGGAGCCCGGGGCGCGCCCGGCCGCGGCCGATCTCGACGCCCGGTTCGCCGAGGACGCGCCGAACGGATCCACCGGCTGGCTGCCCGCCGATGTGGCGGCGCTGACCGCCGACCGCTCCGCCGCCATGCTCGATCTGCCCGACATCGAACCGACCGTGGCCGACACCCCGAGGTCCGCACCGGGACCGCTCCCGCACGGCTCGAACGGTCCGGCCGGCAGATCGCCCACCAGGTCGGACACCTGACCGGCACGACGGCAGGTGTGCCCGCCGCTGACGCCACCAGCACGACGGGCACGGACAGGGGGGAGGCGGGCCCGCTTCCCCCTGTCCGTGCCCGTCGGCGCCGGCCGCGGCTTCCCGCCCGCCGCTGGGTACGGTGAGGGGCGAGCATGTGACTGATGCCTGACAGGGGGACCTCATGGCCGAGTTGGAGCTCTCCGCAGGAGTCGTGGAGTACGAGGACACCGGCGGGAAAGGTCCTGTCGTGGTGCTGCTCCACGGTGTGGCGATGGACGGCTCGCTGTGGCGGAACGTCGTCGCGGACCTGCGGGAGGGGCACCGGTGCATCGTGCCGACGCTTCCGCTCGGCGGCCACCGGCGGCCCATGCGGCGCGACGCCGACCTGTCGGTCCTCGGCGTCGCCCGGCTGGTCGCGGAATTCATCGAAGCGCTCGGCCTCACCGACGTCACTCTGGTCATGAACGACTGGGGCGGCGCCCTGGCCCTGGTCGCGGACGGCCGGGACCAGCGGATCGGCAGGCTGGTCATCACTTCCTGCGAGGCCTTCGACAACTTTCCGCCCGGCCTGCCCGGCAAGAACCTGTACGCCTCCGCCAGGATGCCCGGCGGCCTGAACGCGGCTTTCGCGCTACTGAAGTTCAAGCCGATGCGGCGGCTGCCGATGACCTGGGGACGGATGAGCAAGCGGCCGGTGCCGGATGCGGTGATGGACGCCTGGTTCCGGCCGCTGTGGACCTCGGCCGAGATCCGCCGTGACCTGCGGAAGTATGTGCTGGGCGTACCGCCGAAGGCCGAGCTCCTGCGCTGGGCGGAGGCCCTGCGCGCCTTCGACCGGCCCGCGCTCGTCGTCTGGGCCCCGGAGGACCGGGTGATGCCGCCCGAGCACGGGCACCGGCTGGCCGGCATGCTGCCCCGGGGCGAGCTGGTGGGGATCGCCGACAGCTACACCCTGATCCCGGAGGACCGGCCGGAGGAACTGGCCCGGCATGTGAGGGAGTTCCTCCGGAACGGGTGAGGCAACGCCCTACTGGGTGAGTACCTCGTCCAGGGACTCCTCCCGCCAGCGGCGCAGCAGTTCATGGAAGGCGGTGGCGCCGTGCGGAAAGGCGTTCGGGCCATTGGGGCGGCCACGGCCCTCGCGGTTGTAGTAGCCGGGAGTGCACTCGGCGTGGAACCACTCGTGATCCGGTGCACCCTGCGCCATGGTGGCGAGCCAGGCGTCCTCGGCCTCCCGTGAGGGTTCGACGAGTGCGCCCCCGGCCTCGGCCGCCGCGACCAGAGCGGCGGCGTGCACGGCCTGCTCGTCGAGGATGTGCGTGTAGTTGACGCTGCTCGCGTTCTGTAGCGAACCCATCTGGATCAGGTTCGGGAAGCCGTTGCAGGTGAAGCCGTGGAGTGAGCGGACGCCGTGCCGCGCCCAGGCGTGCAGCAGCTGGGTGCCTCCCCTGCCGTGCACGGGGAGCTTGCCCGACATGACACCGGAGGTTCCGACGGAGAACCCGGTGGCGAAGATCAGGCAGTCGAGTGCGTACGCCGTGCCGCCCACCACGACGCCGTCCTCGGTGACGCGCTCGATGCCGTGGGTGTCCGCGGTGTCGACCAGGGTGACGTTGTCCCGGTTGAACGCCGGGTAGTACAGGTCGGAGAAGGTGGGCCGCTTGCAGGCGTACCGGTACCAGGGCTTGAGCGCGTCGGCCGTCGCCGGGTCCGTGACCGTCCGCTCGACGCGGTTCCGTACCTCGTTCATCTTGGCGGCGTCGGCGGCCTCGTACGCGGCTTCGAACGCCTCCCGGTCGCCCGGGCGGTGGAAACTCGGCAGCAGCTTCTCCAGCAGGCCCGCCGATGAGGTCCAGCCGTCCGCCACAAGGTCCTCGCCGCACGCCTCGCCCGAGACGATGCGCAGGAAGTTCTCGCGCCGGGCGTCCGCCCACCCCTCGCGGTCCGCGCCGACATCGGCGGCCGTGGTACGGCGGTTGGCGCGCACGTCGACCGTGGAGGGGGTGCGCTGGAAGACATAGACGTGCCCGGCGTCCTCGGCCAGCATCGGAATGACCTGTACGCCGGTGGCGCCGGTGCCGACGATCCCCACGCGCTTGCCGGCGAGCCCGGTCAGGCCGCCTTCCGGGGACCCGCCGGTGTAGGAGTAGTCCCACCGGGAGGTGTGGAAGGTGTGCCCCGTGAAGTCCTCGATGCCGGGTATCCCCGGCAGCTTCGGATCGGACAGGGTGCCGGTGGCGGTGACGACGTACGTCGCCCGGAACGCGTCGCCGCGGTCGGTCGTCACCACCCAGGTGCGGGAACTCTCCTCCCAGCCGAGCGCCGTGACGGTGGTCGAGAACAGGGCGTCCGCGTAGAGGTCGTACTTCTGCGCGATCCGTACCGCGTGACGCCGGATCTCCTCTCCCGGGGAGTACTTCCACTGCGGTACGTACCCGGTCTCGTCGAGCATCGGCAGGTAGACGTGGGACTCGATGTCGCAGTGGACGCCGGGGTATCTGTTCCAGTACCAGGTGCCGCCGAAGTCACTGCCCGTGTCGATGACACGGACGTGCTCCACGCCGCGCTGCCGCAGCCGTGCCCCGGCGAGGATGCCGCCGAACCCGCCCCCGACGACGGCGACATCGACGGTGTCGCGCAGCGGCTCGCGTTCGGCCCGCACCTCCGCGTACGGGTCGGCGGCGTAGTAGCCGAACTCGGCTTCGGTACCCCGGTACTGGCCGGGGCCGTCCGGCCGCACGCGCCGTTCACGCTCGCGGTGGTACCGCCGGCGCAACGCGGAGAGTTCGCCGGGGCTCGGTGTCTGAGGCGGTGTCATGTGGGGGGCCTCGATCCTCATCGTCGGTCGTACAGCTTTCCGTTGGGGCAGGGCCTTCCGCTCTTCGGCGTAACTGCCTTGGAACAGGGCGGCCTTGTGCACCGTAGCAACAACCGGACAGACTTGTCCGGTTGGAGTGCCGAGGCACGTCGATCTTCGGACAGGAAGAGGAACCCCCATGCGACGACTCCGGAACCGCCCGCTGGCCCTGCTCGCCACGCTCGGCGCGCTGGCCCTGGCGGGGTGCGGCACCGAGAGGTACACCCCGGGTGAGACGGCGGACCCCGCCGGTTCGGGCCGGACTGTCACCGCGCGTGCGTTCATGCGGTTGACCACGGCGCACGAGGAGACCGGGATGACTCTGCTGGAGGGCCCGGTCTTCGGCGCGGACGGCAAGCTGAACGTCGTCGATGTCACCGCGCCCGCCGGGAAGCCGAAGGTGCTGCGCGTCGATGTCCGGAACAAGACGGTGCGCAAGCTCTTCACCGACAGCCGGGGTGCCTACACCTCCGCCCAGATCAGCCCGTACGACGGACGGCTCTACCTGTCCGACATCTCACACGGAGAGATCGTCTCGCTGGCCCCGGACGGCGGTGACCGCCGCACCTTCTTCACCGGCGAGGTCGACGGCGCGCGGATGCAGCCCGACGACATCGCCTTCGGCCCGGACGGCGATCTGTACGTCAGCGACGCCCTCGGCATGTCCGAGGGCGAGGCGCGCGGACGCGTGGTGCGCATCGGCCGGGACGGCGGCGAGACCGCTGTTCTGGCCGACGGGCTCGCCGCGACGAACGGCATCTCCTTCGACGTGGACTACCGGGGCCTGTGGATCAGCGAGCTGATGGAGAACCGGATCTCCTATCTCCCCGTCGAGCAGCGACCCGGCATGGCGGGCCGGCACACGGCCGTCCGCGTCGACGCCGGGGTCGCGCAGACCGACTCGATCGCCGTGGACGCGGACGGCAACCTGTACCAGGCGCTGCACGGCCGGGCCGCGATGGCCGTGTACAGCAAGTACGGCGAACGCCTTGCGACCGTGGAGGTCCCGGCCCGCACCGAAGGGCTGTCGTCGGCGACCAATGTGGCGATCACACCCGGCGGGACCAAGGCGTACATGACCGTCAGCGGACCGGCCGGCGGCTACCTGTACACCTTCGAAGCGCTCGCCAGGGGCATCCGGCAGTCCAACGGCGGCTGACCGCACATCCCTCAGTGGAGGCCGTGACCTTCGAAGGGCCGCACCGGGCCCACCGTGACGCCGAGCAGTTGCCAGGCCGCCAGCGCCCGGTCCTCACGCCTTGCGCGGGTCGCACCCGTGACGGCTCCGGAGACCATCGAGACGGCGAGCATCAGGCTGCCCGGCGCACCCAGCCGGTGGCCCTTCGGCAGGCACCCGAGCAGGGCACGTTCGACCCGGTCGTGCAGGTCCTGGGCGAACGTGCGGGTGCGCGGCTGCCCGCTTGCCTCGTCGGCGTGCAGGAGGCTGATGAAAGCCGCCGACTGTGTCAGGTGCCAGGTCAGGACGCCCAGGACCCCGGCGAGGGTCGCCTCCTCGCCGGCCGCCTGCTCGATCTCGCCCACGTTCTCCTCCAGAACCGCGGCCGCGATGGCGTCCCGGTCGGGGAAGTGCCGGTACAGCACGGCCTGTCCGACCCCGGCCCTGCGCGCGATCCCGGACAGGGGGGTGTCCAGGCCGTGCGCCGCGTAGATCTCCCGGGCGGCGGATATCAGGGCTGCCCGGTTGCCGGCGGCGGCCTTCGGTCCCCGGTTGGCGGGCCTCCGCTCGTCCGCCGCGGGGTGCTGGGTCATCCGGTCAGGGTAACGGGCGGCGGCCGGGCCCTCGCAGGGCCGCCGCCGAACGGGGGAGGCCCAGCCGCGCCCGTACGGCACGGTGTGAAGCCAAGCTGCGGGCGCGCTTAAGAAATCCTCGATGGACCTGGGGCGCGGGGTGCGGCAGATTTCTCCGTGACGGCGGAGGATGGTGCGCGGCAGCAGGCCGAACGCGCTGCCACGCAGTCCCTCTCATACTTCCCCGGGCCGCAGGCTTCCTCCGGCATGCCCCCGGCCCGGGGACCTCAACGCCGCACCAGGCACAGGGAGCCGCAGCCGTGAAGGCACTCGTGAAGCAGAAGGCCGAGCCGGGACTCTGGCTGATGGACGTGCCCGAGCCGGAGACCGGTCCCTCGGACGTGCTGATCAAGGTGCTCCGTACCGGCATCTGCGGCACCGATCTCCACATCCGCAACTACGACGGCTGGGCCCAGCAGTCGATCAGGACCCCGCTGGTCCTCGGCCACGAGTTCGTCGGCGAGGTCGCCGCGATCGGCTCCGACGTCGTCGACATCGCCGTCGGTGACCTGGTCAGCGGCGAGGGCCACCTGGTGTGCGGCAAGTGCCGCAACTGTCTGGCCGGCCGCCGTCACCTCTGCCGCTCCACGCTGGGACTCGGCGTCGGACGCGACGGGGCCTTCGCCGAGTACGTCGCGCTGCCCGCGTCCAACGTGTGGGTGCACCGGGTCCCCGTCGACCTGGACATCGCCGCGATCTTCGACCCGTTCGGCAATGCCGTGCACACCGCGCTTTCGTTCCCGCTGGTCGGCGAGGACGTCCTGATCACCGGAGCGGGCCCGATCGGCATCATGGCCGCCGCCGTCGCCCAGCACGCCGGTGCCCGCAAGGTCATGATCACCGACGTCAGCGAGGCCCGCCTGGAGCTCGCCCGCAAGGTCGGCGTCAGCCTCGCCCTCAACGTCGGCGAGCACGGCATCGCCGACGGTCAGCGCGAGCTCGGCCTGCGCGAGGGCTTCGACATCGGCCTGGAGATGTCCGGACGCCCCGAGGCGATGCGCGACATGATCGCGAACATGACGCACGGCGGCCGAATCGCGATGCTCGGACTGCCGTCCGAGGAGTTCTCCGTCGACTGGTCCCGGATCGTCACCTCCATGATCACGATCAAGGGCATCTACGGCCGGGAGATGTACGAGACCTGGTACGCCATGTCCGTCCTGCTGGAGGGCGGCCTCGACCTCGCCCCCGTGATCACCGGCCGGTACGGCTACCGCGACTTCGAGGCGGCCTTCGACGACGCGGCGAGCGGACGCGGCGGCAAGGTCATCCTTGACTGGACCGTCTGACCGACCTCGTACCGACCACGTACCGACCTCGTCCCGGCCCGTACACACCAGGAGACACCTTTCATGTTCGACTCCGTACGCGACGACATGCGCACCACCCTCGAAGAGATCGAGGCCGCCGGGCTGCACAAGCCCGAGCGCGTCATCGGCACCCCGCAGTCGGCGACCGTGGCCGTCACCGCCGGTGGCCGTCCCGGTGAGGTGCTGAACTTCTGCGCCAACAACTACCTGGGCCTGGCCGACCACCCCGACGTGATCTCCGCCGCGCACGAGGCGCTGGACCGCTGGGGCTACGGCATGGCGTCCGTCCGCTTCATCTGCGGCACCCAGGAGGTCCACAAGGAGCTGGAGCAGCGGCTCTCCTCCTTCCTCGGCCAGGAGGACACGATCCTCTACTCCTCCTGCTTCGACGCCAACGGCGGAGTCTTCGAGACGGTCCTCGGCCCGGAGGACGCGGTCATCTCCGACGCCCTCAACCACGCCTCGATCATCGACGGCATCCGTCTGTGCAAGGCCAAGCGCTTCCGCTACGCCAACCGCGACATGGCCGACCTGGAGAAGCAGCTCAAGGAGGCGTCCGGGGCCCGGCGCCGCCTGATCGTCACCGACGGCGTCTTCTCCATGGACGGCTACGTCGCACCGCTGCGCGAGATCTGCGACCTCGCCGAGCGCCACGACGCCATGGTCATGGTCGACGACTCGCACGCCGTCGGCTTCGTCGGCCCCGGCGGCCGGGGCACGCCCGAGCTGCACGACGTGATGGACCGCGTCGACATCATCACCGGCACGCTCGGCAAGGCGCTCGGCGGCGCCTCCGGCGGTTACGTGGCGGCCCGCGCCGAGATCGTCGCCCTGCTGCGCCAGCGCTCGCGCCCGTACCTCTTCTCCAATTCGCTCGCCCCGGTCATCGCGGCGGCCTCCCTGAAGGTCATCGACCTCCTGGAGTCCGCCGGAGACCTGCGCGAGCAGCTCAACGCCAACACCGCGCTCTTCCGCACCCGGATGACCGAGGAAGGCTTCGACGTCCTGCCCGGCGACCACGCCATCGCCCCCGTCATGATCGGGGACGCGGCGAAGGCAGGCAGGATGGCGGAACTGCTCCTGGAGCGCGGTGTGTACGTGATCGGGTTCTCGTACCCGGTCGTCCCGCAGGGCGCGGCCCGGATCCGCGTCCAGCTCTCCGCCGCGCACTCCACGGCGGACGTGAACCGTGCCGTGGACGCCTTCGTCGACGCACGGGCAGCGCTGGGGGAGTAGGTCCGTCAGGCCGCGGGGGCGTCCCGGACGCCCCCGCGACCTGGGACAATAGGTCACATGATCGATGCACGACGGCTGCGCATCCTGCGGGCGGTGGCGGACCACCGCACGGTGACCGCCGCGGCCGCCGCGCTCTACCTGACCCCCTCCGCCGTCTCCCAGCAGCTTGCCGCGCTGGAGCAGGAGACCGGCCACCGGCTGGTCGAGCGCGGCGCCCGGGGCGCCCGGCTCACCCCGGCGGGCGACATCCTGCTGACCCACACCAACGCCGTGCTGGCCCAGCTGGAACGGGCCGAGGCCGAGCTCGCCGCGTACGGTTCCGGCGAAGCCGGTACGGTCACGGTCGCAGCCTTCGCCACCGGCATCGGCCTGGTCCTCGCCCCCGCCATCGCCGCGCTCAACCTCACCGCACCCGGCATCAAGGTCCGCGTCCAGGATGCCGAGGGCGACGCGAGCGTCCCCATGGTCCTCGACCGGCAGGTCGATGTGGCCGTCGCGGTCGAGTACCGGGGCGCACCGGGGGAGGACGACCGGCGGCTGACCCGGGTGGCCCTGTACTCGGAGCCGTTCGACGCGGTGCTCCCGGTGGGACACCGGCTGGCCGGCCAGGAGCAGGTGGCCGTCGCCGATCTGGCGAAGGACGCGTGGATCGGGCCCTACCCGGGCAACCCCTGCCACGACGTGGTCGTCCTGGCCTGCGAGTACGCCGGCTTCGCGCCGAACCTCGAACACTCCTCGGACGACTTCCACGCGGTGGTCGCGCTCGCGGGCGCGGGAGCGGGGGTGGCGCTCGTGCCGAGATCCGCGCTGCGCGGGATGGCGCTGACCGGTGTGGTGGTCCGGCAGGTACACGGCAGCGCGCCCACCCGCCGGGTCTTCGCGGCCGTACGCCGGGGCGCGGAGGCGCATCCGCTGATCGCCCCGGTGCTGGAGGCACTGGCGGGGGCGGCGGGCGACGACGTCCTCGGGACGGGCGACGACGTCCTCCGGGCGGGCGACGACGTCCTCCGGGCGGGCTGAGGCCCGGTACCCGCCCCGGTTTCCGGAACCGGCGGGGGCGTCAGCCCGGGAAGTATCCGCGCCCGCCCTCCGGCGCCGCGGGCCCGGGCCGAGGGGCGGTGCCGCGCCCGCCGCCTGGCCGGGAAGGCCCGGAAGCCGCGCCCGCCCTCCGGTGCCGCGCACCCCGGGCGTCAGCCCGCCCCGGAGCCCCGCCCGCCGCCCCGCGTCCCCGGGAACAGCGTGCCCACGGCCGCGGTCACCGCCACGGCCAGTGCCAGCGCCCCGTACTGCGCCGGCGGCAGGTACGGCAGACCGCCCGTAGCCGGGAGCGCGAACGCCACCAGCGGGATCGCCGCGACCAGCGTTCCGATGCCCAGACCGGCCACCGTCACCAGACCCGTCTCCAGCACCCGCATCCGCAGCAGCTGCCCGCGCCCCGTGCCGACCAGCCGCAGCAGGCGGAACTCCGGGCGGCGGCCGACCGAGACCAGGGCCAGTGTGCTGACGACGGCGAGAAGCGCGAATCCGCCGATCACGCCCACCCCGATGACGATCAGGGCATCGTCCCGGTCCGAGGACGACGGGCTGATCCGCACGTCGTCCGCAGTCGCCGGACGGACAGTCAGCCCCTTGTACGGTGCCAGCGCACGCCGTACGGCCGAAGCCGCGTCCCCGTCCCCGTCCCCGTTCCCGTCCGCCGAGCGCACCAGGATGCGCTGATCGCGTGGAGCCGACACATGAGCGGCCAGCGCCTCGCGGGGCAGCATGAACTCACCGAGACCCAGGGACCGTTCGTAGAGCGCCACCACCTTGAGCCGTACCCGCGCCCCGTCCCCCAGGCGCAGTTCCACCCTGTCCCCGATCCCGACGCCCAGATCATCGGCCCGGTCCTTGCCGACGGCGACCGTGCCCCGGCCCCTGAGAGCGGCCGGGTCGCCCGCCGTGATCCGGGCGTCGAGCGTGCCCGGCAGCTGGGCCGCCGTGACGCCCAGCACCGGGAAGCGGTCCAGAGCCGGATCGCCGGCCTCGCGGTGGGCCAGGACGACGGCCGACCGCAGCAGACCCGTCGCGGCGGCCACCCCCGGCGCCTCGCGCACGGCCTCCGCGGCGCCCGCCGGGATGCCCGCCGAGGGGCCCGTCACCACGAGGTCCGCCCGCAGCGCGTCCGTCGCCTGCCGGCCGGCGGCCCGCTCCAGGGTCGTGCCGGCCGTCAGCTGTACGCACACGAACGCCACGACCAGTACGACCGGGGTGAGCGCGGCCCCCAGCCGGCGGTGGTGCGCGGCGGCCGACCGGGCGGCCAGGAATCCGGAGACCCCGCCCGCACGCCGGGCCGGTCCGCCGAGCACCCGCATCGAGATCCGGGCGATCCACGGACCGAGGAGCGCCACTGCGATGATCAGCGACGTCGCCGCACCCGAGGCGGCGAGCGCCGCGGCCTGGCCGCTCTGGGCGGCCGCCGTACCGGCCGAGCCGAGCCCCGCGACCGCCAGCAGCACACCGGCACCCGTGCGCACCCGACCCGGCTCGCCCGGCTCCGGCGCCCGCGCCGCACTCAGGGCGGCCGCAGGCCGCATCCGGGTCACCCCGCGCGCCGCCGCCCACGCCACCGGCCGGGCTGCCAGGGCCACCAGCAGCGCGCCCGAGGCCCCCGCCGCGACCGGCAGCCACACCGGGACGGGCAACGGCAGCGGGTCCGTCGTCAGCAGCGACCGCATCAGCAGCCCGAGCGGCACGGACCCGGCCGCGCCGAGCACCGCGGCGGCGAGCGCGACCCGGCCCGCCTCACGGCCGATGGCGGACCTGAGCTGCCGGGGGGTCGCCCCGACCGCCCGCAGCAGCGCCGACTCGCCGGAACGCTGGTGCACCGCCTGGGAGACGGTGGTCGCGATCACCAGCAGCGCCACCATGACCACCGTCGCGGCGATCGACGCCAGCATCCCCAAGAGATCGCCGCGCCCGCCGAGCGCGTCGACCTGCTCCGCCTCGCCGCGCCCCGCACCCGTCAGTACGCGCGGCCCGCGCTCACCTCCGTCGTGTCCCGCCACGGCCGCGCCCAGCGACGTCCGCAGCGCTTCGGCGGACACACCACGCACGGCCACGACACCGACCGCGTCGACCGTGCCGGGATGCCCGGCCAGCCCGGTGAGCCGTTCCTCGGTGAAGAACACGGCGGGAGCCCCGCCCCGGTGGGCGGTGGCGGCGATCCCGCTGACGGTGTACTGACGGGCCGCGCTGCCCACTTGCAGCGTGACGCGCCCGCCCGGGTCCGCCAGCGCCTCGTCCACGACCACCTCGGACGCGGACCTCGGCGCGCGTCCCGACGTCAGCTCGTACGCGGTGAGCACGGCGGACGGCCAGGAGCGGCCGGCCGCCGGTGCCCCGTCGCCGACCGTCACCGGAACCGAGTCGTCCACGACGGCCCGTGCCACACCGTCCGCCGCCGCCACCCGTGCCACCACGGCACGGTCCAGCCGTACCCGCTCCGGCAGATACGCGGTGACCGTCCGGGGCTCGCTGCCCCACGGCTTCGCCGTGTACGTGACCCGCTGATCGGCCACCACCACCGCGTCGGCCCCGGCGTACCGGTCCACCGGCGGCCGTGCGAGCAGCAGCGAGCCGAGCACCAGGGCGAAGGCGCCGAGCAGCGCGGCCGAGGCCGCCACCGCCGCGAACACCGCGGCCCAGGAACGGCGGTGGGACGTCAGCGAGCGGCGGGCCAGAAACGCCGAGGCCCGTCGGCTCCCGGCCCGCGCGGTCGCGCTCACCGGCTTTCTCCTTGATCCGGTGAGCGTCATCGCAGCCGGCCGCCGTCCATCGTCATGACCGTGTCCGCCCAGCCCGCCGCCACCGGGTCATGGGTGACCATTACGACCGTGCGGCCGTCGAGCCGCACCGCGTCCCGCAGCAGGCCCAGCACCAGCACCGCCGACTCCGGGTCGAGGGAAGCCGTCGGCTCGTCCGCGAAGATCACTTCGGGTTCGGTCACCAACGCCCTGGCCACCGCCACCCGTTGCTGCTCACCGCCCGAAAGGGAAGCCGGTCCGCCGCCGCCACGTCCTGACAGTCCGACCCGGTCCAGCAGGCGCCGCCCGCGGTCCAGTACCCGCTCGTCCCCGGGATCGGCGCCGGCCAGGACCAGGGGCAGCACGACGTTCTCCACGATGCTCAGTGACGCCACCAGGTTCAGCGCGTGCGACTGGAAGACGAAGCCGATCCGGTCCCGGCGCAGCCGGGTCAGCGCGGCCTCGGAGAGCGTGCCGAGATCGGTCCCCGCGATCCGTACCGTGCCCGACGACGGCCGGTCCAGACCGGCGGCGCACTGGAGGAACGTGCTCTTGCCCGACCCCGAAGGGCCGACCACCGCGGTGAAGCTCCCCGCGGGGACGACGCAGCTCACCGCATCGAGGGCGTACGCCTCCCGGCCGCTGCCGCGCCGCCCGTGGCACCGGCTCACCGACTCCAGCTCAAGCGCCGCCGTGCGCACTGCCGTGGTTGTCCCCACCGTGGTCCCCTCGCTTCTTCCGTACTTCCTGACCTGCGTAAACGCTATGAGTGAGGGCGTGCCGGGGCGAGGGTGCGCGCTCCCGGACCAGGGGTGCAGCCAGCACCACCACCGCCCGGGGTGACCACTCCACTCCGGCTGTGGACCGGCCCCCGTAACGTGGTGCGGCATGAGCACCGCCCCCGCCGCGCTGACCGTCGCCGTCCGGCGTTCCTGGCACGCCTCGCGCTACGTCTTCATCGGTATCCCGATCGCGCTCTTCGCGTACCTCGCCACGTTCCTGGTGGTGGCCGCGCTGCTTTTCGCGGTCGTCGTCATCGGGCTGCCGGCGCTGCCCGAGGCGGCCAAGGCGCTGCACCGGTTCGCGGAGTTCGAGCGGCGCAGGGCGGCGGCGTACCTCGGTGTCCCTTTCCGGCCCACGCCGTACCTCCCGCTGGACGGCGGGGAACTCACCGAGCGGGTCAGGCATGTGCTCACCGACCCCCTCGTCCGGCGCGAGGCCCTGTGGCTGCCGTTCCAGGCGCTGGCCGGAAATCTCGTCGGCTACCTTGCGATGGTGCTGTGGCCGGTGGGGCTGCTGGTGGACGGGATCGTGCTGAGCGCCACGCATCTGCTGGACCGCCGGAGCGCCGACGAGTACGGCACACCGCCGCCGGTCCGCCTCGGCCTGCTCCTGCGCTGGCACCCCGTACTCTCGGAGCTGTCCGCGAGCTGGACCCGGTCCCTGCTGACGGCCCCGTACTCGGCCGAACTCGCTGAACGTGTAGCTCAGTTGACGGAGAGCCGGGCTGGTGCGGTCGAGGCGCACGGCGCCGAGCTCCGACGCATCGAACGGGACCTGCACGACGGCGCGCAGGCCCGCATCGTCGCCCTGTCGATGCGCATCGGCCTGGCCAAGCAGATGATGGACCGCGACCCGGCGGCCGCGCGGCAGCGCCTCGACGAGGCCCAGGACGGCGTCGACGCGGCACTCGCGGAGCTGCGGCACGTGGTCCGCGGTATCCACCCGCCGATCCTGACGGACCGCGGACTCGCGGGAGCGGTGAGGGCGCTGGCGGCGGACTCGGCGGTGCCCGTCACGGTGGAGCTCGACGGTGTCGAGGACGGGCGCCGGCTGCCCGCCGCCATCGAGGCCGCCGCCTACTTCGTGGTCGCCGAGGCACTCACCAACATCGGCAAGCACAGCGGCGCGACGGCCGCGCGCGTACGGATGGACCGGGCCGATGCCGCCCTGACCGTGGCCATCGGCGACGATGGACACGGCGGCGCGGACGAACGCGGCGGCAGCGGGCTGGTCGGGATCAGACGACGGATCGCCGCCCTGGACGGCACCACCCGCATCAGCAGCCCCGCCGGGGGGCCGACGGACATCGAAGTGGAGCTGCCGTGCGGATCGTGATCGCCGAGGACAACGCCCTGCTGCGGGAGGGACTGATCCTCCTGCTCACCAGCTCGGGCCACGAGGTGGTGGCGGACGCCGCGGCCGGACCCGAGGTCCTGCCCGCGCTCCTGGAACACCGCCCGGACGCCGCCGTACTCGACGTACGGCTGCCGCCCACGTTCCGCGACGAGGGGCTGCGCGCCGCGATCGCCGCCCGCCGGGAGATGCCCGACCTGCCGATCCTGGTCCTCTCCCAGTACGTCGAGGAGACCTATGCCGCCGAACTGCTCGCCCAGGGCGTGCAGGGGATCGGCTACCTGCTCAAGGACCGGGTGGGCCGGGTCGACCAGTTCCTCCAGGCCCTGGACCGGGTGGCGTCGGGCGGCACGGCGCTCGACCCCGAGGTGGTGAGCCAGTTGCTGACCCGCAAGGCGTCCGCGCAGCCGCTGCTCAGCCTTACGCCGCGCGAGCGGGAGGTCCTGGAACTGATGGCCCAGGGCAAGGCGAACGGCACCATCGCCGCCGAACTGGTCGTCACGGAGCGGGCGGTGAGCAAGCACATCGGGTCGATCTTCGCCAAGCTCGGCCTCGAACCGGACGACGGCTCGGTCCACCGCCGGGTCCTGGCGGTCCTGGCGTATCTGGAGGGCAACGGGGCACGCTGACGGGGCGCACGCGCCAGGGCTGTTCGCCCGGTCGCCCGGCCCGCTCCGCTGCCGCCCGAGCCCGAGCCCGAGCCCGATCCCGATCCCGAGCCCGATCGCGGCGCAGCCAGGCCCGGAGCCCCGGCCGGGGCCGGAACAGGTGCGGACTATGCGGGCTGGAGCAGGTCCCAGCGGTTGCCGTACAGATCCTCGAAGACCGCGACCGATCCGTAGACCTCGTGCCGGGGCTCCTCCAGGAACCGGACCCCGGCCGCCAGCATCCGTGCGTGGTCGCCGGCGAAGTCCTCCGTGTGCAGGAAGAAGCCGACCCGGCCCCCGGTCTGCGCACCGACGCAGGCCCCCTGCGCCCCGTCCTTGGCGCGGGCCAGCAGGAGGCCCGAGCCCTCGGTGCCGCGCGGCCGCACCACCACCCAGCGGGAGCCGTCCCCCCGGTCGGTGTCCTCGACCAGCTCGAAGCCGAGGGCACCGGTGTAGAAGTCGCGGGCCTCGTCGTAGTCGTGGACGACCAGGGTGACCAGAGCGATGTGGGACATGGATTCCTCGCTGGACGGAAGGGGAAGGGGAGGGCGCCGGGCCCTGAGGGCTGTTCCGCGGGAGAACCCGGCAAGCGGGCTGTCCCGCGACAGAACCCGGCAAGCGGGACACTATCCGTCATGGACACCAGCGACCTCCCCGCCCTGACGGCCCGCGCCCGCCGCCTCGCCCTGGCCGGGGACCGCCGCGTCCTCGGCATCGCGGGCCCGCCCGGCGCCGGGAAGTCCACCCTGGCGGAGCGGCTCGTCGACACCCTCGGACCGCTCGCCGTCCTCGTCCCGATGGACGGATTCCACCTCGCCCGGGCCGAACTCGAACGGCTCGGCCGGGCTGACCGCAAGGGCGCGCCCGACACCTTCGACGCCGCCGGGTACGCGGCGCTCCTGCGCCGGCTGAGATCGCCCGAACCGGGGACCGTCGTCTACGCCCCGGCCTTCGACCGGTCCCTGGAGGAGCCGGTCGCGGGCTCCGTACCCGTACCGCCGGATGTCCCGCTGGTCGTCACCGAGGGCAACTACCTCCTGTACGAGGACGGGCCCTGGGCGCAGGTGCGCGGGCTGCTGGACGAGGCGTGGTTCCTGGAGCTCGATGACGCGGTACGTGTCCGCAGGCTCGTCGAGCGGCATGTGCGCTTCGGCAAGGCGCGGGCGTACGCGGAACGCTGGGTGGCCGGTTCCGACGAGGTCAACGCGCGGCTCGTCGCCCCGGGCCGCGCCCGCGCCGATCTCGTCGTACGGCCGGTGACCGGCGCGCTGGTCTGACCGCTCGCGGCCGGACGCCGGGACAGGCAGGATGCGGAGAGCCGTCACGCGCCGCCAGGAGGTCCGCATGTCCAGCCCGAACCAGCCCGCGCCGTTCACCGCCGACGACTACCGGGCCCGGATGACCAGGGCCGCCGAGAGCGCCGCAGCCGCCGGGCTCGCGGGGGTGTTGGTCGCGCCCGGACCCGATCTGGTCCACCTGACGGGCTATCGGCCCACCGCGATCACCGAGCGCCTCACCGTCCTCGTCCTCGCCGCGGGCCGGGACCCGGTCCTCGTCGTACCGACACTGGAGGCCCCCGACGCGGAGAAGGCCGTCGGCGCACCCGCGCTGACCCTGCGCGACTGGACCGACGGCAAGGACCCCTACGCCGTCACCGCGCCGTTGCTCGATGCCCAGGGCCGCTTCGGGATCAGCGACAACGCCTGGGCCATGCATCTGCTCGGCCTCCAGCGGCTGCTGCCCGGGACGTCCTACGCCTCCCTCAGCGAGGCGCTGCCCATGCTGCGCGCCGTCAAGGACACCCATGAGCTGGACCGGCTCGCCGCTGCGGGGGCCGCCGCCGACCTCACGTACGAGGAGATCCTGAAGGTCCGGTTCTCCGGCCGCAAGGAGACCGACGTGGCCGCCGACCTGGCCCGGCTGCTCACCGAATCCGGGCATTCCCAGGTCGACTTCACCGTGGTCGGCTCCGGACCGAACGGCGCGAACCCGCACCATGAGGCCGGCGACCGCACCATCGAGCGGGGCGACATGGTCGTGCTCGACTTCGGAGGCCTCAAGCACGGCTACGGCTCCGACACCTCCCGCACGGTCCATGTCGGCGAGCCCACCCCCGAGGAACAGCGGGTCCACGACATCGTTCGGGAGGCGCAGGCGGCGGGCTGCGCCGCGGTGCGGCCCGGTGCCGCCTGCCAGGACATCGACCGGGCGGCCCGCGCCGTCATCACCGAGTTCGGCTACGGGGAACGCTTCATCCACCGCACCGGCCACGGCATCGGCGTCACCACCCATGAACCTCCGTACATGATCGAGGGCGAGGAGCAGCCACTCGTGCCCGGCATGTGCTTCTCCGTGGAGCCCGGCATCTATCTGCCCGGCCGGTTCGGCGTGCGGATCGAGGACATCGTGACGGTGACCGAGGACGGCGGCCGGCGCCTCAACGCCACCGCGCGCGAACTGGCGATCGTCGAGTAGCGGCCCCGCTCCCGCTTCCACGCTCTCAGCCCGGGCAGGCCCCGCCCCCGGCCCAGTCTCCCGCCCCGCCCCCGGTCAGTCGTCGGCCAGCACCACGCACGACTCCGGCGGCAGATGCAGCACCCCGTCCGTGCCGGGCGCGTCGACGGGCAGCCAGGCGGCCAGCACCCGGCCTCCGCCGCCGCGGTGCCGGCCGCCACCCAGCGGGATCGTGGCCGGCTTCTCAGCGAGGTTGACCGCGATCCGCAGATCGCCGCGGCGGAGCGCCAGCCAGCGCGCCTCGTCGTCGTACGCCGTCCGCACCGTCGCCAGGTCCGGGTCGCAGAGGTCGGGCATGGCATGGCGCAGGGCGATCAGTTCGCGGTACCAGGCGTGCAGACGGGCATGCGGTTCACGCTCGGGCTCGCTCCAGTCCAGACAGGAACGGTCGCGGGTCGCCGGGTCCTGCGGGTCGGGGATCTCCTCCTCGGCCCAGCCGTGGGCGCCGAACTCCCTTCTTCTGCCGGTGCGTACGGCCTCGGCGAGCTCCGGATCGGGGTGGTCCGTGAAGAACTGCCAGGGCGTACGGGCGCCCCACTCCTCGCCCATGAACAGCATCGGGGTGAAGGGGCCGGTCAGCACGAGCGCTGCCGCGCAGGCCAGCAGTCCGGGGGAGAGGGAAGCGGCGAGCCGGTCGCCGAGCGCCCGGTTGCCGATCTGGTCGTGGGTCTGGGCGTAGCCGACGAAACGGTGGGCGGCGCTGCGGGTGACATCGACGGGGCGGCCGTGCGTACGGCCGCGGAAGCTGGAGTACGTACCGTCGTGGAAGAAGGCGCTCGTCATGGTCTTGGCGAGCCCGGCCAGCGGGGCGGCCGCGAAGTCCGCGTAGTAGCCCTGGGCCTCGCCGGTCAGCGCGGTGTGCAGACAGTGGTGGAAGTCGTCGTTCCACTGGGCGTGCAGACCGATGCCGCCGGACTCGCGCGGGGCCGTCGTGCGCGGGTCGCAGAGGTCGGACTCCGCGATGAGGGAGAGGGGGCGGCCGAGCCCGGCCGAGAGCGCGTCGGTGGCGGTGGACAGCTCCTCCAGGAAGGTGAGCGCCCGGGTGTCGGCCAGCGCGTGTACGGCGTCGAGCCGCAGCCCGTCCAGCCGGTAGTCCCGCAGCCAGGCGAGCGCGCTGCCCAGCAGGAAGGCCCGCACCTCGTCGGAGCCCGGCGCGTCCAGATTGACCGCCGCGCCCCACGGCGTGTGGTGCGTCTCGGTGAAGTACGGGCCGAAGGCGGGGAGATGGTTGCCGGAGGGGCCCAGGTGGTTGTGGACCACGTCCAGAACGACCGCGAGCCCGAGCCCGTGCGCCGTGTCGACAAAGCGCTTCAGCCCCTCGGGGCCGCCGTAGGGTTCGTGCACGGCCCACAGCGACACCCCCTCGTACCCCCACCCGTGGACACCGGGGAACGGGCAGACCGGCATCAGCGACACATGGGTGATGCCCAGCCCGACGAGATGCCCGAGCCGGGCCGCCGCCGCGTCGAGGGTGCCCTCGTCGGTGTACGTACCGATGTGCAGCTCGTACAGGACGGCACCCGGCAGCCCACGCCCCGACCATGTGCTGCGCCAGGTGTACGCGTCGTGGTCGACGACGGCGGAGTCCCCGTCCGGCCCGTCCGGCTGGCGGCGCGAGCGGGGGTCGGGGCGCACCGGGCCGCCGTCGAGGGCGAATCCGTAGCGGTCGCCGTCCGCCGCCTCCGCCTCGGCGGTCCACCAGCCGGCCCGGTCCGGATCACGCTCCATGGTCCGCGGCTCACCCGACAGCCGCAGGACGGCCGATTCCGCTTCCGGTGCCCATACCTCGAACAACATGCAGCGCTCCCTCGTCTCCGTGTGCCGGCCCATGGTCGGCAGAGGACGCGATCTTCGACCCCATGGCACAGGATCGAGTCCGTTACTGGCGATTAAGGTCTCGTTCTGATCATTGCCCTGACCAGTTCCGCCCTACGCACTTCCTCCTGCGTCGGTGGAGGCCTGCACTCACGGCTGTGGAGGATCGCCCGGTACGGCGACGTCGGCCGGGAACGGCGCGCGAAACGGGGGCTGACGCGCAACGGCGCGCAGCCCCCGCCCGCCCCCGCTCCCGGGGCATTTCATCGGAATCGTGCCGGGCCCGCCGGGAAGGCCGCCCTACACCAGGTGGATCCGCTCCTGCGTCACCGGGTGCCCGGCCCTCGCGAAGGCGGCCGCCATCGGTACGTTCCCCCGGTCGGTCGCGCCCGCGATGAACTCGGCGCCCCGCTCGGCCAGGAAGTGCGTGCACTCCACGAGCAGGTCGTAGCCGTATCCGTGACCGCGGGCCTCGGGCACGACCCCGATGAAGCCGATGCACGGCCCCGACGGGTTGTGCGCGGGAATGTGGAGACCGGCCGCCTCACCGTCCGGCGTGTACGCCACCTGCCACCACTCCCGAGGCGAGGGGCACCAGTGGAAGAAGTCGAGCTCCTCCTGGGCCGCGGCGTCCAGCCCGCCGGGCCCCTCGATCGCACGCCGGGCGTGCGCGTCGAGCGTGGCGGAGTGGATCCGGCGCAGCAGGCCGAGGATCACCGCGTCGTCGGGCTCCGGACGAAACGTCAGCCTGCCGGGGCGTTCGGGCAGGCCGCAGTCCGGCGTCCACCGGTACTGGTACCGCTCGACGAGCGGCTTCATGCCGGCCGCCGCGGCAGCCGCGATCCGGGCCTCGGCGGCCGCCCGGACCTCGGGGACCTCGCGCCAGTTCGCGGGAAGGCCCAGTTCGTACTCGGTGTGCAGCGGGGAACGGCGCAGCAGCTCCGCGCCCGCTTCGTGCTCGCCATCGGCGAAGTCGAACCAGTTGAGCAGCACGGGCTCGGTGTCGTCGGGGCCTCCCCACCAGGCGGCCCGGGCGACGACGGTGTCGTCGCGCAGGGCGATCCAGGTCCACTCGGGGCGGTACTCCCCGCCGTCGCCCACCGTCGTGTAGCGGTGCCCGAAAGCGGCACGGCCGACAAGTGAGGCGTCCTTCAGGGAGTCGAAGAGAGAGGCGTCGCTCTGCGAGAGCGCGCGAATGACCAGATCGGTCATGGGTGAAAATCCTCCGGAAGCAGGCTGTGCGCTCCCGGTCAGACCGAGTCGGACACCGCCCGGCGGGCGGGACGGGAGCGCGGGAACGAAGTGGTGAGCGGGATGGTGCTGTTGCCCGTACCCATGTGTCTCGCCTCCTTCCTCGACCGGGGCCCGGATGGCCACGCGGACAACCTATCCCCCTCCCGGCGGGCCGTCCAGAGAATTCCGGACGGCCCCGCGCGCGACGGGTCCGTCAGCTGTCCCACACCATGTCGAAGGCGCGCTCGAAGTTGACGTAACCCAGCCGCGCGAAGGACTTCGCCATCGGCACGTTGCCCAGGTCCGTCGCGGCCCGGACGCGCTCCACACCGTCCTGCCCGGCGAGCACCCGGGTGCCCTCGGCGAGGATCTCGTCGATGTAGCCGTGACCGCGCTGTGCGGGCACCACACCGATGTACGCGATGATCGGGTTGTAGCTGTTGCGGGCCGGGATCACGAAGCCGACCGGCTCACCGTCCGCAAGCTCCGCGATGCGCCACCACTCCTGCGGGGTCGAGTAGTTGGCCAGCTCCTCGTCGTAGTGCTTCTCGGCGGCCTCGCGCGCCGACAGCCCCGACGCCAGGTCCTGCTGTCCATGGGCGTCGAGGGTGCCCTCCATCACCGGCGTCATCAGCGCGAGCAGATCCTCGCGCCCGGTGACCGGGCGGAACCGAAGCCGCCCGCTGCCGGCCGGGACCGGGGTGCCCGCGCGCCACTCCAGGCGCAGCCGCTCCACGAGCATCCGGGCGCCGGTGCGTTCCATGACCCGGACGCGTGCCTCGACGACATCACGGGCCACCGGGTCCTCGCGCCAGTCCGGCGGTACGAAGCGTCCGTACTCGGGACGCGGAGCGCCGGCCGGAACGACGGCCGAGGTCGCCGTCTCCAGCAGCCGCAGCCCCACCTCTCCGCGCTCGGGCTCGGGCAGCGTGTCGTCCAGGTCGAAGAAGTCGAGGAGCAGCGGCTCCTTGCCGTCCCTGCTCCACCAGGCGATCCGGGCCAGCACCCGGTCACCGCTGACCGCCACCCACATCCACTCCGGGCGGCGCCGGCCCGATGCGAGGTCGTCCGCGAGTTCGTGGTCGAGGACGTAGGAAAGCCGGCAGAAGAGGTCCAGCTCCTCCGGACCGCTGATCGGACGGATGGTCGGTTCGAGTGGTGCGTCGAGCACAAATCCCCCACGGGTGTACGGGCTCGCCCCGGCGGTCGCCGGGACGGCACGGCGGCCGACACTAGCAACGACCGGTGCGCACGACCTTCGAATATCGAGGAGGCCCGCAGGTCAGGAGGCCGGGATGCGGCGTTCTTCTGGACACTCCGGGGCGGTCGGCACGACAATTGGCTCCGTGACGTCCTCCTTCGAGTCCCACACGTACCCCGCGCGGCTCTCCGACGCCCAGCGCGACCGTGTTCTCGGTGTGCTCAGGGAGGGCGCGGCGCAGGGCAAGCTCTCCCACGACACCTTCATGCGACGCATGGAACTGGCCCTGATCGCCAGCCGTTCCGACCAACTGGAGGCGCTCACCGCCGATCTGGAGAGCAACGGCCGCTGGTCGCGTCAGCTCATCCGGGCCGTCGGCGGGGTCTCCGGCTTTCCCGAGCGAGTACGCAGGGCCTGGCGGGCCGAGCGGCTGCCCAGACTGCTGCTGCCGGCGCCGAGTCCGCACCCCCTCCGCATCGGCCGCGATCCGGGCAACGGACTCCGCCTCAGCCACGAGACGGTGTCCCGGATGCATGCCGAACTCACCGCGCACGGCGGCTGGTGGGTGCTGCGCGACCTCGGCTCGACCAACGGCACCTGCGTCAACGGACAGCGCGTCACGGGGACCGTGCCGGTGCGCGAGGGGGACCAGGTGAGCTTCGGCAGGATGGCCTTCCGGCTCTCCGCACCCCCGCCCAGGCCGCCGGCGTAGGCGGGGGCGTTCGGCCCGACCGCGTACGCCCGGGGACCGGTTGACGCGCTCCCGCGCTCCACGTCGAACCGACCGGCGCCGCCGCCGCGTTCATCGCGCTCCTGGACATGTCCTGGCCACCGGGCCCACGGACCGTGGGTGACCGGACGGGCTCCGGTGCACCCCGCTCTCCGCACCCCCTCGGGCCCGACCACCGGGCCCGCGTGACGGCGGGCCGGTTGTCTATGCTGCCCCGATGACTGCGGTGGATATGGACAAGGCACAGAACCCGGCCGTGGAACGGGGAGGATATTTCCTGTTCACGCTCGCCGCGGTGGTGCTCGGCTGGATCATCGCCGCGGTCAACACGGGTATCTCCTACCTCGCGTTGGGCATGGACGTCATCCCGATCATCACCGGGCTCCTCGGATGTTTCGTCATCGCGATCGTCCTGCGATTCCTCCACTGCGCATGGTGGCTCGCCGTCCTCTCCTTTCTGCCCGCGGTGTTCGTGCTCGTGGGCTCGGTCCAGTACGCGCCCGAGGCGGCGCTCGGCGACCGGGGTGTGCGCGAGACCGTCCGCATCACCGCAGACAGCGCCGCCGCGAGCGGCGGATCGAATCACCGCTTCACCCTTGAGGGCAGGCAGGGCGAACTCGACGAGACCCTCGACTACGACGGGGACTTCCCGGACTGGGAGGTCGGCGACCGGATCGAGGTCATCCGCGATCCGAAGGGTGTCGTCCCCCTGGAGGCCGCATCCGACGTCGATTCGAGCGGTCAGCTCGGCATGCTCGTCATGGGCGTCGTCGGGTGGACGTGCATCACCCTCCTGGCCGGCCGGCGCGGATTCGTACGGCGCCGCGCGGGCCGGCGCCCGGCGTTCGAGGCCACCGGCTGAGCGGCGTCCGACCCGGGTGGCATGCCGGCGGGCGACGCATCACCCGGACGGCCGCACGTGGACTGCGGCGGGCCCGTTCAGGTGATCCCCTGACAGGGACCGCGCCTCACCACGGCGCACCGAGCCCCGGGGGGTACGCCATGCAGGCAGACGCGCCCGGAAACATACCGGCCCCGACGTCCTCGCCCGAACGCCGCACCGTCCGGCGCCCGTCCACGCGGCCCCGCCGCGCGACCCGCACCGACGGCCCCAGCCTCCTCGCGCCCGGCGCGGCCCACGACCCGTACCGGCTCTACCGGCTGCTCCGGGAGGAGCACCCGCTCAGCTACGACGCGCCGCTGGGCGCCTGGCTCGTCAGCCGGTACGACGACGTGGCCACCGCCCTCACCGACCCCGGATTCGCGGGCTTCCCCCACGACGGGGCACCCCGGGGCGGCCCCGCCCCGCTCGGGCTCTGCCACGGCAACCCCCGCTGTCTGCCCTGCGACCCGTACGCGGTGGTGCCCGGCTCCGTACCCGCGCATCTCGCTGAGCGCGTCGAGCGGACCGCCTATGTGCTGGCCCGGCGCATCGCCGGACGCCCGCAGGCCGATCTCGTCGAGGAGTTCTGCCGCTGGCTGCCCGCCGGAGCGGGCCCCGGCACCACCCCGTGCACCCGGCACACCGGACTGCGGGAGACCGCCCTCGCCTCGCTCCTCGCCAATCTGCTGGACCACCCCGACCTGCTGGCCGCCCTGCGCATCGAACCCGCGCTCACCGGCCGGGCCTGGACCGAGACGCTGCGCCGCGACCCGCCCGTCCAGATCGTGCTGCGCCGCACGGTCGCCGAGGTCACTCTCAGCGGCGGCACCCTGCCCGCCCGCGCGCCCGTCGCCTGCCTGATCGGCTCGGCGGGCCGTGACCCGGAACGGTTCGCCGCACCCGACGTCTTCGACCCCTTCCGGCGCGACCAGGACCGGGACACGCCCGGCCCGGAGGGCTGCCCCGCCGTGCCGCTCGGCCGGCTGGAGGCCGAGCAGGGACTGCGCGCCCTGCTCGACGCGATGCCCACCCTGCGCTGGGCGGAAGGATTCCGCCCAGCCGCCACCGGCCTGCTCACCCGGGGCCCGCGGGTCCTTCTCGTCCGGCCCTAGGTGTTCTGTCTCGGGAGGTTGTGGACAGTGACTGGGTTCACGGCTGCTTGATCTTGAAATGGGTGAGGGCCTTCTGGCCTGGTGTGGATTGCGACATCTGCACCGCCCAGCATGCTCCGGCCGAAGAGGTGGCCGATGGCGGTGGCTCGTGCGGGCAGTCCATGGGAGCGGCCGCTCCTACGGCAGATCCTCAAGGGCTGCCGGCCGACCGCTCCTGCTGAGCAGCGCGACCGGTCGCGCGGCGAACAGCTCCGCCACCGGCACCGTGCCGCCCGAGAACTTCCGGCCCGGTGTCAGCAGATCACGCCACACCCCGTCGCCGGGAAGCTCCAGCTCCGTCCGGCGCCAGCCGCCCGACTCCTCCAGCCGCGACGACAGCCGGGTCACCGCCGTGACCACCTCGCCCGAGCGGCAGAAGGCCAGGCAGTGCGCCGCCGCCGGGCCGGAGGCGGGCAGCGGGGTGTACGTGCCCGACTCGCCGAACACCTCGGGCCGCTCCCGGCGCAGCCGCAGCGCCGTCTCCGTGAGCGCGCCCTTCTCGTCCGGGGGCGCCCCGTCGGACGGCTGCCGGAACGGCCGGCGGTTGTCCGGGTCGACCAGCGCCAGGTACTCCCGCTCCGTGCCCTGGTAGAGATCCGGCACCCCCGGCATCGTCAGA
Organism: Streptomyces sp. NPDC026062; assembly: GCF_055568375.1. Lineage (NCBI taxonomy): Bacteria > Bacillati > Actinomycetota > Actinomycetes > Kitasatosporales > Streptomycetaceae > Streptomyces > Streptomyces sp. NPDC026062. The sequence continues at coordinate 141,533 of NZ_JBVHOQ010000020.1, forward strand.
TGCACCAGCGCCGCGCCCAGGACCTGGGCCCGCACATGCGGGGCGAGCGTCCCCGCGAAGGACTCCAGGAGCGCGCGCACCGGACCGGTGGCGACGGCCGGACCGGCGGCCACGAAGTCCGTCACCACCCGCTCGTACACCGGATCGGGTTCGGTCCAGCTCGTGAAAAGACCTGACTCGCGCACCGCCTTCAGCAGCGCGGGCTCCAGCCGTCCGGCCCGTTCCCCCGGCGGGAGACCCATACAGCCGAGGGCCGTCTGCCACGCCTGCCAGGCGAGCTGCGGATCGGGGGCCGGGGGCGCCGTCCGCGTCAGCTCGGCGACCAGTTCGCTCCACGGCCCGGGGCACTGCGAAAGCACCGAGATGCCGGCCCGCACGTCCGCGCTGCGCTTGGTGTCATGCGTCGTCAGCACGGTCCCGGTGGCGGGCCAGTCACGGGCGAGACGTGTGCAGAAGGCGTGGAACTCCTCGGGCGACACCGCCGGCTGCCCCGGATCACCGCCCACCTCGTTCGCCGAGATCAGCGGCACGTACCGGTAGTACGCCGTGTCCTCGACCGCCTTGGCCCGCAGCGCGGACGCGGTCTGCGCGAACCGGGCACAGAACGCCTCCCGGTCGGCGCCCCCGCCCAGCCGCCCCAGAGCCAGCTCCCGCACCACGTCGACGGCCGAGGCCTCCTCCCGTACCGCGAACCCGGCCTTCGCGTCGCTCACCGCCACCGCGTCGAGCGTCGCCTCGGCCGTCTCGGTGCAGGGGCCGCCCGCCGTCACGTACGGGCGGTAGACCGGGACCCGGACCAGCAGTTCGCGCACAGCCGTGCGCAGGGCCCAGGGGGCGTGGTCGCGCAGCACGGGGTCCTCCGCGCAGACGCGCGACGCCAGCCGGGTCAGCAGCTCGGTCTCGGCGGCCAGTTCATGGGTCACCACCCGGTACGCCGCCCGGCGCACGGTCGCCGCCCAGTAGCCGCCCCGGTCGCCGGCCGGGGCGGCGTACTCCCGGAAGCCGTCGAGCAGCCCGGCCGCTCCCACCGGGTCGACGAAGAGCCCGTCGATCCGGTGCAGCGCGTCGTACCCCGTCGTCCCGGCGACGGCCCAGCCCGCCGGCAGCGGCTCGGCCCCGGTGAGGATCTTCTCCACCACCGTCCACACCCCGCCGCTCGCCACGGACAGCCGCTCCAGATAACCGGCAGGGTCGGCGAGCCCGTCCGGGTGGTCGATCCGCAGGCCGTCCACGACCCCGTCCCGCACCAGCTCCAGGATCTTGGCGTGGGAGGCGGCGAAGACCTCGGGGTCCTCCACTCGCACCCCGATCAGCTCCGAGATGGTGAAGAACCGCCGGTAGTTCAGCTCGGTGCGGGCCAGCCGCCACCAGCCGAGGCGGTAGTGCTGGGCGTCCAGCAGTTCGGGCAGATCGAGGTGGGCGGTACCGGACCGCAGCGGGAACTCCTGCTCGCCGTAGCGCAGCACGTCCCCGTCCACCCTCAGCCGGTCCATCTCCGCGCCGAGCCGTCCGGCGAGGACGGGCAGCAGGATCCGGCCGTCGCCCGCCGACCGGTCGACGTCGAACCAGCGGGCGTAGGGGGAGCCGGGCCCCTCGCGCAGGACCTCGCGCAGTGCGTGGTTGTGCCGGGGGTCGGCGGCCATGTGGTTCGGCACGATGTCCAGGACCAGGCCCAGCCCGTGCGCGCGGGCGGTGCGGGCCAGCCGCCGCAGTCCCTCCTCGCCCCCCAGCTCGGCGCGTACCCGGCTGTGGTCGACGACGTCGTAGCCGTGCCGTGAGCCGGGCACGGCTTCGAGTACCGGGGACAGATGCAGATGGGAGACGCCGAGCGAGGCGAGATACGGCACGGCGTCCTCGGCGGCCGAGAACGGGAACTCCGGCTGGAGCTGGAGCCGGTACGTGGCGGAAGGCGTCATGGCAACGTTCGTACCCAGATACGGGGCGTCTGTGTCACCCGTGCACGGACGAGTGCCCGGTCGGTCTCATGCCGGCCGCTGGAGCACCACCATGCTCCGCCCCACCAGGGTCACCCGTTCGCCCGCCGCCACCTTCGGGCCCGCGCCCGTCAGCACCCCGTCGGGGCGGGCGGTGTCGACGACCGCCAGCCACTGCCGTCCGTGGTTGACCGGAACGGCGAATTCCAGCGTTTCGGCGCTCGCGTTGAACATCAGCAGGAACGAGTCGTCGGAGATCCGCTCCCCGCGCGGGCCGGGTTCCGAGATGGCGTGCCCGTTCAGGAAGACCGTCAGCGCCTTGGCGTGTGCGGCCTGCCAGTCCCGCTGGGTCATCTCCGCACCCTCGGGCGTGAACCAGGCGATGTCCGAGAGCTCGTCGTGCGTGCCCTCCACGGGGCGGCCGTGGAAGAACCGCCGGCGCCGGAAGACGGGATGGTCGCGGCGCAGCCAGACCATCGCCCGGGTGAACTCCAGCAGACTGCTGCCGAGCCCGTCGCCGTCCCGCGCCCCGGCCTCCTCGCCCTCGTCCTCCGTCGCACCGGCGGGATCCGGCCAGTGCACCCAGGACAGCTCGCTGTCCTGGCAGTAGCCGTTGTTGTTGCCCCGCTGCGTACGTCCGAACTCGTCGCCGTGGCTCAGCATCGGCACGCCCTGCGACAGCATGAGCGTGGCGATGAAGTTGCGCATCTGACGCTCGCGCAGCTCCAGCACCTCGGGCCGGTCGGTCTCGCCCTCGACCCCGCAGTTCCAGGACCGGTTGTGGCTCTCGCCGTCCCGGTTGCCCTCGCCGTTGGCCTCGTTGTGCTTGTCGTTGTACGAGACCAGGTCGTGCAGGGTGAACCCGTCGTGGCAGGTGGCGAAGTTGATCGAGGCGAGCGGCCGCCGTCCGTCGTCCTGGTACAGGTCGGAGGAGCCCGTCAGCCGGCCGGCGAACTCGGCCAGGGTCCGGGGCTCGCCGCGCCACAGGTCCCGCACCGTGTCGCGGTACTTCCCGTTCCACTCGGTCCACAGGGGCGGGAAGTTTCCCACCTGATAGCCGCCCTCGCCCACGTCCCACGGCTCGGCGATCAGCTTCACCTGACTGACCACCGGGTCCTGCTGGACCAGGTCGAAGAACGACGACAGCCGGTCCACCTCGTGGAACTGCCGGGCCAGGGTGGCCGCCAGATCGAAGCGGAATCCGTCCACATGCATCTCGGTCACCCAGTAGCGCAGCGAGTCCATGATCAGCTGGAGCACGTGCGGGGAGCGCATCAGCAGGGAGTTCCCGGTGCCCGTGGTGTCCATGTAGTAGCGCTGGTCGTCGGCGAGCCGGTAGTACGAGGCGTTGTCCAGCCCCCGGAAGGAGAGCGTGGGGCCCAGGTGGTTGCCCTCCGCCGTGTGGTTGTAGACCACGTCGAGGATCACCTCGATGCCGGCCTGGTGCAGGGCGCGTACCGCCTGCTTGAACTCCAGCACCTGCTCGCCCCGGTCGCCCCAGGAGGCGTAGGCGTTGTGCGGGGCGAAGAAGCCGATGGTGTTGTAGCCCCAGTAGTTGGCGAGCCCCGCGTCCGCCAGCCGGTGGTCCTGGACGAACTGGTGCACCGGCATCAACTCGATCGCGGTGACGCCGAGCTCCGTGAGATGCGCGATGACCTCCGGATGGGCCAGTCCCGCGTACGTTCCGCGCAACTCCTTCGGCAGGCCCGGATGGAGCATCGTCAGGCCCTTCACATGGGCCTCGTAGATCACCGTGCGGTGGTAGTCCGTACGGGGCCGCCGGTCGTCGCCCCAGTCGAAGTACGGGTTGACCACGACCGAGGACATCGTGTGCGGAGCCGAGTCGAGGTCGTTGCGGGCGTCGGGCCGGCCGAACGGATAGCCGTACACCGCCTCGCCCCACTGGATCTGCCCGGCGACGGCCCGTGCGTAGGGGTCGAGGAGCAGTTTGGCGGAGTTGCAGCGCGCGCCGCGCTGCGGTTCGTACGGACCGTGTACCCGGAAGCCGTACCGCTGACCCGGCATCACCCCGGGCAGATACGCGTGGCGGACGAAGGCGTCGGTCTCCCTCAGCTCCACCGCGGTCTCGGAACCGTCGTCGTGCAGCAGGCACAGCTCGATTCGGTGGGCGGCCTCCGAGAAGACCGCGAAGTTGGTCCCGGCGCCGTCGTACGTGGCGCCGAGGGGGTACGCCTGTCCCGGCCAGACCTGCATGGATTCGACTCTTCCACTTCTGATGCGGTTGCCTGGGGAATGCGGGTTCCCTGGCAGATCTTCCCCGAAAGAGCGGTCCTTACCTAGGACCGGCCGGCAAACGAGGGGCGGCGTCGCCCGGGCCGGTCAACATCGGGCCCTCCGTGTCGCCCGTATCCGGGATCCGGCGGCCCCGCCCGGACCGGAGTCCGGGAGAGGGTGCGGAATAGGGTGTTTAATCCCTATGAATCCACTCACAGCGGCAGATCTTGCCGCAGGGAACCGGCTTGCGCGGCAGGGGAGTTGAGGGAGCAGCCTGCGCATCCGGCTGCACCGGCTCCCGCTCCCGGAGTACCCTTCCTTGATCGTTGGTGGGGGAGTGGAAGGCGGTGCGCGGGTGAGCTCGGGAGGGTTCGAGCTGCCCCCAGGTGACGCGGGTCACGAGGGGGATCTGGCCGGTGTCCCGCCCGGGGCGGTCTCGCTGGCGCAGCCCCTTGAGATCGGTGCGGAGCTGGACTGGGACGCGGACGCCTGGAGCGAGGTGCGCACGCGCGCCCAGCGGGCCGGGCGCGCCTACATCTGGCTGAATCTCGTGGAACAGCGGCTGCGTGCCGTCGTCGCCGCGGTGCTCCGGCCCATCTACGAACCGGTCCACGGCGAGGACTGGGTGGTGGCCGCGGCGGGACCCGCCGGGCAGGAGTGGGTGCAGCGCGCGGTCGCGGTGCGCGAGGTCTCCCGCCGCAAGGGCTATCTGCTCGACCCGGCCGACGACAACGTCCTCAGCTTCCTCACGCTGCCGCAGCTGCGTGAGCTGATGGTGCAGCACTGGCCCTGCTTCGAGCCCTACTTCGACGACCGCCGCGACGTCGAGCTGGCGCTGGACGAGCTGGAGGTCGCCCGCAATGTGGTCTCCCGCAACCGGGCCCTCAACGAGGCGGTGCTGGCCCAGGCCGAGCGGGCCTCCGCCCGGCTGCTGGAGATCCTCGGCAGCGGCGCTGCCGTCCCGTCCGCCGACCGGCTCCCGGTCGACGCCGTGGAAGAGCTGGTCGGCGACCGTTACGCGGACGTGGTCTCCGTCCACCCCGACCGGGTCCGGCTCCAGCGCCAGCTGCCCGCCGAGGACCTCTTCGGCGGGTCGCGCCGGCTGGACGCGATCGGGATAGGCCTCAACCTGCTGGTGCAGAACTTCTCGGGGCGCCGGCTGATCCGGCTCGCCGAGTCGGGCTGCCGGGTCAGGCTGCTCTTCATCAACCCGGCCAGCAGTGCGGTCAAGCGGCGGGAGCGGGAGCTCGGCCTCAAGAAGGGCGAGCTGAGCCGCTCGGTGGAGATGAACATCCTCCATATGCGCCGGGTCCGCTCCAAGCTGCGTGATCCGGGCGCCTTCGAGATCCATGTCTTCGACGAGACGCCGCGCTTCACGGCCTACCTGGTGGACGGCGACGGCGCCGACGCCGTCGGGGTCGTCCAGACCTACCTGCGCCGGGCGCGCGGCATGGAGGCTCCGGTGCTGGTGCTGCGGGGCGGCGGACGGGCGGTGGTCCGGGCCGGCCAGGACAGCGAGCACGGGCTGTTCGAGACGTACCGCGAGGAGTTCGAGTCCGTGTGGACGGACTCCCGGCCGGTCTCCTGAGCGACCGGGCCGCGGTGTTGTCAGTGGCCCGTGCGAGGGTGGTCGTCATCTGGGGGAGCACCACGAAGGAGGTACGGGATGAGCTGGCACCGGCATGCGCTGGTCGGCTTCGACCTGGAGACGACGGGTACGGAACCGCTGGAGGCCAGGATCGTGACGGCCGCGGTCGTCCGTGTCGACGCCCGGGGCGGTGAGCCGGTGAGCCGGCACACCTGGCTGGCCGATCCGGGGGTCAGGATCCCCGCACAGGCTTCGGCGATCCACGGCATCAGCAGCGAGCGGGCGGCGGCGGAGGGCCGTCCGGCGCGCGAGGTCGCCGACGAGATCGCCGACACCCTGACCGGGTACTGGCGCCAAGGCGTCCCGGTCGTCGCGTACAACGCGGCCTTCGATCTGACGCTGCTGACGGCCGAGTTGCACCGTCACGGGCTGCCGTCGCTCAGCGACCGGCTCGGCGGCGCGGGGATCGGACCGGTGATCGATCCGTACACGATCGACCGGTCCGTGGACCGCTACCGCAAGGGCAAGCGCAATCTTGAGGCGGTCTGCGTCGAGTACGGAGTGGTCCACGGGGGAGCGCACGACGCGGGGGCGGACGCCCTGGCGGCGGTGCGGGTGGCGTACGCGATAGCCGCCCGGCACGACGCGGTGGCCGCCCTGTCGGCACCGGAGCTGCACGAGCGCCAGATCGTCTGGTACGCGGAGTGGGCCGCCGACTTCCAGCAGTTCCTGCGCCGCAAGGGCACGGCCGACGCGGTCATCGACGGCCGCTGGCCGGTGCGGGAGCCTGCGGTCGAGGCGGCCTCAGGCTCGTCCGGTCAGTAGGGGCCGGCTCAGAACGGGTACCACCGCACCGCCGTGTCCCCGCCCCGCAGGGACGCCACCCTGCGGCGGAATTCGGCGAGTGCCTTCGGGTTGGCCGGGGCGTGCTGTGCCACCCAGGCGCAGCTGGCCGTCTCCCGTGCCCCGCGCAGCACCGCGCAGCCGTCCCACTCCCGCACGTCCCACCCGTACGCCGAGGTGAACGCGTCATAGGCCTCGGCCGCCAGGCCGTACCGGTCGCGGGACAGGGCGAGCACCACCAGGTCGTGCTCGCGCAGATCCGTGGAGAAGGTCTCCAGGTCCACCAGGACCGGCCCGTCCGGACCGACATGGACGTTGCGGGCGAGCGCGTCGCCATGGATCGGGCCCGGGGGCAGATGCGGAACCAGGCCGGCGGCCGCCGCCGCGAAGCCGTCGCGACGCTCACGCAGATAGGCGGCGTCGGCCGGATCGATCGTCTCGCCGGCCAGCCTGAGCCACCGCTCGACACCGCCCAGCAGCTCCCGGCGGGGCAGGACGAGGTCTTCCGGAGCGGGCAGCGCGTGGACTGCGGTGAGCAGGGGCGCCAGGTCCCGGGGCTCGGCGGGCCGTACCGCGTCCGGCAGCCGCTGCCACAACGTCACCGGGTGGCCCTCGGCCATCCGCGCCCCGGGCTCGGCGGCCCGCACGGCGGGGACACCGGATGCGGCGAGCCACCGCGCCACGGCCACCTCGCGTTCGGCCCGGTCCTTCAGCTCGGGACTGCGTACGGCGTCCCGGCCCACCTTGACGACCAGGTCGCCCACGGCGAACACCGCGTTCTCGCCCAGCGCGATCAGCTCCGCGTCGGCGGGCAGTCCGGCGGCGGTCAGCACCTCGCGCGCTCGCATTTCGTTCATGGATCCGATTTTCGCACCTGTGCAGGTTGCCTTGACGAACCGACGGTCCGTCAGCACGATGGCGGAGGCCACCTGAGCGGCCAGAACGGTATAAAGCCGATCGAATGACGCAAGGGGGCGCATTTATGACATTGGCTAATGCAACCGTGCGGTCCGGGCAGCATGACCCTCCGGACAGCCCACGTGGCAAGCAGCCCAGGCAGATCAACCGGAACGCGGGGACCTGGTTCCTGGTGCTGCCGGCGCTGATCCCGATCCTGGTCCTGAGCGTCGGCCCGCTGCTCTACGGCATCGCGCTGGCCTTCACCGACTCCCAGTCGGGCCGCACCCGCTCCACCCAGTGGACCGGCGTACTGAACTTCCAGGATCTGCTCCACGACGGACTGTTCTGGGAGTCGTTCCGGATCGGCCTGTTCTGGGCGGTCGGCGTCACCGTCCCGCAGTTCGTGCTCGCTCTGGGCCTCGCCCTGCTGCTCAACGAGAACCTGCGGATGCGCTGGCTGGCCCGCGCCCTGGCGATCATTCCGTGGGCGATGCCCGAGGTCGTCGTCGGCATCATGTGGCGCCTCGTCTACAACCCGGACGCCGGAATCCTCAACGAGACCATCCGTGACCTGGGACTCGGTGACGGCCGGGACTGGCTGACGGGCCTCGCCACCGCGCTGCCCGCGGTGATCGTCGTCGGCATCTGGGCCGGCATGCCGCAGACGACGGTCGCCCTGCTGGCGGGACTCCAGAACACCCCGCACGAACTCCATGAGGCGGCCGCCCTGGACGGCGCGGGCGCCTGGCGCCGGTTCCGTACCGTCACCTGGCCCGCGCTCAGACCCGTCGCCCTCTCCATCACCGCGCTCAACTTCATCTGGAACTTCAACTCCTTCGCCCTGGTCTACGTGCTGACCAACGGCGGTCCCGGCGGCCGCACCCGGCTGCCGATGCTCTTCGCCTATGAAGAGGCTTTCCGGTACGGACAGTTCGGATACGCCGCCGCGATGGGCTGTGTGATGGTCGCGGTGATCTCCGTGATCCTCGCCGTGTACCTCGCCGGACGGCTCAGGGGAGGCGAGGACCGATGAGTCTGCGAACCAGCAAACCGGCGCGCGCCGGACAGTACGCCGCGCTGCTCTGCTATCTGGTCTTCCTGGCCTTCCCCTTCCTGTGGCTGATCTCCACCGCCTTCAAACCCGCACCCGAACTGGGCTCCCTGCATCCGACCTGGATCCCCGAGCACCCGACGCTGGACAACTTCCGGCAGGCCTTCGACGAGCAGCCGCTGCTGAGGGCCGCCGCCAACTCGCTGATCGCCGCTCTCTCCGCGGGCGCCATCGCCGTCGTCATCGCGACCCCGATGGCCTATGTGATGGCCCGCTACCGCTCCCGGCTCTCCACGGCCGCCACCGGCTGGGTCGTGGTCAGCCAGGCGTTTCCGTTCGTCCTGCTGATCATTCCGCTCTTCCTGGTCCTGAAGTACCTGCATCTGATCAACAGCCTGTGGGGGCTGATCATGGTGTACGTCGTCTGGTCGCTGCCCTTCGCGCTGTGGATGCTGGTCGGCTACGTCCGGGCCGTCCCGCCCGAACTGGAGGAGGCGGCCTCGGTCGACGGGGCGGGACGGCTGCGGACGCTGGTCTCGGTCACCGCCCCGCTGCTCGCCCCCGGGATCGTCGCCACCGCGCTCTTCGCGTTCATCACCGCGTGGAACGAGTTCTTCTTCGCGCTCGTCCTGCTCAAGACTCCGGAGAAACAGACCTTGCCGGTCGTGCTGACCCACTTCCTCGGAGCGGAGGGCGCGAGCGACCTCGGACCGCTCGCCGCCGCCGCGTTCCTCGCCACCCTGCCCTCGCTCGCCCTGTTCGCCGTCATCCAGCGGAGGATCACGGGCGGCATGCTCGCCGGGGCGGTGAAGAGCTGATGCGCGCGCTCGTACGTACGGCAGCCGCGGCGGCCACCGCGCTGGCCCTGCTGCTCACCGGGTGCGGCGGGGACGGCGACGGCCGGGTGGACGGGAAGATCAGGATCCGCTTCCAGTCACTGGCCTGGCAGAAGGAGTCCGTCGACATCAACAAGCGGCTGGTGAAGGAGTGGAACGCGAGCCACCCCGATGTCGAGGTCCAGTACATACAGGGCAGTTGGGACAGCGTCCATGACCAGCTCCTCACCTCCTTCGAGGGGGGCGAGGCGCCGGACGTCATCCACGACGCCTCCGACGACCTCGCGGACTTCGCGTACGGCGGCTATCTCGCCGATCTCCGCACCCTCCTCCCCGGCCGGCTGACCGCCGACATCCCTCCGCAGAGCTGGCAGACCGCCACCTTCGACGGCGGCGTCTACGGGGTGCCCTTCCTCCAGGAGCCCAGGGTCCTGATCGCCAACACCAGGATCCTCAAGGAATCCGGGGTCCGCATCCCGACCCCCCAGAAGCCCTGGAGCTGGCCGGAGTTCCGCCAGGTCACCAAGGAACTGACGGGCAAGGGGCGCTACGGGATCGCCTGGCCGCTCAAGGAGCCGGTCTCCGTCACCCTCAACCTCGGACTCTCGGCGGGCGGGCTGCTGTTCCACCGCGGCACCGACGGAAAGGTGACGGTCGAGTCGGGCACGGGCGACCAGGTCGTCCCGGGCACCATCCACGACCAGGTCAACACCGACCACAGCGCCGCCCGCACCGCGCTCGGCATGGGCGGCGGCGACACACTGCCCGGCCTGTTCGGCGGGAAGTACGCCATGGTGCCGCTCGGGTTCTCGTACCGCCAGCAGGTCGTCGAGCAGGCCCCGAAGGGCTTCGAGTGGTCCGTGCTGCCGGCCCCGGCCGGCAGTGAGGGCCTGGCCCAGGGGGTGAGCCCGCAGACCCTTTCCGTCGCCGAGGACAGCCCGCACAAGAAGGAGGCCGTGGAGTTCATCGACTTCCTGCTGCGGCCCGCCAACATGGTGCGCCTGGCCAAGGGTGACTGGATGCTGCCCACCGGCACGGCCGCACTGGCAGACCCCTCACTGCACACGGCCGACCGGGGCTGGGCGACCGGCGCCGCCCTCGCGACCGCACTGCGCCCGGCACCGGCCCAGTTCGTGCGCGGCTACCCCGAGTGGAAGGACAAGGTCGCGACGCCCGCGCTCCAGGAGTACTACAGCGGAGCGATCGGCGCCGGCGAACTGAGAAGGCGTCTGGTGGAGGACGGCAATCGGGTCCTGGCCCGCTATCAGCGATGACTTCGGGCGACGCGAGAAGGACATTACCGACCGGTACGTCTCCTTCTCGCGCCGAGGCGTCACCGGTCCGGGTCCCGGGACTGGCCCGGAACCCCGCCAAACATTTCTGAACGGGAGTGATTCAGGCAATCATCGACCTGAATTCGCCTCTTCACTTACTTGCCAGGACGTGGGCGTTCGGGTATGTCGGGGGAAACGCGCCGTTTCTTTTCGGCGCATCAGGTTTCAATGGGGTCGGGGTGGATCTCGATCGAAACGGAACACCCGGGCGCTTTTGGCGAGAAGGAGATCATTGAGCGTTTTCAGCGTTGTCTCTCCAGGGGGAGGATGGCTCTGGCGATGACGGTCATGCGGTTGGGGCTGATGCGGGATCTACGGAAGAT
>NZ_JBVHOQ010000021.1:0-31566 GCF_055568375.1 Streptomyces sp. NPDC026062
TTTATTAAAACACCAGCGCGGGGCCACGGGGGCCCGGCGCGCCATTCGAGTTTTGCGCCACACCCGTCCCCGCAACCCCGGCGCCCCTCGGTTTTGCCCCCCCCGGGGGGGGGGGGCACAACGGCTCTCTTTGCGCTCCGGCCGTGAGCCGGTCCGCCGAGCGGGCGGGATCCGAGTTTCCGAGCGCCCGGCTTCGCGGAACCTCCGGGTGCCCGGGGCCGGGCCCGTCCATGTCCTGGTGATCACCGTGGTCCTCGCTTCGTGGCCGCCGGTCCGTGCCCGGCACGGCAGCTCCCGGTGACTGTCGCCGGGGGAGGGCCTGCCGCCCTGTGTGGCCCTGTGCGGCCCTGCGTGGCCCTGTGCGGGCCCGCGGTGGCGCCGGGCGTACCCATCAGCGATCGCGCTCCGGCGGCGGCGCTCGCAGCCGCCTCGCCCGTGTGCTGCGGTGTGCACGTACGGCAGACCGATGAGGTGCCGCAGCCGCGCTGCCGACGGCGTGCCTTCCTGTACCCGGACCGGGCCTGGGCGGTTCGTTGTGCGCATGTTCGAGGGTTTGCGCACTCACCCGGTCCATCCTTCACCTGAAGAGGTGAAGTCCGGAGAATGAAGTGCCGGGGATCTTTCCGATCTGCTCATTCTTGGATACGCGGCCGAAGTGGTCCGCGAACAAGGGGAGTTGTTCAGTGGAGAAGGAAGCAGGGCGCGAGGCCGCAGGGTTGTGGCTCGACGACCCGTGGTACGACGCACTGGCCTCCGGATGGGGGGAACCGGACGGCACAGGGAGCTTCGCGCCCGCCGAAGCACCCGGCCCCGCCATACCCGGGAGCGGCCGAGGCGCGGCGGAGATCTATCTGGAGGTGCGGCGCAGTGAGGCCTTCCAGGAAGTGCGCCGGCGGTACCGGAGGTTCGTCGTTCCCGCCACCCTCGCCTTCCTCGCCTGGTACCTCGCCTACGTCGTCACAGCGGTCACCGCACCCGGTCTGATGGCCCGTCCGGTTGCCGGGGCGGTCAACGCCGCCATGGTCGCGGGACTGGGGCAGTTCCTCACCACGTTCCTGCTCACCGGGGCGTACGCACGGCATGCGCGGCTGCGCAGGGACCGGGCAGCGCTCGATCTGCGCTGGGACACCCAGGAGATGACGCGGGGGATCGGGCGTTGAGCGGGAACCATCAGAGCCTGGCGCTCCTGCTGTTCAGCGTCTTCATCGCCGTCACCCTGGGCATCACCACCTGGGTGAGCCGCAACCGGCAGGGTTCGGCCGAGGAGTTCTACGCGGGCGGGCGCCTTTTCTCCCCCATGGAGAACGGTTTCGCCATCGCCGGTGACTACATGTCGGCCGCGTCGTTCCTCGGTATCTCCGGAGTGATCGCCCTCTATGGCTACGACGGCATGCTCTACTCGGTCGGCTTCCTGGTCGCCTGGCTCGTCGTTCTGCTCCTGATCGCGGAACTCGTGCGCAACTGCGGGCGGTTCACCCTCGCCGACGTGGTGGCGGCCCGGATGGCGGAGCGTCCCGTCCGGATCGCGGCCGGGACCTCGTCCGTCACCGTCTCCGTGCTCTACCTCGTGGCGCAGATGGTGGGGGCGGGCAGTCTTGTCGCTCTGCTCCTCGGCGGCACGAGCGGCGCCGCGCGGTCGTGGACGGTCATCGGGGTCGGGGCGCTCATGGTGGTCTACGTGTCGTTCGGAGGAATGCGCGCCACCACCTGGATCCAGATCGTCAAAGCCGTCCTGCTGATGGCGGGCACCGTGGTGCTCACCGTGCTCGTCCTGGTCCACTTCCACGGAAACTTCAACGAGTTGCTCAACTCCGCCGCCGACCGCAGTGGATACCGCAAGGAGTTCCTGGCTCCAGGGCTGCGTTACGGCGGGAGCTGGACGGCGCGTGTCGACTTCATCAGCCTGGGGCTGGCCCTGGTGCTCGGTACGGCGGGCCTTCCGCACATCCTGTCGCGCTTCTACACCGTGCCCACGGCCCGTGCCGCCCGCCGTTCGGTCGTCTGGTCCATCGGACTCATCGGTGGCTTCTACCTGATGACGATCGTGCTCGGCTTCGGGGCCGCGGCGCTGGTCGGCTCGGCGGAGGTGCGGGCGTCGAACTCCGCGGGGAACACGGCCGTTCCGCTGCTCGCCCTGGTCCTCGGCGGCGGCGAGGGTTCGACAGGGGGAACGATTCTGTTCGCCGTGGTCGCCGCGGTGGCCTTCGCGACCATCCTTGCCGTAGTCGCCGGCATCACCCTGGCCTCGTCCGCGTCCGTCGCCCACGACCTCTACGCCTCGTTCAGGCGGCCGGGATCCCGGCAGTACAGCGAAGTCGCCGTGGCCCGGGTCGCCGCGGCCGGGATCGGGGTGGCCGCCATCGGGCTGGGGCTGCTCGCCCAGGACCTGAACGTGGCCTTCCTGGTGGGCCTGGCCTTCGCGGTCGCCGCTTCGGCGAACCTGCCCGTGCTGCTCTTCTCGCTGTTCTGGCGGAAGTTCACCACTCGGGGGGCGGTCTGCTCGGTCTACGGCGGTCTGATCCCCGCCGTCCTGCTCGTTCTGCTCTCCCCGGTCGTCTCGGGCAGCCCCACCTCGCTGTTCCCCGGGGTTGACTTCCAGTTCTTCCCGCTGGAGAACCCCGGTCTTGTCTCCATCCCGCTGGGCTTCCTGGCCGGCTGGATCGGCACGGTCACCTCGGCCGGTCCGCCCGACGAGGCCAAGCACGCGGAGACCGAGGTGCGTGCGCTGACAGGAGCCGGAGCGGTGTGACAGGTCAGGACCGGTCCTGACCTGTCACACCGTGTGGCTCCGGTCGCGCGGCTCCGGACCGGTCGTACTGCCCCGGACCGCACCGGCCCCCAGGGTTCAGTCGACCCTTCACCAGGCTGTGGCGAGCCACACCGTCACCGCGGCGAGAACGACGAGGGCAGCGTTCAGGCCGGTCTCCCCGACCTCGCCCCGTGACAGGTGCAGCGCCGCGGCCGGCACCTGGAGCACAAGCAGGCCGACCGCTGCCGCCATCGCGAGGACGGGCGCGATTCCCGTGAGCGGCGGCAGCACCAGACCGGCGGCGCCAAGGATCTCGACGACGCCGATGACCCGGACCAGCCGCATCGGGACGGTGTCGACCCAGCCCATCATGGGCGCCAGGTGCTCCTGGCTCTGAACGGCCTTCTTGCCGCCCGCGTACAGATAGAAGGCTGCCAGGAGCCCGGCGACGATCCAGTAGGCGATCTCCATCCAGTCCTCCTTCATGGTTACGACTTGTAAGCAGGCACATGATGGGTGACGATCGGCACGCCTGCAAAAGGCACACGGGTGTGCGTGACGAACAGGGGGAGCCGATGTCGAAGTACCGTCACAGCTGCCTCATCCGAGGTGACGGAGGCCGGGCCGTTCGCGCGATCCTCGACCGCATCGGCGACAAATGGACGCTGCTGGTGGTCGCCACCCTCGACGGCGAGCGCATGCGCTTCACCGAGCTTCAGCAGCGCATCCCCGGCATTTCGCAGCGCATGCTGACCCGCACGGTCCGGCACCTGGAGCGTGACGGTCTGGTGTCCCGCACGGTCTTCCCGGAGGTCCCGCCGCGGGTCGAGTACGAACTCACCGCGAGGGGACGCACCCTGATCGAGCCCGCGGTGAAGCTGGCCGAGTGGGCCGTCGACAACAACCCGGGTATCGAGCTGAGTCAGACGGCCTACGACGCGGAGCATCCCCGGGCGTAGGGGGACCGGGCCCACGGGGCCCGCTCCGACCGTGGCGAGAGTGCCGGCTGCCCTGTGCGCCTGGGTATCCGTCAGGCAGCCGGCGTCCTTCGAGGTGTGGGCTGCGTCGGTCCGCGCGACGCGGATGCGGGCTTCCTCGTTGATCCGCGCGACGTGGGGTTCGTCGGCAGTGGCCAGGACCTCGGTCAGTGAACCGCTCCCGTCCCGCCGGATTCCGCTCTGCGCCATGGCAGGCACACCGCCCGGTTGCTGGGTCAGGTGGTCCGGTCCGAGGCGTCGAGGGAGTCGAGCCAGTGGAGGAGGCGAGCACCCTGGCGGGCCATGATCTCCGGGTCGCGGAGGGCGTTGGCCAGGAGCGACATGCCTTGGTAGGCGGAGACGAGGGTGACGGCGAGGTCGTCCGGGTCGGGTAGGCCCAAGGCGCGGAACTGGTGTCCGGTCCACTCCAGCAGGCGCCTGATCACTGTTCCGGCCTCCGCGTCGAGGGTGCCGTCGGCTCGTTTGTCGAGTTCGACGGCGAGGGTGCCGGTGGGGCAGCCGTAGCGGGCTGCGACTTCACGCCGGCCGATCCATGCCTCGATCAGGGCCTTGAGGCGGTCGCGCGGGTCGGGCAGCTGGTCCAGACGGCCGGTGAGCTCGTCCAGGTGCGCGCTGTGCTCGGAGAGCGCCGCCAGGACCAGCTCATCCTTGGTCTTGAAGTAGTAGTAGACGTTGCCGACGGGAACGTCGGCCGCGCGCGCGATGTCGGCGAGGGTGGTGCGCTCGACGCCCTGCTCGTGCAGGACCCGGGCCGCTTCGGTCGTGAGCCGGCGGCGCTTGTCGGCCGAACGGGCCCGGGACTTCGTTGAGTCAGTCACCCAACTCACTATAGACAACGGGCCGTGGAGCCGTGCTACGGTCCCCGAGTAAGTCAGTCAACTAACTTATTCGGGGAGATCGTCATGATCGTGGTGACAGGCGCAACCGGCAACATCGGACGGACCTTGGTGCCCCTGCTGGCCGAGAAGGGGGAGGACGTCGTGGCCGTCTCGCGACGCCCGCGGTCCGATGGGCTCCCGATCGGCGTCCGGCATGCCCAGGCCGATGTCGGGGACAGTGCGAGCATGCGCCCCGTTCTCGACGGGGCCGACGCCTTCTTCCTTCTGCTGGGCGGCGAGCTCAACGGGTACGGCGAAAGCCCGAATGCCCTGATCGGTGCGGCAGCGGACGCCGGGGTCAAACGGATCGTCCTGGTCTCCTCCCAGATCAACGCCACCCGCCCGAAGGCCCTTTCGCACACCCGTCTGCGTGCCTTCGAGGCCGCCGTGCGCACCTCCGGAGCCGACTTCACGATCCTGCGTCCGGGCGGATTCGCCTCCAACGCCCTCGCCTGGGCCGAGCCCGTGCGTGCGGAGCGCACCATCTCTGCCCCGTTCGGCGATGTGGCTCTGCCCGTCGTCGACCCGGCCGACATTGCCGCCGTCGCCGCGGCCGCGCTGCATGAAGACGGACACGCGGGCCGTACGTACGAACTGACCGGACCCGAGGCCATCAGTCCGCGCTTGCAGGCCGCGGTGATCTCCCGGAACCTCGGCATGGGCGTCGCCTTCGTGGAACTCTCCCGCGACCAGGCCCACGCCCGCATGGCGCGGTTCATGCCCGAGGAAGTCATCGACGGAACCCTGGACATCCTCGGCGCTCCGCTGCCGGCCGAGCAGGCGATCAGCTCCGATGTGGAGAACGTCCTCGGCCGTCCGGCCAGGCCCTTCGGTGAGTGGGTCGCCCGCAACCTGCCGGTCTTCCAGTAGAACCTGTGCCGGGCGCACGGAAGGCAATGTGTGCCCGGTGCGGGCGTTCTGTCGGTCGGACCGGAGGCAGGGGGCGGCCGGAAGCGTGGCGTCGGCTGCGCCTCCTGCGCGCTCGGGCTGGGGGGTGGTCGCCTCGCACGCGCTCAGGCGGCGAGCGCACCGGAACTGCCCTCACCCAACGGGTCCGGACACCGCGCACCGACGTTTGCGGCTGGTGACGACAGCATTCCTGCCGGTGCCCCGAGCAGGGCGCTGAAGGGTGCCGGAAAGGGGACGGTGGCTAGTACGGTGACGCCGGGTGCGATCGCCGCCGCATCGGCAGGACCTGCGAGAAGGCGCGCCGGGGCCTGCCGGGATGGCGCGGCCTCCCTGCGGGGGCCGGCGGGGCGCTCATCCCGGAGGCGGTGGTGAGCATTCCGGCGCTTCCCGGAATTCGCCTTGTTTCCAGATCCACGCAATCCGCTTGCGTTTCTTGCGCTAATCTTGCGCACATGACGCGACGACTTGCCCAGGTGGCGCAGAAGGTTGGGGTCAGCGAAGCCACGGTCAGCCGGGTACTCAACGGCAAACCGGGCGTTTCCGACGCCACGCGGCAGGCCGTCCTGTCCGCACTGGACGTCCTCGGCTACGAGCGCCCGACCCAGCTGCGCGGTGAACGGGCCCGGCTGGTCGGGCTGGTCCTGCCCGAGCTGCAGAACCCGATCTTCCCCGCCTTCGCGGAGGTGGTCGGCGGTGCGCTCGCGCAGCAGGGGCTGACGCCGGTGCTCTGCACCCAGACCAAGGGCGGGGTCTCCGAGGCGGACTACGTCGAGCTGCTTCTGCAGCAGCAGGTCTCGGGTGTGGTCTTCGCGGGTGGGCTCTATGCCCAGGCCGACGCCCCGCACGACCACTACAAGGTGCTGGCCGATCGTAGGATCCCGGTCGTCCTGATCAACGCGGGCATCGCCCACCTCGGCTTCCCCTGCGTCTCCTGCGACGACTCCGTGGCCGTCGAGCAGGCCTGGCGCCACCTGGTCTCGCTGGGGCACGAGCGCATCGGTCTGGTGCTCGGCCCCTCGGACCACATGCCCTCGCAGCGCAAGCTGACCGCGGCCCGGACGCTTGCCGAGGCGTCCGGTGCCACCATCCCGGACGCATGGGTGTCCAGGGCGATGTTCTCGCTGGAGGGCGGTCAGGCGGCCGCCATGAGGCTGCTGGACGAGGGGGTCACCGGCTTCATCTGTGCCAGTGACCCCCTCGCCCTGGGGGCGGTCCGCGCCGCGCGCCGCCGGGGTCTCTCGGTCCCCGAGGACGTCTCCGTGGTCGGGTACGACGACTCGGCGTTCATGAACTGCACCGAGCCGCCGCTCACCACCGTCCGCCAGCCGATCGAGGCCATGGGGCGGGCCGCCGTCGAACTCCTCTCCGTGCAGATCGGAGGCCGTACGGTGCCGTCCGACGAGCTGCTGTTCGAGCCGGAGCTGGTGGTGCGGGGTTCGACGGCCCAGCCTCCGCGCAGCGCTTCCCGCTGACCGTCACAATTTTGCGCTGCGGTAACCGCCTATTGCGAGACGGCCGTGGGCAGCGGCTGGGGAGGCCGCGGGCCGGTGTACTGCCCGCTGGGACGCATCCGCAGCGGCCGCTCCGCGTACTCCTCCAGGGCGTGCGCGATCCAGCCCGCCGTACGCGAGATCGCGAACACCGTCTCTCCTGTCTCCGCGGCCATGCCCGAGGAGACGGAGAAGACGGCGAGCGCCAGGTCCACATTGGCGTGCAGCGGGGTAGGGCGGGCGGTCGTGGCGACGACGTCACGGGCGGCTGCGAGGGCGGGCGCCGCCTGCGGGATCTCGGCCAGCAGATCGAAAAGGGTGCGGGCCCGAGGGTCCTCGCCGGTGTAGAGCCGGTGCCCGAGACCCGGTACCCGGCGTCCGGTGCGCAGGTGGTCCGCGATCACCGGAGCGGCCCCGCCCCGCTCCAGGACCTCCGTCAGCATGCGGTGCGCCAGCCCGCTCGCGGCACCGTGCAGAGGGCCCTCAAGTACGCCGAGCCCCGCCGAGACCACGGCGTACGGATGGGCGTGGGCGGAGGCGGCGACGCGCGCTGCCAGAGTGGAGGCGGCCAGATCGTGGTCGATCAGCAGCCCGAGCGCGGTGTCCAGTACGGCCAGTGACGCCTCGTCGGCCGCGCGGCCGGTGAGCTTCGGCCACAACTGACGTGCCAGACGGCGCGGAGCCGTCCCGTCCGTCGCCGCCGTGCCGTCCGTCGACCCGTCATCCGCCGCCGCCCCGCAGTCCGCCGCCCCGTCGTCTTCCCCGACCGGCGGCAGCGCCGCGACCAGCGTCGGGATCAGGCTTCGGGCGCCGCCGAGCACCGCCTCGCGCGACAGGTCGAAGCGCAGCGGGTCTGCCGCGGCCGCCGCGACCACGGCCACCCGCAGCCGGTCCGTCGAACCGCAGTGCGGCGGCAGCGCGCCGACTGCCCTGCGGGCCGCGGTGAGCGCTTCGGCGGGCGCGGTGAAGCGGACGCCGGGTCGCAGTTCCCCGGTCCAGAGCCACTCCGCGATCTCCTCGTACGAATGGCGCCGGGCCAGCTCCGTGGCATCCACGCCACGGTAGAAGTACCGGTCGTTCCCGATCAGCGTGATGCCGGTGGGGAAGGCCGGCATGCCGGCCGGGGGTGTCGGCTCTCTGCGTCCCGTACGCCGTGCCAGGGCATCGACCTCCGCCGCGTCGAACGTGCTTCCGCGCCCGCCCGGGGCGCGGCTGCTGCTGAGCTGGCCCCGGCTCACGTACGCGTACACCGTCTCGGGCTTCACGCCCAGCCGTTCGGCGGTCTCGCGCGTGGTGAGCCGCTGTGCGGAGGGTTCGGTGAGTCCGGCCCCACCTGCTTGATCCGTCATGGTGTCCACCGTATCTATATTGATTCAATCAATGTTGACAGATCTTCTGTCAAGCATGGACAGTCGAATCAATATCTGCATCACCGGAATGTTCCGCATGTCCAGGAGGAAGCAATGACGATCACCACCGACGGCACCCCGCTCGAAGCCCCCCGGGGCCTCGCGGGTGTCGTCGTCACCGATACCGCCCTCGGAGACGTCCGGGGCCGCGAGGGCTTCTACCACTACCGGCAGTACTCGGCGATCGAACTGGCGCAGAACCGCAGCTTCGAGGACGTCTGGTACCTGATGACCGAGGGGGAGCTGCCCGGTCCGGCGGCCCGAGCCGACTTCGCCGCCCGCACCGCCGGGCCGCGCCGGCTGCCCGCCGAGGTCCGTGACGCGCTGCCCGCCATAGCTCGCGCGGGCGCCGCGGCCGGTCCGCTCGCGGGGCTGCGCACGGCGCTTTCCCTGCTCGGCGCCTCGGCCGGATTCCGTCCGGTGTACGACATCGACGCGGAGCGGCGCCGCAGCGATGCCCTGACCGCGTGCGCCGCCGTCCCCACCGTGCTGACCGCCCTGTACCGGCTGGGCCAGGGGCTCGAACCGGTGGAGCCGCGTGACGACCTGCCCCATGCGGCCAACTACCTCTACATGCTGACCGGTTCCGTACCGGAGGACGACCGGGTCAGGGCCGTGGAGCAGTACCTGATCTCCACCGTCGACCATGGTTTCAACGCCTCGACCTTCACCGGACGCGTCGTCGCCTCCACCGGGGCGGACGTCGCAGCCTGTCTGGTGGCCGCCGTCGGCGCACTCTCGGGGCCGCTGCACGGCGGTGCCCCCAGCCGCGCACTCGACACCCTGGACGCCATCGGCACCCCCGACCGCATCGACGGCTGGATCCGTGAGCGCGTGCTCGCCGGCGACCGGATCATGGGCTTCGGACACCCCGTCTACCGCACCGAGGACCCGCGTTCGCGCATGCTGAGGTCCATTGCCCAGGGCTTCGGCGGCCCGCTCGTGGACTTCGCCGTCGAGGTGGAACGCCAGGTCGAGGCGATCCTCGCCGAACTCAAGCCGGGGCGCGAACTCCACACCAACGTGGAGTTCTACGCCGGAGTGGTCATGGAGCTGTGCGGGCTGCCACGCGAGATGTTCACCCCGACCTTCTGCGCGGCGCGGGTCGTCGGCTGGAGCGCCAATATCCTGGAGCAGGCGGAGGACTCGAAGATCATCCGCCCGGCGGCCCGCTACGTCGGCCCGCCCCCGCCCCAGCCGGTCCCGGCCGTGTGACACCGCAGGAAGGCCCTCCCCGTTGAACGCGTCGCCCCCGCCCCGCGCCAGGCAGATCCCCGTCGTCGTCCTCGCGGGATTCCTGGGATCCGGCAAGACGACGCTGCTCAACCACCTCCTGCGCCACCGCGCGGGAAACCGCATCGGCGTGATCGTCAACGACTTCGGGTCCATCGAGATCGACGCCATGACCGTCTCCGGGCAGGTCGGCTCGACGGTCTCGCTGGGCGGCGGCTGTCTGTGCTGCGCGGTCGACGCGAGCGAACTCGACACCTACCTGGAGACCCTCACCCGGCCCGCCGCCCGCCTCGACGTGATCGTCATCGAGGCGAGCGGGCTCGCCGAGCCCCAGGAACTCGTACGGATGCTCCTGGCCAGCGACAACCCGCACATCGTGTACGGGGGACTGGTCGAGGTGGTCGACGCCGCCGAGTTCTCCGCGACCCGGGAGCGGCACCCGGAGATCGACCGCCATCTCGCCGTCGCCGACCTCGTCGTGCTGAACAAGACGGACCGGGCCGGGACGGAGGAGCAGGCTCGCATCGGGGAGGCCATCGCGGCGACCGGCAACGTCGCGGCCGTCGTTCCCGCCACCTACGGACGCGTCGACCCGGAGCTGCTGTTCGATCCGGCACTGCGGCCCGACAGCGAGGAGAAGGCGCGCCAGCTCACCTTCGAGGACCTGTACCTGGAGGAGCGTGCGCGGGAGACCGGCGAGGAGCACGGGGCCCATCCGCACACGGCGTACGAGAGCGTCGACTTCACCTCCGACGTTCCGATGGACCCCCGCAGGCTGATGGAGTTCCTCGACTCCCGGCCCGGGGGCCTCTACCGGATCAAGGGCCACATCGACTTCGGCGCGGGCGATGCGGACAACTCCTACACGGTGCACGCCGTCGGCAGGTTCCTGCGGTTCACTCCCCGGCCCTGGACACGGGGTGAGGCCCGGCTCACCCGGCTCGTCCTGATCGGTTCCGGCATCGACGTCCAGGCCGTGCGCAAGGAGCTGGAGAACTGCCGCACGCGGGGGGACCGGGGGCCGGAAACGACGCAGGACGCCGCACACGAGCGAGCCATGTGGGGCGTCCTGCGGTACGTGCAACAGCCCGGCGACGACGACGCATAGCGCCGAAACCGCCGGGCCGCAGGCCTACACGGGGCCGGCGATCACGGCGACCGGGTTCTCCAGCGGTGTCCCCGAGCCGTCGCGCCGGGGATCGGGCTCGGGCAGCGTGGCCGGTGTGCCGTTCTTCTGCGCGGCCCGGGCCGGGGTCTCACCCGCCCAGCCGAACACCAGCATGTCCTCGCCCTTGAGGAACCGATGGCAGCGCACCCCGCCGGTGGCGCGGCCCTTGCGCGGGTACTGGTCGAACGGGGTGAGCTTGCACGTCAGCACCGAATCGTCCAGCGTGCCGTGCGATCCCGCGACCGTGAACACCACGGCGTCCGCCGCCGGATCCACCGCGGCGAACGAGAGCACCTCCGCCCCCGCGGCGAGCTTGATGCCCGCCATACCGCCGGCCGGACGCCCCTGCGGGCGCACCTGCGCCGCCGGGTAGCGCAGCAACTGCGCGTCCGAGGTGATGAAGACCAGGTCCTCCTCGCCGGTACGCAGCTCCGCCGCACCGACGATGCGGTCGCCGTCCTTGAGGGTGATGACTTCCAGCTCGTCCTTGTTGGCGGGATAGTCCGGCACCACGCGCTTCACGACGCCCTGCAGGGTGCCGATCGCCAGCCCCGGTGAGGACTCGTCGAGCGTGGTCAGGCAGACGACCTCCTCGTCCGCCTCCAGCGTGAGGAACTCCCCGACCATGGCCCCGCCCGACAGGCTGGGCGCCGTGTGGGTGTCCGGCAGCTGCGGCAGATCGATCACCGCGAGCCGCAGCAGCCGCCCGGCGGACGTCACCACGCCGACATCGCCGCGTGCCGTGGCCGGCACCGCCGACACGATCACGTCGTGCTTGGCACGCTTGGCGTCCTCGGCGATGACGATCGGATCGTCGTTGGCCGTACGCGCCAGCAGACCGGTGGAGGACAGCAGCACCCGGCACGGGTCGTCCGCCACCTCCAGCGGCACCGAGGCGACCTGCGAACCGGCCGACTCGAGCAGCACCGTGCGCCGGTCGGTGCCGAACTTCTTCGCGACCAGCGCCAGTTCCGAGGAGACGAGCCTGCGCAGCTCGGCGTCGGATTCCAGGATCGAGGTCAGCGCGGCGATCTCGGCGTCGAGCCGGTCGCGCTCGCTCTCCAGCTCGATCCGGTCGAACCGGGTCAGCCGGCGCAGCGGGGTGTCCAGGATGTACTGGGTCTGGACCTCGCTCAGGGAGAAGTGCTCGATGAGCCGCTCCTTGGCCTGCGCCGAGTTGTCGCTGGAACGGATGAGGCGGATGACCTCGTCGATGTCGATCAGGGCGATCAGAAGGCCCTCGACCAGGTGCAGCCGGTTGCGGCGCTTGGTCCGGCGGAACTCGCTGCGCCGGCGCACCACGTCGAAGCGGTGGTCGAGGTAGACCTCCAGCAGCTCCTTGAGGCCCAGCGTGAGGGGCTGCCCGTCGACCAGTGCCACGTTGTTGATGCCGAAGGACTCCTCCATCGGCGTCAGCTTGTAGAGCTGTTCGAGGACGGCCTCCGGGACGAAGCCGTTCTTGATCTCGATGACCAGGCGCAGGCCGTGCGAGCGGTCGGTGAGGTCCTTGACGTCGGCGATGCCCTGGAGCTTCTTCGCCGAGACCAGGTCCTTGATCTTGGAGATCACCTTCTCCGGGCCGACGGTGAAGGGCAGTTCGGTGACGACCAGGCCCTTGCGGCGCGCGGTGACGTTCTCCACGGCGACGGTGGAGCGGATCTTGAACGAGCCGCGGCCGGCCGCGTAGGCGTCCTTGATGCCCCCGAGGCCCACGATCCGCCCGCCCGTCGGCAGGTCCGGACCGGGGACGAACCGCATCAGGGTCTCCAGGTCGGCGCCCGGGTGCTTGATGAGGTGGCGGGCGGCGGCGATGACCTCGCCCAGGTTGTGCGGCGGCATGTTGGTCGCCATGCCGACCGCGATCCCGGTCGCGCCGTTTACCAGGAGGTTCGGATAGGCGGCCGGAAGGACGACCGGCTCCTGCTCCTGGCCGTCGTAGTTCGACTGGAAGGCGACGGTCTCCTCGTCGATCGACTCCGTCATCAACGACGTCGCGTCGGCCATCCGGCATTCGGTGTACCGCATGGCGGCCGGCGGGTCGTCATTGCCGAGCGAGCCGAAGTTCCCGTGTCCGTCGACGAGGGGGAGCCGCATGGAGAACGGCTGCGCCATCCGCACCAGCGCGTCGTAGATCGACGCGTCTCCGTGCGGGTGCAACTTGCCCATGACCTCGCCGACCACGCGGGCGCACTTGACGAAGCCGCGGTCCGGGCGCAGGCCCATCTCGTTCATCTGGTAGACGATGCGGCGGTGCACGGGCTTCATGCCGTCACGGGCGTCGGGAAGGGCCCGTGAGTAGATCACCGAGTACGCGTACTCGAGGAAGGAGCCCTGCATTTCGTCGACGACGTCGATGTCGAGGATCTTCTCCTCGAAGTCGACCGGCGGCGGGGTCTTCGTGCTGCGGCGGGCCATCGCTGCTGCGACTCCTTCACGGATTTTGTTCGGGCAACCTCA
This sequence comes from Streptomyces sp. NPDC026062, assembly GCF_055568375.1. NCBI lineage: Bacteria > Bacillati > Actinomycetota > Actinomycetes > Kitasatosporales > Streptomycetaceae > Streptomyces > Streptomyces sp. NPDC026062. Next base: position 13,292 of record NZ_JBVHOQ010000021.1, read on the forward strand.
GGTTCTGACGCGCACCATTGTGGACCGCCCCACTGACAACCCGGACCTCGACCCGTCCCAAAGGGTGTTCTCCACCCGTCCCGAAGCGGCCGGGACGCTCTTTCCCGCGAACTTTCACGACACGGGAACTTCGCCAGGTGTCGGTGCGCTTGCTTACAGTGGCAGGTCTCGCACCAAATCCAGTATCGCGATCGAAGGGACGTACATGCCCATGGGTCACACGGCCACAGCCCAGGCCGGCTCCGGCGGCTTGACAGCGACCGAGCACCGTCTGGCCAACGGCCTGCGCGTGGTGCTCTCCGAGGACCATCTGACCCCGGTCGCCGCGGTGTGCCTCTGGTACGACGTCGGTTCGCGCCACGAGGTCGAGGGGCGCACCGGTCTTGCTCACCTCTTCGAGCACCTGATGTTCCAGGGATCCGGCCAGGTCAAGGGGAACGGACACTTCGAGCTGGTGCAGGGCGCCGGCGGCTCCCTCAACGGGACCACCAGCTTCGAGCGGACCAACTACTTCGAGACGATGCCCACGCACCAGCTGGAACTCGCCCTGTGGCTGGAGGCGGACCGGATGGGCTCGCTGCTCGCCGCGCTCGACGAGGAGTCCATGGAGAACCAGCGTGACGTCGTCAAGAACGAGCGCCGTCAGCGCTACGACAACGTCCCGTACGGCACCGCGTTCGAGAAGCTGACCGCGCTGGCCTACCCGGAGGGCCACCCGTACCACCACACCCCGATCGGCTCGATGGCCGACCTGGACGCCGCGACGCTCGAAGACGCGCGGACCTTCTTCCGTACGTACTACGCGCCGAACAACGCGGTGCTGTCCGTCGTCGGTGACATCGACCCCGAGCAGACGCTCGCCTGGATCGAGAAGTACTTCGGCACCATCCCGGCGCATGACGGCAAGCAGCCGCCGCGCGACGGAGCGCTTCCGGAGATCATCGGCGGTCAGCTGCGCGAGGAGGTCCGCGAAGAGGTCCCGGCGCGTGCGCTGATGGCCGCCTACCGGCTGCCCCACGACGGCACCCGTGAGTGCGACGCCGCCGACCTCGCGCTGACGGTGCTGGGCGGTGGCGAGTCGTCCCGTCTGCACAACCGCCTGGTCCGCCGGGACCGGACGGCCGTCGCGGCCGGATTCGGGCTGCTGCGGCTCGCGGGTGCGCCCTCGCTCGGCTGGCTGGACGTCAAGACGTCCGGTGGTGTCGAGGTGGCGCAGATCGAGACCGCGGTCGACGAGGAGCTGGCCCGGTTCGCCGAGGAAGGCCCCACGCCCGAGGAAATGGAGCGCGCTCAGGCCCAGTTGGAGCGTGAGTGGCTGGACCGTCTCGGTACGGTCGCGGGCCGGGCCGACGAACTGTGCCGGTTCGCCGTGCTGTTCGGTGACCCGCAGCTCGCCCTGACCGCCGTGCACCGGGTGCTCGACGTGACGGCGGAGGAGGTCAAGGCCGCCGCCAAGGCCCAGCTGCGGCCCGACAACCGGGCGGTGCTGGTCTACGAGCCGGTCGAGCCCGCCGATGCCGCCGACGAGGCGGACGCAGCCGACACCGACACCGACGCGCACGAAGGAGCGGACAAGTGACCGACGCTGCCGCGACTGGAGTTTCGATGCAGTACCACCCGCAGCCCGCCCCCGGCGCGGCCAGGCCCTGGGCCTTCCCCGCACCGGAGCGCGGCTCCCTGCCCAACGGCCTCACGGTCCTGCGCTGCCAGCGCCCCGGCCAGCAGGTCGTCGCCGTGGAGATCTTCCTCGACGCCCCGCTGGACGCCGAGCCGGAGGGCCTCGACGGGGTCGCCACGATCATGTCGCGCGCTCTGTCCGAGGGCACCGACAAACAGAGCGCCGAGGAGTTCGCCGCCGAGCTGGAGCGCTGCGGCGCCACGCTGGACGCCCACGCCGACCACCCGGGGGTCAGGGTCTCGCTGGAGGTTCCGGCCTCCCGGCTGGCCAAGGCGCTCGGCCTGGTCGCAGAGGCCCTGCGGGCACCGGCCTTCGCCGACAGCGAGATCGAGCGGCTGGTGAACAACCGGCTCGACGAGATCCCGCACGAGCAGGCCAATCCGGCCCGGCGCGCGGCGAAACAGCTCTCCAAGGAGCTCTTCCCGGCCACCGCCCGCATGTCGCGCCCGCGCCTGGGCACCGAGGAGACCGTGGAGCGGATCGACTCGGCGGCCGTGCGCGCCTTCTACGACGCCCACGTCCGCCCGTCCACCGCGACGGCCGTGGTCGTCGGCGACCTCACGGGCATCGACCTGGACGGGCTGCTCGCGGACACCCTCGGCGACTGGTCGGGCAACACCGCGGAGCCCCGCCCCGTCCCGCCGATCACCGCCGACGACACGGGCCGTGTGGTGATCGTGGACCGCCCCGGCGCCGTGCAGACGCAGCTGCTGATCGGCCGCATCGGCGCCGACCGCCACGACAGCGTCTGGCCGGCGCAGGTTCTCGGCACGTACTGCCTGGGCGGCACGCTCACCTCCCGTCTCGACCGGGTGCTGCGCGAGGAGAAGGGCTACACCTACGGCGTACGGGCCTTCGCCCAGGTGCTGCGCTCCTCTGCCCCGGACTCCGTCTCCGGGGCGACGGGCGCCGCCATGCTCGCCATCAGCGGCTCCGTGGACACGGAGTCCACCGGTCCGGCGCTGGAGGACCTGTGGAAGGTGCTGCGGACCCTGGCGGCCGAAGGGCTGACGGACGCCGAGCGCGAGACGGCCGTGCAGAACCTCGTGGGCGTCGCCCCGCTGAAGTTCGAGACGGCGGCCTCGGTCGCCGGCACCCTCGCCGACCAGGTCGAGCAGCATCTCCCGGACGACTACCAGGCACACCTGTACGCACGCCTCGCGGATACCGGCACGGTCGAGGCGACCGCGGCCGTGGTCAATGCCTTCCCGCAGGACCGTCTGGTCACGGTCCTGGTCGGCGACGCCGCGCAGATCGCCGATCCGGTCAGGGCCCTCGGCATCGGTGAGGTTTCGGTCGTGACCGGCTGAGCGAAACAGTCAATTCGCCCCATGTCTGGGCAAAAGGAAGGTCCTGATGGAGAGATCTCCGTCAGGACCTTCCTTTTTGTCTGTTTTGTGGGAGAGGTTGCCTGTCTGCCCTGTGGGATGTGCGACAAATCGGCCTGTCCGTTTGGTGGGGGGAAGCGCCCCCGTCTAGCGTCGGCTGCGCTGTCCGCCACTCGTATGCCGCATCCGCGACGTACCGGGCAGCCATCGCCGAGTCCCCGTCAGGCGCGAGCCTGGGGAGCCGGGGACCCACGCAGTCCCTGGGGTGAATCGGATGCCCGCGCCTCGCACGAGGCAGGGGATCCGTAGGAGACCTTCCTGCTCCGAACCCGTCAGCTAACCCGGTAGGCGAGAAGGAAGGAAAGGATCAGCCACTTCATGGCGTTCACCCGTGCCACCGGGAAGCACCGTGCCCCGGGCCGTCTGACGCGCAGCGGCGCGAAGGCCGTCGGCATCGCGACCCTGGCCACCACCGGCGTCATCGGCGGACTGGCCTCCCCGGCCCTCGCCGCGGAATCCGGGGCCCCCGCCGCCGGTGAGACCGGCCTCACGCAGGTTCTCGCCATCGAGAACGTCCTCGCCGAACGGATCGAGGCACAGGCGGACGCGCAGCAGCGTCAGGCCGACGCCGCCGAGAAGAAGGCCGAGGCGGCCAAGAAGAAGGCCGAAGCGAAGAAGAAGGCGGAGGCCAGGGCGAAGGCCGCCGCGAAGGCGAAGGCGGCAGTGAAGGCGAAGGCCGCCGCCCGTGCCGAGGCGGCTCGCGAGGCGAAGGCCCGTGCCGCCCGCTCCGCCGAGCGCGCCCGGCTCGGTTCCTTCCAGCTCCCCGTCGCCGGTTCGTACGTGAGCACCGGCTACAAGTCCAGCGGTTCGCTCTGGTCCTCCGGCAGCCACTCCGGCATCGACTTCCACGCCGCGTCCGGCAGCTCCGTCGTCGCCGTCGGCGCCGGTACGGTCGTCGAGGCGGGCTGGGGTGGCGCGTACGGCAACAACATCGTGCTGCGGATGACGGACGGCACGTACACCCAGTACGGCCACCTCTCCTCGATCGGTGTGTCCGTCGGCCAGAGCGTCGGCGCCGGACAGCGGATCGGCCTCTCCGGCTCCACCGGCAACTCGACCGGCCCGCACCTGCACTTCGAGGCCCGCTCCACTCCCTCGTACGGCTCCGACATGGACCCGGTCGCCTACCTGCGCGCCCACGGGGTCGCCGTCTGACCGGACGGAAGACACCACGAAGGCCCCGGCACCTCGCCGGGGCCTTCGTCGTGTCCGCGCGCCGCACCGGTCCGGGGCGTTCCGTACCTGCCGTTCCCGAACGGCAGGTGGCCAGAAGATATTCATGAATTTCCACCCGCCGTCGGAAATTCGACCGCATTGCAATAGAGTCGCAGGACAGGCGTCGATCGGCCGCGTTTCGCGGGGATTAAGGCGGAGGTTCGGACATGCGCATTCCGGCGCATTCGGTATGCACGGCAATCCGTGAAGACATCGTCTCGGGTGTCTTCGAGCGCGGCAGCCGACTCACCGAGGAGGTGCTCGCGCGTCGTTACGGGGTCTCCCGCGTCCCGGTGCGGGAGGCGCTGCGCACTCTGGAGTCCGAGGGGTTCGTGGTCACCCGCAGGCATGCCGGGGCCTGCGTCGCCGAGCCCACCGAGCAGGAGGCCGCCGACCTCCTGGAGGTCCGGACGCTTCTGGAACCGCTCGGTGCGGCGCGGGCCGCCCACCGCCGCACGGACGCACACCTCAAGGTGCTGCGCGGCCTGGTCAGGCTGGGCCAGGAGCGTGCCCGCAAGGGGGAGGGCGACGACCTGCGCTCCCTGGGCGGCTGGTTCCACGAGACGCTGGCGCAGGCATCCGGCAGTCCCGGTCTGATCGCGATGCTCACCCAGCTGCGGCACAAGACCGCCTGGATGTACGTGGTCGAGCAGCCGGCCCGGCCGGCCGATTCATGGGCCGAGCACGGGGCGATCGTGGATGCCGTGGCGCGCGGTGACGCGGAGCGGGCGAGGAGCCTGGCCGCCCAGCATGCCGAGCGGGCCATCGGCGCGTACCGGCTGCGCCGCCCCGGGCGGCCGGGCGCCGTCACGGCCCGCCCCGGCCGGGTGAGGACATCGCAACATGCCGTAAACACGCCGAGTGGCCGGCATTAACAATTACGCCGTATACAAGGAATGGGTATTCTGCGGGGCTTCCTTTCTGTTGTCCGGATCATTGAATTCATCGGAATCTCCGGGTGATGGAAACGGCGGTCGTGTCCGCCTTCGGGTGGGGCCGGATCTCTTCGGGTAAACGAAAGAGCCGCGGCACCCGGTGGAGGGGGCTGCGGCTCTTTCCTGAACGCGGGCGGTCGTGACCCGTGCGGATCAGACGGTCTCCGGGAGCTCGTCGAGCCCCTCGGCGACCAGCTTGGACAGGCGGTCCAGAGCGGCTTCGGCGTTGTCTGCGTCGGACGCGAGGATGATCTCCTCGCCGCCCTGTGCGCCGAGCCCGAGCACGGCGAGCATGGAGGCCGCGTTCACCGGGTTGCCGTCGGCCTTGGCGATGGTCACGGGGATGCCGGAAGCCGTGGCGGCACGGACGAAGATCGAAGCGGGGCGGGCGTGCAGGCCTTCGGCCCAACCGACATTGACGCGGCGCTCAGCCATGGTTCTGCCCTTCACGAATCAATAGTTGTCTAGACCAGTCTCTCATGCAGTGCGCGGTGCTCCGGCCGACTCGCGGGCCTTGCTCCGCCCGCCCCGTACCGTAGCCCGGCCATCCTCAGACTGCCCCGGCCCCGGCCCCTACGCGACCGCTGGCGGAGCCGTAGGCTTTGCCCATGCAGCCCCCTCCGGAGCAGAGTCCGCATCACGCCTACCCCGGTCACTGGGAGGCGGACGTGGTGCTCCGCGACGGTGGCACCGCCCGCATCAGGCCGATCACCACGGATGATGCCGACCGGCTGGTCAGCTTCTACGAGCAGGTCTCCGACGAGTCGAAGTACTACCGCTTCTTCGCCCCCTACCCCCGGCTCTCCGCCAAGGACGTCCACCGCTTCACCCATCACGACTACGTCGACCGGGTGGGACTGGCCGTCACGGTGGGCGGCGAGTTCATCGCCACCGTCCGCTACGACCGGATCAACGCGCAGGGCAGGCCCGCCTCGGCCCCGGCCGACGAGGCCGAGGTCGCCTTCCTCGTCCAGGACGCCCACCAGGGCCGCGGAGTCGCCTCGGCCCTGCTCGAACACATCGCGGCCGTCGCCCGCGAACGCGGCATCCGGCGCTTCGCCGCCGAGGTGCTGCCCGCCAACAACAAGATGATCAAGGTGTTCCGGGATGCCGGATACACCCAGCAGCGCAGCTTCGAGGACGGCTCCGTCCACCTCACCCTGGACCTCGAACCGACCGCCGAGTCGCTGGCCGTCCAGCGCGCCCGGGAACACCGGGCCGAAGCCCGTTCCGTGCAGCGGCTGCTCGCCCCCGGTTCCGTCGCCGTGATCGGCGCGGGCCGCACCCCCGGCGGCGTGGGCCGTACGGTCCTGCGCAACCTCCTGGGCGCCGGCTTCACCGGCCGTACCTACGCCGTGAACAGCGCCTTCGCCGCCGACCGGACCACGCTCGACGGCGTTCCCGCCCACCGCTCCCTCGGCGAGATCGGTGAACCCGTCGACCTCGCCGTCGTCGCCGTACCCGCCCACCGGGTCCCGGAGGCCGTCGCGGACTGCGGCGAACACGGCGTCCAGGGGCTCGTGGTCCTCTCCGCCGGATACGCGGAGTGGGGCGCCGAAGGGCGCGAACGCCAGCGCGAACTCGTGCGGCAGGCCCGTTCCTACGGCATGCGGATCATCGGCCCGAACGCCTTCGGCGTCATCAACAACTCCGAGGCCGTCCGGCTCAACGCCTCCCTCGCCCCCGAACGGCCCGCCTCCGGGCGCATCGGCCTCTTCACCCAGTCGGGCGCCATCGGCATCGCGCTCCTCTCGGGCCTCTACCGGCGCGGCGCGGGGCTCTCCACCTTCATCTCGGCCGGCAACCGCGCCGACATCTCGGGCAACGACTTCCTGCAGTACTGGTACGAGGACCCGGACACCGACGTCGCCCTGCTGTACCTGGAATCGCTCGGCAACCCGCGCAAGTTCACCCGCCTCGCCCGGCGGATCGCCGCGGTCAAGCCGGTGGTCGTCGTGAAGGGCGCCCGGCACAGCGGCTCCACCCCGCCCGGCCACGCGGTTCCCGTCAGCCGGATCCCCGACGCGACGGTCTCCGCCCTGATGCGGCAGGCCGGCGTGATCCGCGTCGACACGGTGACCGAGATGGTCGACGCGGGCCTGCTCCTGGCCGACCAGCCGCTCCCCGCCGGCGGGCGGATCGCGATCCTCGGCAACTCGGAGTCCCTGGGCCTGCTCACCTACGACGCCTGCCTGGCGGAGAGGCTGCGCCCGCGCCCGCCCATCGACCTGACCACGGCCGCCACCCCGCAGGACTTCAGGGACGCGCTGGCCGAGGCGCTGGCCGACGACGGCTGCGACGCGGTCGTCGTGACGGCGATCCCGTGGGTGGGGGAGAACGGTGAGTCGGAGTCGGGCGACGGGGAGGTCCTGGCGACCGCCCTGCACGCGGCAGCCGCCGCCGGACCGGCGAAGCCGGTGGCCGTGGTCCATGTGGAGATCGGCGGCCTGGCGGAGGCCTTGGCCGCCGCGACCAGCACGGTGGCGCAGCGGCGTCCGGGACCGTCGTCACCGGTGCGCCCGGCCGGGACCGCGTCCGGCCCCCGGCCGGCCGGGGCCGCCTCCGGCCCTGCTCCCGGCACCGGGGCCGACACCCCGGCTCCGGGCCCCGGAGCCACCGGAGCCACCGGAACCCCCGGCACCGCCCCCAGTGACCCCGCCCCCGACCCCGAAGCCCCGCGTGCCGTCGGCCGGATTCCCGCATACCCCGCCGCCGAGCGGGCGGTCCGGGCGCTCGCCGAAGCCGTGCGGTACGCCCAGTGGCGACGCCAGGCCGCCGTCCCCGGAAAGGTGCCCGAGTTCCTCGACGACACCATCGACGAGCCGGCTGCGGCGGCCCTCATCGACACCCTGCTCGGCCCGGACCCCGATCCGCGCGGAAGGCCCCTGGAGCACGACGAGGCCCGCGAACTCCTCGCCTGCTACGGCATCACCGTCCGGCCCACCCTCCCGGCCCCCGGTCCGCAGGAGGCGGTGGACGCGGCGGCGCGGCTCGGCTACCCCGTGGCGCTGAAGACCACCGCGCCTCATCTGCGGCACCGGGCCGACCTCGGCGGAGTCCGCCTGGACCTTGCCGGCGAGAGCGCGCTGCTCCGGGCCTACGGCGAACTGACCGACCTGCTCGGCAAGCCCGCCGAGCTCCGGCCCGTGGTGCAGTCGATGGCCCCGCGCGGCGTCGACACCGTGGTGCGGGCCTCCATCGACCCGGCGGCCGGCGCCGTCCTCTCCTTCGGTCTGGCGGGGGCACCCTCCGAACTTCTCGGCGACACCGCGCACCGCCTGGTGCCCGCCACCGACCGCGACGCCGCCGAGCTGATCCGGTCCATCCGGGCGGCCCCGGTCCTCTTCGGGTGGCGCGGCGCCGCGCCGGTGGACACCGCCGCCCTGGAGGAGCTGCTGCTGCGGGTCTCCCGGCTCGTCGACGACCATCCCGAGGTCGTCTCCATCGCCCTGGAACCGGTCGTGGTCGCCACCCAAGGCCTCACCGTCCTCGGAGCGAGCGTCCGCCTCTCGCCGCCCCCGGCCCGTACCGACCTCGGCCCCCGCCGACTGTCCAACTACTGACGCGCGCGCCGTCCCCCGCTCCCTCCGTCCGGCTGCTGAGGCACGCCGCTCCCCGCTCTGCCGGGCAGCGGCGACGGACCGTCCCCGGCAGCCATCAGCCCCCCGTAGGATGGTGCGTATGGCTAAGACCGGTACGACGACCCAGGGGCTGCGCGCGGCGATCGAGCGCAGCGGCTACTACCCGGCCCTCGTGGCCGAGGCGGTGGAGGCCGCCGTGGGCGGTGAGCCGGTCGCCTCGTACCTGGTGCACCAGGAGACGACCTTCGACTCCAACGAGGTGCGCAGGCACGTCACGGTGCTGGTGCTCACGGACACCCGTTTCATCGTCAGCCACACCGACGAGCAGAACGCCGACACCAGCTCCCCGACCCCCTACGCCACCACCTCCACCGAGTCGGTCAAGCTCGACCGGATCTCCTCGGTCGTGGTCAGCCGGGTCGTGGCCAACCCGGAGAAGTACGTCCCGGGCACGCTGCCCCGCGAGGTCGTGCTGACCATCGGCTGGGGTGCCGTCTCCCGGATCGACCTGGAGCCCGCCGCCTGCGGCGACCCCAACTGCGAGGCCGACCACGGCTACACCGGCAGCTCCACCGCCGACGACCTGAGCCTGCGGGTCAGCGAGGCCGGCGACGGCCCCGACACCGTGCGCCAGACCCTCGCGTTCGCCCAGGCGCTCTCCGAGGCCACGGCTGTGACCCCGGCGGCCGGCCGCTGATGGTCCAGCCGGCCTGGCAGGACCCGGTACTGCTGCCTGTCGACACCGCTCCGCTCCCGGAGTACGGCAGCGGCTCGCTCGCCGACCTGCTCCCCACCCTTGTCGCGGGACAGGGCGTCCCCGGCTTCACGGCGGCGATGCCCGAGCTCACCCCCGCCGACCGCAACTGTGTCTTCCTGATCGACGGCCTCGGCTGGGAGCAGATCAAGGCGCACCCGGACGAGGCACCGTTCCTGCACTCCCTCCTGCCTACGTCGCGCGGCGGCACGGGCCGCCCGGTCACCGCGGGATTCCCGTCCACCACCGCGACCTCGCTGGCCTCGGTCGGCACCGGGCTCCCGCCGGGCGAACACGGCCTGCCCGGCTACACGGCCCGCAATCCGGAGACCGGCGAGCTGATGAACCAGCTCCGCTGGAGGCCCTGGACCCCGCCGAAGGCCTGGCAGCCGTACCCCACCGTCTTCCAGCTGGCCGACGCGGCCGGAGTGCGGACCGCACAGGTCTCCGCGCCCGCCTTCGAGCAGACCCCGCTGACCAAGGTCGCACTCAGCGGCGGCTCGTTCCTCGGGCGGCTCACCGGTGAGGAACGGATGGACGTCGCCGCCGAACGGCTGGCCGTCGGTGACCGGTCCCTCGTCTACACGTACTACAGCGAGGTCGACGGCAAGGGCCACCGCTTCGGTGTCGACTCCGACGCCTGGCGCGGCCAGCTGATGTACGTCGACGGACTGGCCCGGCGCCTGGCCGAGCAGCTCCCGCCGCGCTCGGCGCTGTACATCACCGCCGACCACGGAATGATCGACATCCCGTTCGACGAACAGTCGAGGATCGACTTCGACGAGGACTGGGAGCTGCGCGCCGGTGTCGCCCTGCTCGGCGGCGAGGGCCGCGCCCGTCACGTCTACGCGGTCCCCGGCGCCGAGGCCGATGTGCTGACCGTCTGGCGCGAGGTCCTGGGCGAGCAGTTCTGGGTGGCGAGCCGTGACGAGGCGATCGAGGCGGGCTGGTTCGGCCCGCGGGTCGACGAGCGGGTGCTCGGCAGGATCGGCGACGTGGTCGCGGCCGCCCACGACGACGTGGTGATCACCGCATCGGTCAACGAGCCGCACGAGTCCGCGATGGTCGGCATGCACGGCTCGATGACCCCCGTCGAGCAGCTTGTCCCGCTCCTCGAAGTACGTACCTAGACCTCACCGCCCGCTCCACCCTCCTTCCCCCGTTCCGAAAGGTGCTCAACCCCTCATGCCCGAGCTTGTGTTCTTCTCCGGAACGATGGACTGCGGAAAGAGCACGCTGGCCCTCCAGATCGGACACAACCGTTCGGCGCGAGGGCTCCAGGGTGTGATCTTCACCCGTGACGACCGGGCGGGGGAGGGGAAGCTGTCCTCCCGGCTGGGCCTGGTCACGGAGGCGATCGAGGCCTCCGAGGGGATGGATCTGTACGCGCACCTCGTCGATCAGCTCTCCCAGGGCGGCAGGGTGGACTACGTGATCGTGGACGAGGCGCAGTTCCTCGCCCCGGAACAGATCGACCAACTGGCCCGCGTCGTGGACGATCTGGGGCTGGACGTCTTCGCCTTCGGCATCACGACGGACTTCCGCACCAGGCTCTTCCCCGGCTCCCAGCGGCTGATCGAGCTCGCCGACCGTATAGAGGCCCTTCAGGTGGAGGCCCTGTGCTGGTGCGGCGCCCGCGCCACCCACAACGCCCGGACGGTGGGCGGCGAGATGGTGGTGGAGGGCGAGCAGGTCGTCGTCGGTGACGTGAGCAGTCCCGCTGCGGAGACCGGCTACGAGGTGTTGTGCCGGCGCCACCACCGCCGCCGCATGACGAGCGGCTCCGTCCGCGCGGGCGCGCTCTCGCCGGACGTCCTGCCGGTTGCCTCCGGCTGAGGTCCCGGCGGCCGGACAGGCCGCGGTCCGCCCGGCCTGCGGTCATCTCCGGGCGCGGAGGTGTTCCCGCGGACGACGCGGTGTCTTCACGCCGAGGCGGCACCGACCGCCCGATGCCGGGGCGTCCGGCTGTGCGGACGCCGTGCAACGGGTGGGCGCCGAATCCCCGAAGCCGGTCGGTGCGCCGCGCCGGTGTGCGAGGATCCGGTCCATGCAGCCTCTGGCCCCCGATGAGCCGTCACGCATCGGCCCCTATCGTCTGCTCGGCCGGCTCGGCGCCGGAGGCATGGGACGGGTCTATCTGGCCAGGCCCCTGTCGGGCTCGCAGGAGCCGGTGGCGGTGAAGGTCGTACGCGCCGACATCGCCGAACGCGCCGAGTTCCGGCGCCGGTTCGTGCGCGAGGTCGCCGCCGCGCGCCGGGTGGGAGGACCGTGTACGGCCGCGGTGCTGGACGCCGACACGGACGCGGCCCTTCCCTGGGTGGCCACGGAGTATGTCGCGGGCCCCACCCTGCGGGCCGTGGTGCAGGGGGAGTTCGGGGCCCTCCCCTCGGCATCCACCCATGTACTCGCCCACCGGCTCGCCTCGGCCCTTTCGGCGATCCACGCGGCCGGCCTGGTCCACCGTGATCTGAAACCGTCCAACATCCTGCTCACGGTCGACGGACCCCGCGTGATCGACTTCGGGGTGGCGCACGTTCTCGACGTACCCCTGGACTCCACCCTCACCCCCGAGGGGATGCTCGTCGGTTCCCCCGAGTTCATGGCTCCCGAACAGATCCGCGGACAGCGGGTCAGTCCGGCGAGCGATGTCTTCGCCCTCGGCTGCGTCCTCACGTACGCGGCGACCGCCCGTTCCCCGTTCGAGGCCGAGGAACGCGGTCTGCACGCGCTGATGTTCCGCATCGCCTACGAGGAGCCGGACCTCACGGGGCTGCCGGAATCGGTCTCCGAGGTGGTGGCGGACTGCCTGGCGAAGGAGCCGGAGGACCGGCCGTCGGTCGCGGAGGTGCTCGACCGTACGAGGAACGCCCCGCCGGGTGCGTGGCTGCCGGGAAATCTGCTGGAGCGGCTGGACCGGGCAGCCGCCCAGCCGGTGCCGCGCACCCCCCGGCGTGCGGAGCGCAGCGCCCCGGAACCGGCCGCGATCCCGGTCTTTCCCGATCCGGTCGGCCGCGACCTCCTGGACGTACCGGAGGCGGGGATCGCGCCGCCGCGGGTGCTGGCCGCGTCGGCACCGCCCCGGCGGAAGGCCAAGCGCGGGAAGGCCGTGCGGTGGACCGTGGCAGCGGCCGTGGTGGCGGGAATCCTGTTCGCCCTGCTGCCGCCCTCGTCCGGCAGGCCGGGCGTCACCGGACCCGTCGAGGAAGCCGAACCCGAGCCCGTGGGCCGGTTCACCGGGGCGTGGCAACGGGGAGGGTTCATGCGGCTGGAGTTCCACGCGGCTTCGCGGCCCGGAAGCAAGGGGGCCGACGTCGTCGTGGGGTCGCCCGAGGCCGTATGCAGGGGCGAGGCGAGCACCGCCAGGCTGACGGACGGCGACCAGGTTCTGGTCCTCGGCGGCTACCGGTTGATCTCCGCCGAGCCCGAGGGGAGCAGCTGGAAGCAGTGCGGGCTGTCCTCCCGGATCAGGCTGGAGCGCAATGCCGATTTCGTCCTCTGGGCAGCGGGCGACAGCGGCCAGGTGATGGATCCTGCCGCACCGTCGACCGCGTCCGTCGCGGAGTACCGGGGAACCTGGCGGTCGGCGGACGGCCGCACCCTGGTCGTGCGGGGCACGGCCATCGGTGATGCAGCGATCCGGATGACCACGACGGAATCGGGCCGGGCGTGCGAGTACCGGGCCCGTGCCGTGGACCTGGCCGAGAGCCCCACGGCCCTGGGGCAGCTGGGTCTGCTCACCACCTACGCCGTACCCGTCCGCGTCGCGGGCTGCGGGCAGGACGCCGGACTGTACGCGTACACCATCCATGACGGTGACCCGGGCGGGCGCGCGGTCCTCGTACGCACCGGCCGCGACGACGAGGAGGTCGTCGAGTTCCGCAAGGTGAGCTGACGGCACCGCCGCGTACCCGCTTCCTTGGTGCGCGGCCGTGCGGCGGCTTCCTCAGCGCCCCGCCGACCGCACGATCGTGAACGCCGCGCCCTCCGGGTCCGCCACCGTGGCCACCCTGCCGCTGGACCCCTCCCTGGGGGGCTGGAGGATGTGTCCGCCGAGTTCCACCACACGCTGTGCGGCCTCATCCGTGTCGGCGACCTCGAAGTAGGTCATCCAGTGCGGGCCCCGGTCGCGCGGCAGGGCGTGGCCGACACCGTGCAGCGATGCCACCGGTCGGCCGTCCAGATGGAGGGTCTGGTAGTCGAAGTCGGCCGAGACGATCGCCTCGGTCTCGTAGCCGAAGACCGCCTGGTAGAACTTGGCGACCGTCGACGTCTCCCGGGTCACCAGCTCGTTCCAGACCGGGGTTCCGGGCGCGCCGGCCAGTCTGGCGCCGACGTGCGCGGCCGCCTGCCAGATCCCGAACACGGCTCCGCTCGGATCGGAGGCGATGGCCATCCGGCCCGCTTTCCCGGCATCGAGCGGTCCGACACCGACCGTGCCGCCGCAGGCGCGGACGGCCTCCGCGGTGAGGTCGGCGTCGTCGCTGGCCAGATAGGTCGTCCAGGCGATCGGGAGGTGCCGGTCGGGCGGCAGCTGCCCGATGCCCGCGACCTCCCGTCCGTCGATCAGCGCCCGGACGTACGGGCCGAGCTGTTCGGGGCCGGGGCCGAACTCCCAGCCGAACAGCTCGGCGTAGAAGTTCCGGGTCGTGTGCAGCCCGTGCACGATCAGGCTCACCCAGCAAGGTGTTCCGGGTGTAGGCCGAGCGGCAGCCTCGGTCATCGTTACTCTCCTCGGACCATCGTGGTGGCCGTACGGGGGAACGGGGCCGGCGCACCGTTGTGCGTTGCGGGATGTGTACGCCCCGTGCAGATGCTTGCACCACCCGGCCCGTGATGCGCCCCGGCCGCGCCGCTCTTTCCGCGATCTCGAAAGAGAAGGTCTTGTTTGTGGCGATACATCCGTTTCGGGGTTGCTACGGGCGGGTCGGCCGCTGCGCGAAGATGGCACACATGAAGCCCATCATCTCTGCATCCGAATGTGTGAGCGAGTCGGCGGGGCCGCGTCCGCCGGTGCTCCTGGACGTACGTTGGCAGCTGGGCGGCCCTCACGGCCGGCCGGACTACGAGGACGGGCACATCCCCGGTGCGGTCTTCGTCGATCTGGACGCGGAGCTCGCCGGCCCGGCGGGTGACGGCGGGCGCCACCCACTGCCCGACCCGGCGGAATTCGGCGCGGTCATGCGCCGGGCGGGGGTCGGCCGGGACAGTTCGGTGATCGTGTACGACGGCGGCCTCGGCTGGGCGGCGGCCCGTGCCTGGTGGCTGCTGCGCTGGACGGGGCACCGGGACGTCCGGGTGCTGGACGGCGGTCTCGCGGCCTGGACCGGAGGGCTGTCGAAGGAGATCCCGGTGCCGGCCGAGGGTGACTTCGCCCCCAGGCCCGGTGCGCTGCCGCTGCTGGACGCGGACGGTGCTGCCGCCCTCGCCCGCTCGGGTCTGCTGCTGGACGCGCGTGCCGCCGAGCGTTATCGGGGCGATGTGGAGCCGGTCGACCGGGTGGGCGGTCACATTCCGGGCGCGGTCTCGGCTCCCACGGTGGAGAACGTCGGTACGGACGGACGCTTCCTGCCCGCCGAGCGGCTGGCCTCCCGGTTCTCGGGGCTGGGCGCGGCCGATCGCGCGGCGGAGATCGGTGTCTACTGCGGCTCGGGGGTCTCCGGCGCCCATGAGGTGCTGGCGCTCGAGATCGCCGGCTTCACCGGCGCGCTCTACGCGGGCTCCTGGTCGCAGTGGTCGGGTGACGAGTCCAGGCCGGTCGCCACGGGCCCCGACCCGCGGTAGGGGCGGAGGCACCGGCCCTTGCCGGACGAGCGGCTTCCTCTGTCGCCACGCACGAGGGCCCGTACGCGGCTGCGCACGGGCCCTCCTCATGCCGTTGTCACCCGGCGGGCTCTCAGTCCTGTTTCTTGCGCCGTGTGCCGAAGACGATCTCGTCCCAGCTCGGCACCGCGGCCCGGCGTCCGGGCCGGACCCCGTCCGCCTCGGCCTGCCGGTCCGTCGTCCCGGTGAGCCGGTCGCGGTGACCTGCGACCGCACGCGGCATCAGCACGTCCGCGTAGGCGGAACCCGCGCCCGCCGAAGCCGCGGGGGCTGGCGGCTCCTCGGCCTCCGGCTCGTGCGCGGCGGGTTCGAGCGCCGGAGGCTCCGGCGGCGCGGGCCGTTCCGGTACGACCATGTCGCCCCGGAAGCTCGGCACCGCCTCCAGCAGGCTCGTCAGCGAATCCCGCTCGCTCGCGGTCACCCCGCCGATACGCTCCTCCGGCTCCGGGGGCGGAGGGGGCGTGGGGCGCTCCATCTGGCGATCGAGGGCGCGGTCCAGCGGCCGGTCGCGGGGCAGCCGGGCGATCCGCGGGACGAACGGGAAGCTGGGCTCGGGCGCGGCGACGTCGTCGGTCTCGCCGATCAGCGAGCGGGCCTCGTCGTCGACGGCCTGGACCAGCCGGCGCGGTGGGTCGTAGGTCCAGCTCGCCGAGTGCGGCTCGCCGGCGACCCGGTACACCAGAAGGACCTCCCAGGTGCCGTCGTCGCGGCGCCACGAGTCCCACAGGACGGTTTCCTTGTCGGCGCCGCGCAGCAGCAGCCGCTCCTGCACCGCCTCGCCGAGCTGGGGGCCGGTGTTCTCGCCGGGACGGCGCACGGGGGTCTTCCGGGCCCGCTCGGCCATGAAGGCGCGCTCCGCGAGCACGGGGCCCTCGAAGCGCCGGACACGGTCCACCGGGATCCCGGCGAACTGGGCGACCTCCTCCGCGGAGGCGCCGGCTCGTATCCGTGCCTGGATGTCGCGCGGGCGGAGGTGGCTCTCCACCTCGATCTCGATCTGGCCGAGCCGCGCGCGGTCGTTGCGCACGGCGGCTCGCAGCCGCTCGTCGATCGGAAGTGTGTACTCCGTGCTGTCTGCGGCCTTGAGCACCAGTCGTGTGCCGTCGTTGGAGACGGCCACGACACGCAGTTCGGGCATGGGGACCTCCCGGGTGGTGCCTGCCGACGTCACGTGCGTCGCTGCTTCCGCTAGTCGAGTGTGGCCTGCCCGGCTGCAGCCTGCCACAACATTGCCGTGTTGCCCGGCGTGTCGGGCGTGAGCCCTTGATCGCCGATATGACACGGTGACCTATTGTGCAACACAAAGTGACCATTGGTCACCCCGCGTGGCCGGCCCCCGTGCGATGCCGTGACGCGCCGCCGGATCGAGTGCCTTCTTCGGCCCCCTCCCGAAGGTTCCGGACTTCCACGCGGGGGTCCGGCCCCAGGGCTCGCCACAGTACTCCATTCGGGCCATGTGGGTGGACCGCCGCGCCGCCGAAGTTCTCGCGAGGCGCGGGAGTTGACGTACCCACTTGAAGGCGGGATGCCCGTGACGCGTGTCCTGCTTCACAGAATCACCGTAAGTGGAACTATCCGCTTCGCTCAAATGTCCCTTCTTGTTGCATGGTGGGAGAGATGTCAATCAAGGGCTGGAAATGGTGCAGAAGCCGGAAAGTGACATAGAACCCAGAGAAAGGCGGATAGATCTGAGCCTGCCCCAGGTGGCGGGGAGCGCGGTGGCAGCGGTCGCGGCCGCGGTGGCGGCCTCCCAACTGGGTGTGTACGGGACGATTCTCGGCGCCGGAGTGATGAGCGTCGTGGCCACCTGCGGCGGCTCGGTCTTCCAGCACTTCTTCCGCCGGACGGGCGAGCAGATCCGCGAGGTGACGGTCCAGGTGAAGCACCCGGGCCGCGAGATGACGGTTCACACCCGCCAGACACGTGAGGGCGGTGACCCGGACGCGGAGTGGGTGACGTCCGGGACGCGGGTCGCGCTGCGCGGCACGGCCGGAACCGCCGACGCCACCGAGATGCCGGCCCCGCTGGATGCCACGGCCTTGCTGCGGCAGGTGGACCCGTCGGCGCGGGGAGGGGTCCCCGCGCAGCAGGACGCCGACGCCACGACCGTGCTGCGGCCGGTGGACGCCACGACCGTGCTGCGCAAGGTGACCGCCGACCCGGACCGTACACAGCTGATCGAGTCGCCCGACGGAACCCGGCGGCTCACGGCGGCGCCCGCGTTTCCGGCTGCGTCGCCGGACGAGGAGTTCACCCGGGCGACCACGCACGGCACCCGGATCCGCGGCTGGAAGCGCTCCGCCCTCGGGGCCGCCGTGGTGTTCGTCGTCTCGATGGCCGGGATCACCACGTTCGAGCTGGTCTCCGGGAACGACCTGAGCGGCGGTCAGGGGACCACGGTCGGCTCCGTCGTGCGCGGAGACCGGGGCTCCGGCTCCTCCGACCCGGCGCCGGCGCCCAGCACCGGCACCGAACAGGACGCCACGGCGCCCGGCCAGGACAACAGCACGGCGCCCGGTACCGGCTCGCAGGACGGTGGACGGAGCGCGAGCCCGGAACCCGACCGGACCGGCGGTTCCACAGCCGAGCCGACCCCCACGCCCACCCCGTCGGAATCCGCCGGGGACGGTACGGCTCCGGCGCCCGTGCCGACCCCGGCGCCCACCGGCAGCGGCAGCGCCGCACCCGACCCGACCGATACGGCCGGCGCTCCCGCGCAGCAGGACCGCGCACCCGCCGGCGCGGACACCGAGGAGTGAACGGCCGCGGGGGGGGGGGGGCCCCGGGGGGGGGGGGGGGGCGGCCCGGGGGGGGGGGGGGGGGGCCGGGGGGGGGGGGGGGGGGGGGCGGGCCGGGGGGGGGCGCCCCCCCCCGACCCGTTCACGGTGTCGCGTGCGTGCCGGG
>NZ_JBVHOQ010000021.1:31572-53958 GCF_055568375.1 Streptomyces sp. NPDC026062
ACGGCCCCCCCCCCCCCCCCCCCCCCCCCCCCCCCCCCCCCCCCCCCCCCCCCCCCCCCGCCGCCCCCCCCCCGCACCCCCCCCCCCCCCCCCCCCCCCCCCCCCCGGGGGGGCCCCCCCGGCCGCGTCGCGTCGAGGGCCGGTGTCAGTCGCCCAGGACCCGGCGCAGATAGTCGTTGGCGAAGAGCCGGTCAGGGTCCAGCCGGTCCCGTACGGCGGTGAACTCGCCGAAGCGCGGGTACACGCCCGCCAGGTACTCGGCGTCACGGGTGTTGACCTTGCCCCAGTGCGGACGCCCGCCGTGCGCGGTCATGATCCGCTCGACCGCCGTGAAGTACGCCTGGTACGGAGTGCCCCGGTACAGGTGGACGGCGATGTACGCGCTCTCCCGGCCCGACGCCGTGGAGAGCGCGATGTCGTCGGCGGGGGCGGTACGCACCTCCACCGGGAAACTGATCCGCAGCGGGGAACGGTCCACCATCGCCTTGACCTCGCGCAGCGCCTGGACGGCGGCCTCCCTCGGCAGGGCGTACTCCATCTCCACGAACCGCACCCGGCGTGGGCTGGTGAAGACCTTGTACGGGATGTCCGTGTAGGTGCGGGCCGACAGGGCCCTGCTGGAGAGCTTCGCGATCGACGGGATCGTGGCGGGGACCGCCCGGCCGAGCGAGCAGGCAACCTGGAAGATGCCGTTGGAGAGAAGCTCGTCCTCGACCCAGCCGCGGAACTTTCCGGGCGGGGCCGAGGGGCCCGCGCTGCGGTTGTTGCGCTTGGTGTTGCAGTTGCCCGTGTGCGGGAACCAGTAGAACTCGAAGTGCTCGTTCTCGGCCACCAGCTGATCGAACTCCGCTGTGACCTTGTCGAAGGCCATCGGCTCCTCACGGGCCGTCAGCAGGAAGACCGGCTCCACGGCGAAGGTGATGGCCGTGATGACACCCAGCGCACCGAGTCCGATCCGGGCGACGGCGAAGATGTCGGGGTTCTCGGTCTCCGAGCAGTTCAGCACCGTGCCGTCCGCGGTGACCAGTTCCAGAGCGCGGATCTGCGCGGATATGGACGCCGAGTCGCGGCCGGTGCCATGGGTGCCGGTCGACGTGGCGCCGGCGACGGTCTGCTCCATGATGTCGCCCATGTTGGTGAGCGAGAGGCCCTCGCGGGCCAGCGCGGTGTTGAGCCGCTTCAGCGGAGTGCCGGCCTCGACGGTCACCGTCATCGCCGTACGGTCGATGCCGCGGATGCCGGTGAGCAGATCGGGGCGGATCAGCAGCCCGTCGGTGGCGGCCGTCGCGGTGAACGAGTGGCCGGTGCCGACCGGCTTCACCTTCAGACCGTCCCCGGACGCCCCGCGCAGCGCCTCGGCCAGCTCGTCCACGGAGGCGGGGGACACGGCCCGTACCGGACGGGCGGTGACATTCCCCGCCCAGTTACGCCACGCGCTCGTCGTCGTCCGTGCGTAGGTGTCGGTCATCTTCCCCGCGCCCTTCCGTAGGAACCGGCCCTGCGAGCCGGCGGTACCCCAGGAACGCCACCGCGGCCGCGAGCGCTCCCGCCACGGCGGGCACCGCGTACCCCGCCTTCGCCCCGGACGCGTCGACCACCCAGCCGGCGGCCGAGGAGCCGAGCGCCACACCAACGGCGAGCCCGGTACTGGTCCAGGTCATGCCCTCGGTCAGTCTGGTGCGCGGTACGTGCTGTTCGACGAGGGCCATGGTGGTGACCATCGTCGGTGCGATGGCGAGACCCGCGACAAAGAGCGCCACGGCCAGGAACGGAAGGCTCCCGGCCAGTTGGAGGGGGATCATACTCACGGCCATCGCACACACCCCCACCAGCCACCTCGACGACGCCCGGCCCTTCAGATGCAGCAGACCGAACACCGCCCCGGCCAGACAGGACCCCAGCGCGTACACGGCCAGCACCAGGCTCGCCGCCGCCTTGTGGCCCTGCTCCTCGGCGAAGGCCACCGTCACCACGTCGACCGCCCCGAAGATCGCCCCGGTCGCCACGAAGGTGACCACGAGCACCTGCAGCCCGCGCGAGGAGAGCGCGGATCCGGTGGTGTGCCGGGCGTGCGGGTGCGGCACCGGTTCGGTGGCCCGCTGGGCGGTCAGCCAGAAGACGCCGACCAGCAGGAAGCCGGCTGCGAGCAGGGGACCGGCCTCCGGGAACCAGGCGGTGGAGAGACCGATGGAGATGATCGGACCGAAGATGAAGCAGACCTCGTCGACGATCGACTCCCAGGCGTACGCGGTGTGCAACTGCCGCGCCGAACCCCGGTAGATCTCCGCCCAGCGGGCGCGCACCATCGACCCGACACTGGGCACGCACCCCGAACCCGCCGCGAAGACGAACAAGGTCCAGTCGGGCAGTCCCTGCTGAGCGCAGACCAGCAGCCCGGCCACGGCCGCCAGCGCGACCAGGGTCACCGGACGCAGGACCCGGCGCTGTCCGTACCGGTCCACCAGCCTGGACACCTGCGGTCCCACCACGGCGGCCGACATCGCCAGCGTCGCGGAGAGCGCGCCCGCCAGCCCGTACCGGCCGGTGAGCTGGGAGACCATCGTCACCACGCCGATGCCCATCATGGACAGCGGCATACGGCCGAAGAAGCCGGCCGAGGAGAACCCCTTGGTGCCGGGGGCGGCGAAGATCGCACGGTAGGGACTGGGCAAGGGGGGCTCCGATACGGCGTGGTCACACGCGGTGTCAGGGGTGAATGTGGCCGATACAGCTTACGGGCGCACCGGAGGGTCCGGCAGCGGGATTCCGGGACGGCGCCGGTGAACCTGCGGGGCGGGGGCGGGGGCGCGGGCCGGTGTCGGTGGGAGCCGGGACGGAGGCGGGTGGCAGGATCGGTGTCATGTCCGATCTGCGCGATCCCGCTCCCTACGACGCCCTGCTGCTGCTCTCCTTCGGAGGCCCCGAAGGACCGGACGACGTGGTTCCGTTCCTGGCGAACGTGACCCGCGGCCGGGGAATCCCCGAGGAGCGGCTGAAGGAAGTCGGCAAGCACTACTTCCTCTTCGGCGGCGTCAGCCCGATCAACGGCCAGAACCGGGCGCTGCTCGACGCCCTGCGCAAGGACTTCGCCGGGCACGGACTCGATCTGCCCGTTTACTGGGGCAATCGCAATTGGGCGCCCTACCTCACCGACACCCTGCGCGAGATGAGCCGGGCCGGTCACCGCCGCATCGCCGTCCTGGCCACCAGCGCGTACGCCTCGTACTCCGGCTGCCGGCAGTACCGCGAGAACCTGGCCGAGTCGCTGGCCGTGCTGGAGGCCGAGGGGCTGCCCGTGCCGCGCGTCGACAAGCTGCGGCACTACTTCAACCACCCCGGCTTCGTCGAGCCGATGGTGGACGGCGTCGTCGCCTCGCTGGCCGAGCTGCCGGCCGAGACACGGGCGGGCGCGCGTCTGGCCTTCACCACGCACTCCATCCCGACGGCGGGCGCCGACACCTCCGGCCCGGTGGAGGCGCACGGCGACGGCGGTGCGTACGTCGCCGAGCACCTGGACGTGGCACGGCTGATCGTGGCGGCCGTGGCCGAGCGGACCGGCGTCGAGTACCCCTGGGAGCTCGTCTACCAGTCGCGCAGCGGTGCCCCGCACATCCCGTGGCTGGAACCCGACATCTGCGACCACCTGGAGTCGCTGCACGGGGAGGGCGTCCCCGCCGTGGTGATGGCACCGATCGGCTTCGTCTCGGACCACATGGAGGTTCTGTACGACCTCGACACCGAGGCCACGGCGAAGGCGGCCGAGCTCGGGCTCACGGTGCGCCGGTCCGCGACGGTGGGTGCCGATCCCCGGTTCGCGGCTGCCGTACGCGGCCTGGTGCTGGAGCGCGCCGCCACCGAGCGGGGCCTCGGCCCCGACAGGTGCGCCCTCGGTTCGCTCGGGGCGAGCCACGATCTGTGCCCGGTCGGCTGCTGCCCGGCCCGGGCGCCGAAACCCGCCGCAGCGGGCGCCGACAGTCCGTACGCGTGACGCGCCACCGCCGACCCGCCCGCAACCTCCACACCTCCCTGGGAGCACCGTGACCGACCCCCTGCTGTCCGAACTGCTCGACCTCGCCCTGGACGTCGCCCGCCGCGCCGGTGCGCTGCTGCGTGACGGCCGCCCGGCCGACCTGGGGGTGGCCGCGACGAAGTCCAGCCCGGTGGACGTCGTCACCGAGATGGACATCGCCGCCGAGAAACTGATCACCGGCTTTCTGTCCGAGCGCCGCCCGCAGGACGGCTTCCTCGGCGAGGAGGGCGCCAGCTCCGAGGGCACCAGCGGTGTCCGCTGGGTGATCGACCCGCTCGACGGCACCGTGAACTACCTCTACGGCCTCCCCACGTGGGCCGTCTCCGTCGCCGCGGAGCGTGACGGGGAGCGGGTCGTGGGCGTCGTGGAGGTCCCGATGCGCCAGGAGACGTACCACGCGGTCCTGGGCGGCGGTGCGTACGCAAAGGGCGGGGCGTACGGGGACGGCGCCCGGCTGCGCTGCCGGCCGGCCCCGCCGCTCGACCAGGCGCTGGTGTCGACCGGCTTCAACTACGTCGCCGACGTCCGGGCACACCAGGCGGACGTGGCGCGCGTCCTGATTCCGAAGCTCCGGGACATCCGGCGCGGCGGCTCCGCGGCGATCGACCTCTGCGACGTCGCCGCCGGGCGCCTCGACGGCTACTACGAGCGCGGCCTCCACCCGTGGGACCTCGCCGCGGGCGACCTCATCGCCCGGGAGGCGGGTGCGCTCACCGGCGGACGCCCCGGGCTGCCCGCCGACGGCGGACTGACGGTGGCCGCGCCGCCGGGCGTCTTCGAACCCCTCCAGGCCCTCCTGGAGGAACTGGGAGCCTGGCACGACTGACCGTGGCGGGAGACGGCTGCGAACGCCGCTGAGCGGGGCGTGGACGCCCCGGGAACGGGGAAGGCCCCGCGGATGCCTGTGCGGCACCGCGGGGCCTTCCCGTAACGGCTCAGACGCTTGTGGCGCTGATGTGAACACCGTGCTCGGCAGCGAGGCGGTGCAGGTCGTCCAGCTCGCCCTGCTCGACGTCCGCAAGGAAGTCGTCGCCCGTCTCGCGGGCCTTCGTGAGGTCGGACTCGGTGGTCTGGATGCGTTGCAGCAGACCAGCGGTGAAAGCGTCCATGAAGCGCCCCCTCATCGTGGGTCGGTGGCACGGGGGTGTGCCCGGGTTTCCCTCCGCCGAGGCGGTAGGGCGGGTGATCACGCACTCTCCGGTGGGACGGAGGGGCCTGTGGTACGCCACATACAAGACGTGATCGCGGGTGTGAATTCGTCCTCCCCGGCCCAACCCTCAGAGAAACCTCAACTGGCCCGGGAATCCTCCGAATTCCGGGAAGCCGCAGGCAGGACCGCGCCGCCTTACCGCCGGTTTATGCGTGTTGCGGGCAGGATGGAGCCGCACGACCCCTGCCGAGGCGTGGCGTGGATCACGGTCCGTCCGCGCGCCAGGACGTCGTGAAGCCCTGATGTGAGGTTCTAAGGAAGGAAGCGCCGTGCGCGTACTCGTCGTGGAGGACGAGCAGCTGCTCGCCGATGCGGTGGCCACCGGATTGCGCCGTGAGGCCATGGCCGTCGATGTCGTCTACGACGGTGCCGCGGCCCTTGAACGTATCGAGGTCAACGACTACGACGTCGTGGTCCTCGACCGGGACCTCCCTCTGGTCCACGGCGACGACGTCTGCCGCCGGATCGTCGAGCTGGGCATGCCGACCCGGGTGCTCATGCTCACCGCGTCCGGGGACGTCAGCGACCGCGTGGAGGGCCTTGAGCTGGGCGCGGACGACTATCTGCCCAAGCCCTTCGCCTTCAGCGAGCTGACCGCACGGGTCCGTGCCCTCGGCCGCCGTACGACGGTGGCCCTGCCGCCCGTCCTGGAGCGCGCCGGAATCAAGCTCGACCCCAACCGCCGTGAGGTCTTCCGCAACGATCAGGAGGTGCAGCTCGCTCCCAAGGAGTTCGCCGTGCTGGAGGTCCTGATGCGCAGCGAGGGCGCCGTCGTCTCGGCCGAGCAGCTCCTGGAGAAGGCCTGGGACGAGAACACCGACCCGTTCACCAACGTCGTCCGGGTCACCGTCATGACCCTGCGGCGCAAGCTCGGCGAGCCGCCGGTGATCGTCACGGTGCCCGGCTCCGGCTACCGGATCTGATGCCGGTGCCCGCCGTCCCGCCGCCCGCGGCCCCTCCGCCGCCCCCCAAACCCACCTGGGAGCCCAAACAGCAGGACCCTCCGTATCCGTGGCTGCGCCCGACCATCCGGATACGCCTCACCCTGCTGTACGGCGGCATGTTCCTGATCGCCGGCATCCTGCTGCTGTCGATCATCTACATGCTGGCCGCGCAGGCCCTGCACGTGGGCAGTGAACTGCCGTTCAAGATCGTCGACGGGCATGTGTCCAGCGATATCTGCAATCTGCTGGGGGAGGGGAGCTCACCGGACGCCGTCAACTCGGCGATGAACTCCTGCGTCAACCACCAGCGCCAGCAGGCGCTCGACACGCTCCTGAACCGCTCGCTGCTGGCCCTCGTCGGCCTGAGCGTCATCGCCTTCGCCTTCGGCTACGCCATGGCGGGACGGGTGCTCTCGCCGCTGGGGCGGATCACCCGCATCGCCCGCAGGGTGGCCGGAACCGATCTGTCCCGTCGCATCGAACTGGACGGGCCGGACGACGAGCTCAAGGAGCTGGCGGACACCTTCGACGACATGCTGGAGCGGCTGGAGCGGGCCTTCACCGCGCAGCAGCGGTTCGTCGGGAACGCGTCGCACGAGCTGCGCACGCCCCTGGCCATCAACCGCACGCTGCTGGAGGTCCACCTCTCCGATCCCGCGGCGCCGCCGGAGCTCCAGCAGCTCGGCAAGACACTGCTGGCCACCAACGAGCGCAGTGAGCAGCTGGTGGAGGGCCTGCTGCTGCTCGCCCGCAGCGACAACCAGATCGTCGAACGCAAACCTGTCGACCTGGCCGAAGTGGCATCCCGCGCGCTGGACCAGGCGCGGGGCGAGGCGGAGGCCAAGGGCGTGGAGATGCGCGCCGCGCTGGCCCCGGCCGTCGTCCAGGGCAACGGTGTCCTGCTGGAGCGGATCGCGCTGAACCTCGTACAGAACGCGGTGCGCTACAACGTCGCGGAGGACGGCTGGGTCGAGGTCGGCACCGAGCTGCTGCCGGGGCAGGCCCTGATGGTCGTCACGAACACCGGACCCGTGGTGCCCGCGTACGAGATCGACAACCTCTTCGAGCCCTTCAGAAGGCTGCGTACGGAGCGGACGGGCAGCGACAAGGGGGTGGGTCTCGGTCTGTCGATCGCCCGCTCGGTCGCGCGCGCCCACGGCGGCCGTATCATCGCCGAGCCCCGCGAGGGCGGTGGTCTTGTGATGCGCGTCTCACTGCCTGTCTGAGAAGCTGGGCGTGGCGAGATGCGAACCAATTATTTATGTTCGCTTTGAGCGGAATTTTCGGGACTCGATCCCGGAGGGACCGTGTGTGATCGATCACAGGAGCGATATTTCGCCAGTCCACGCTCCGTGATCGGGGATCCCTCCGGAAAACCGGCAAAAGTCGGGTTTTCGGGGGCCGATATCACGGGAAGTACACGGGGTGGTGCTGGCGAACAGCGCCGCCGGGACCGTGTACGGTCCCCATCGCCACCCAAGCTGATCACTCTCGAGCGGTCCTTTTGGGTGTCGATTGAGTAACAGACCTTGATGTGAGGCAAAATCTCCGCCTCGGGTCGGGCACAAGTCCGGCCTCTCACGCGTTACGTGCGCTGAGACACCGCAGACACCCAGAGGGGGAGAGCGACAATGGCAACGGATTACGACACCCCACGCAAGACCGATGACGACGTCGATCAGGACAGCCTTGAAGAGCTCAAGGCTCGCCGGAGCGACAAGACGGCGTCCGCCGTCGACGTCGACGAATTCGACGCGGCCGAAGGACTGGAGCTGCCCGGCGCAGACCTTTCCAACGAAGAACTGGCCGTAAGGGTCCTGCCCAAGCAGGCCGACGAGTTCACGTGCATGAGCTGCTTCCTCGTGCACCACCGCAGTCAGCTGGCCCGCGAGAAGAACGGTCAGCCGATCTGCCGCGACTGCGACTGAGGTCCGGTCGGCCGTGGCAGGGGACACACCGTTCCGGAAGCGGCGCACGCGGCGCAAGCGCAAGCAAGGGCCGGAGGCGCAGCAGGGCGGTACAGGCCCGGCAGAAGGCGTAGCAGCGCCTGCCGAGCGGTCCGCCCTGCCACCCGCGCCGGGCGAACAGGACGACGAGCGGGGCCGGTCGGCCTCGCTCGAAGCAGTCGAAGCAGCTGTGGCCGCCATCGAGGCGGCCGCGCAAGTCGACGCGGCCGACAGGGCCGGACAGGTCGACAGGACGGAGCCCGTGACCGGGGCAGGCCGTCTGAAGGCAGTGAAACGGGGCGTACGCAAGGGCGGGGTGAGCGCCAAGGCGGCGATCGGTCATATCGCCGACCTGATCATCGACATCGCTCCCCGCGTCCCTGTGCGCGACCTCGCCACCCTGCGCAAGCAGTTCCCGGGCCTGGGGCCCGAGGAGATCGCCGACCGGCTCATCGCCGGCGCGAGCAGAGCCACCGCGACCGTCGGCGCCGGAATCGGCGCGGCGGCCATGATGCCCGTCCCGCCGGCCATGTTCGCCGAGCTGGCCACGGAGATCACCGGTGTGGCCGCGATCGAGATGAAGCTCGTCGCGGAACTGCACGAGGTCTACGGACAACGCCCGCCGGGCGGCATCGGCCGGCGCTCCACCGCCTACCTCACGTCCTGGACGGAGGAGCGCGGCATCGACGTCGCCCAGCCCATGACGGTCAACGCGGCGCTCGGCGGTCGGATGAAGCGTGAGCTGCGCCAGCAGATCATGAAGCGCACCGCGCGCGATCTGCCCAATCTCATCCCGTTCATGATCGGCGCCGCCGTCGGCGCGATGATGAACCGGCGCGACACCAGAAAAGTCGCCGAACGGGTCAGGAAGGACCTGCGCGAGCGGCAGGTCCCCTGGGACCTGCTGGCGGAACTGCCGCCGCTGGAACGCCCGGAGCACCCGTACACCGCCCTGCCCGAGGATCCGAAGGACTCGGAGGGCTGAGTCCTCCCGGCAGGCCGCCAACGGCCTTCAGGAGCCCCGTACGGAGCAGCTCCGTACGAAGCGGCCCGGCACGAAGCTGCCGTTCACGAAGCTGCCGTTCACGAAGCGGCCGGCATGAACCGCCCGGTCCCCGGGTCCCCGGTCAGGCCGGGGCAGCCGCCTTCAGGGCCGCGGCCAGCGCCTGCGGCTCACGGGTCGAGAGGTAGACGTACGGGGTCGGGTCCTCGGGATCCGTGACCTCCACGCGCACCGCCGTGGGGATGTAGCTGCGCAGCAGCATGAAGGCCCGGGTGTCCGCCTTGTACGAACGCCAGGCGCGCGCCTCCTCGGCGTCCAGCACCTCGGCCGCACCGAGCGCCGACACCGGGATCCGCGCGTCGCCGGCGACGAGCGCGCCTGCCACCACCCGGATCCGGGCGGAGCCGTAGGAGCTGACCGCCACCGCCGACAGGGCGGTGCCCCCCGCCAGCCCGGCGAGCAGCGGCAGGGTGCCCATGGGCAGCAGCATCAGCGCGCACGCGATGCCGATCAGGACGGCGATGAACCACCACGAACGCGGTGCGGTGAGACGTTCGTCGAACGGTGGGGTGGAAGGCTGCATGAACCCAAGCTTGGCACGGCGCGACCTGCGGGTACCCGCGCGGGTAAGGTCTGCGCCTGTGAGTGGAACATCTGCGGCTCTGACGCCCCCGGCCGACGCGGTGAAACCGGTCCGGCATCCCGACGCCCCGGCACCCGGCGAACTGCTCGGCGCGCACTACGAACACTGTTTCGGCTGCGGCGGCGGACAGCCGCACGGGCTGCACCTCCAGGCGCGGGCCGGCGAGGGTGTCGGCGTCACCGCCGAGTTCACCGTGCAGGCCGCCCACCAGGGCGCCCCGGGCCTCGCCCACGGCGGAGTGCTGGCCACCGCGCTCGACGAGACACTGGGCTCGCTGAACTGGCTGCTGCGGGTGATCGCGGTGACCGGACGGCTGGAGACCGACTTCGTCCGGCCTGTCCCGGTGGACACCGTGCTGCACCTGGACGCCGAGATCACGGCCGTGCACGGCCGGAAGATCTACTCCAGGGCGACCGGCCGGATCGGTGGCCCGGACGGGCCCGTGGCGGTCCGGGCCGAGGCCCTGTTCATCGAGGTCAAGGTCGATCACTTCATCGACAACGGCCGTCCGGCCGAGATCCGCGCGGCGATGGCCGACCCGGACCAGGTCAGGCGGACCCGTGCCTTCGAGGTGAACCCGTGATGCGCCATCCCGTCGATGTCCTGATCCGCCGGGTCGACCCCGAGGTGCCGATTCCGGCGTACGGGCACCCGGGCGACGCCGGGGCCGATCTGGTCACCACCGAGGCCGCCGAGCTGGCGCCGGGTGAGCGGACCGTTCTGCCCACCGGGGTTTCGATCGCCCTGCCGGACGGGTACGCCGCGTTCGTGCACCCCCGGTCGGGTCTCGCCGCACGCTGCGGAGTCGCCCTGGTGAATGCCCCGGGGACGGTGGATGCCGGGTACCGTGGAGAGATCAAGGTGATCGTCATCAATCTCGACCCGCGCGAGTCCGTGCGGTTCGAGCGGTTCGACCGGATTGCCCAACTGGTCGTGCAGCAGGTCGAGAAGGTGCGCTTCCACGAAGTGTCGGAGCTTCCCGGCTCGGCGCGGGCCGAAGGGGGCTTCGGGTCCACCGGCGGCCATGCCGCCGTTGATGTTGATGGCGTCCGGGGCGGGGTTCCCCAGGGCGGGAACAGCTACGCTTCGGTCGAATCCGACCGGGAAGGAAAGTGACGTGTTCGGACGTCGCAAGAACAGTGGTTCCGCCGATGACACGGCGGACGAAGCGCGCGAGGCCGAGCAGGTCGTCGACGAGCTCGACGATGCCGAGGGCGGATCGCGCCGGACGAACCTTCCGCCGGCGCCGCGCCCGGACGGGCCGTGGGACATCGACGAGGTCTCCCAGCCCGGCGAGGGCCGGGTCGACCTGGGCGGCATCTTCGTGCCCGGTGTCGAGGGCATGGAGCTGCGCGTAGAGGTCGCCGGTGACGCGATCGTCGCCGCCACGGTCGTGCTGCGCGACAGCGCGATCCAGCTTCAGGCCTTCGCCGCCCCCAAGAAGGAGGGCATCTGGGGCGAGGTCCGCGAGGAGATCGCCTCCGGTATCACCCAGCAGGGCGGCATCATCGACGAGGTCGAGGGCCCGCTGGGCTGGGAGCTGCGTGCGCAGGTCCCCGTACAGCTTCCCGACGGGGCGAACGGCGTGCAGATGGTGCGCTTCGTCGGTGTCGACGGTCCGCGCTGGTTCCTGCGCGGAGTGATCTCCGGCCAGGGTGCCGTGCAGCCGGAGGCCGCCGGTCTCCTGGAGACGGTCTTCCGGGACACCGTGGTCGTCCGCGGCGACGGCCCGATGGCCCCGCGCGACCCGATCGTCCTCAAGCTCCCCAACGACGCCCAGATGGTTCCCGAGGGCGTCCAGCAGGAGGAGCAGGAGAGCTCGAAGTTCTCGGGTGGCATGGCCGGCCTCCAGCGAGGTCCCGAGATCACCGAGGTGCGCTGACCCGCACCCCGTAAGCACCGGCCGGTGGCCCGTACCCCCACGCAGGGGTACGGGCCACCGGCCTTTCGCGTGTCCGGGGGAGGCCCTCCGTATGGGAGGCGTATCGGGCACGTACGGGCGACGTCAATGCTGAGCCATCACCCGTAAGGAAGGCATCAACGCAGGTCACAGCGGCGTCGGCGGGAGGTTTGCTTCGGAGGTCCGAGAAATCCGCACCTCATCCAGGAGCATCCGATGGCCGACCTGGCCTTCGTCGTCACCACGATCGCGGTCTTCGCGCTGGTGGCCCTCATCGCCAAGGGGGTGGCCAAGCTGTGACTGCCGAAAACGTGGCCGGCCTCGTCGTGGCCGTAGCCCTGCTGGGCTATCTCGTCCTCGCCCTTCTGTACCCGGAGAGGTTCTGAGCCCGAAATGAGCCCCGTCCTCGCAGGCGTGCTCCAGGTACTCGCGCTCGTCGTGGCGCTGGGTCTGGCGTACCGCCCGCTCGGTGATTACATGGCTGGTGTCTATACCTCGCCCCGCCACCTGCGGGCCGAGAAGTGGATCTACAAGGCCATCGGCGCCGATCCGAACACGCAGATGCGCTGGCCCGCCTATCTGCGCGGCGTTCTCGCCTTCTCCGCGGTGAGCGTCCTCTTCCTCTATCTGCTGCAGCGGCTCCAGGGCTCGCTGCCCGGTTCGCTCGGCTTCTCCTCGATCGACCCCGATCAGGCGTTCAACACGGCGGCGTCGTTCGTCGCGAACACCAACTGGCAGTCGTACTACGGCGAGCAGGCCATGGGCCACGTCGTACAGACCGGCGGCCTCGCGGTGCAGAACTTCGTCTCGGCCTCCGTCGGCATCGCCGTCGCGGTGGCACTCGTCCGGGGGTTCGCTGCCGTCCGCAGCGGTGAACTCGGCAACTTCTGGGCCGACCTGGTGCGCGGCACCGTACGGATCCTGCTGCCGATCGCGGTGATCGGCGCGCTCGTGCTGGTCGCCTGCGGAGCGATCCAGAACTTCTCCGGCATCCACGAGGTCGGCCAGTTCACGGGCGGCTCGCAGCAGTGGAACGGCGGCGCGGTCGCCTCGCAGGAGGTCATCAAGGAACTGGGCACGAACGGCGGCGGCTACTTCAACGCCAACTCGGCCCACCCCTTCGAGAACCCCAACGGGCTCTCCAACCTCTTCGAGATCTTCCTGATCCTCGTCATCCCCTTCGCTCTGACGCGCACGTTCGGCCGCATGGTCGGCTCGCTCAGGCAGGGGTACGCGATCCTCGCCACCATGGGCGTCATCTGGCTCGGCTTCACGGCGCTGATGATGTGGACCGAATTCACGCACCACGGGCCCGCGTTCGACATCGCGGGCGGGGCGATGGAGGGCAAGGAGAATCGTTTCGGTGTCGGGGGCTCCTCCCTCTTCGCGGTGGCCACCACGCTCACCTCGACCGGAGCGGTGAACTCGTTCCACTCCTCGTTCACCGGACTCGGCGGCGGCATCACGATGCTCGGCATGCAGCTCGGCGAGATCGCGCCCGGCGGGACCGGATCCGGCCTCTACGGGATGCTGATCATGGCGGTCATCGCGGTGTTCATCGCCGGGCTGATGGTCGGCCGTACGCCGGAGTACCTGGGCAAGAAGATCGGCACCCGCGAGATCAAACTCGCCGCCTGCTACATCCTGATCACACCGGCCCTGGTGCTCTGCTTCACCGCCGTCGCGATGGCCCTGCCCACCCCGGGCAACTCGATGACCAACTCGGGCGCGCACGGCTTCTCGGAGATCCTCTACGCCTACACCTCCGGCGCCAACAACAACGGTTCGGCGTTCGCCGGGCTCAACGCGGACACCCAGTGGTTCAACACCACGATCGGGCTCGCGATGCTGCTGGGCCGGTTCCTGCCCATGGTGTTCGTCCTGGCGCTGGCCGGCTCGCTGGCCGAGCAGCGGCCCGTACCGGCGACCGTCGGCACCCTCGGCACGCACAGACCGCTCTTCAGCGGACTGCTGGTCGCCACCATCATGATCATCGCCGGTCTGACCTACTTCCCGGCCCTCGCGCTGGGACCGCTGGCCGAGGGGCTGGCGTCATGACCATCCGTACGAAGCAAGAGGACGCGATGTCCACAGTCACGCCGGACCGCACACCGCACCAGGACACCCGGGCCGGGGCCGCTCCCGACGGGCGCGTCGGTGCCGGGCTGTTCGACCCCCGGATGCTGATCGGCGCCTTTCCCGACGCGATACGCAAGCTCGACCCACGGGTGATGGTCACCTCGCCGGTGATGTTCGTGGTGCTGGTCGGTTCGGTGCTCACCACCGTGCTCGCGGTGCTGGATCCGGCCGACTGGTTCGGCTGGGCGATCGCCGCCTGGCTGTGGCTGACCACGATCTTCGCCAACCTGGCGGAGGCGGTCGCCGAGGGCCGGGGCAAGGCCCAGGCCGACACCCTGCGCAGGGCGAAGACGGACACGGTCGCCCGCAGGCTGACCGGGCGGACCGAGGAACGGATCCCCGGTACCGGACTGCGCGTCGGCGATCTGGTCGTCTGCGAGGCCGGCGACATCATCCCGGGCGACGGTGACGTCGTCGAGGGCGTCGCCAGCGTCGACGAGTCCGCGATCACCGGCGAATCGGCCCCGGTCATCCGGGAGTCCGGCGGCGACCGCAGCGCGGTCACCGGCGGTACGAAGGTGCTCTCCGACCGCATCGTCATCAAGATCACCACCAAGCCCGGCGAGACCTTCATCGACCGGATGATCGCCCTGGTCGAGGGCGCGGCCCGGCAGAAGACGCCCAACGAGATTGCCCTGAACATCCTCCTGGCGTCCCTCACCGTCGTCTTCCTGCTCGCCGTCGTCACGCTCCAGCCCTTCGCGATCTACGCCGGCAGCGAGCAGTCCATGATCGTGCTGACCGCGCTGCTGGTCTGTCTGATCCCGACCACCATCGGCGCACTGCTCTCCGCGATCGGCATCGCCGGCATGGACCGGCTCGTGCAGCGCAATGTCCTCGCCATGTCCGGGCGCGCCGTCGAGGCGGCGGGCGATGTCTCGACGCTGCTGCTCGACAAGACCGGAACCATCACCCTCGGCAACCGGCAGGCCGCCGAGTTCCTCCCCGTCGCGGGTGTGACGGAGACCGAGCTGGCGGATGCCGCCCAGCTCTCCTCGCTGGCCGACGAGACGCCCGAGGGCAGGTCCGTGGTGGTTCTCGCCAAGGAGAGGTACGGCCTGCGCGAGCGCCACCAGGGCGAACTCGCCCATGCAGAGTGGGTAGAGTTCACCGCCCAGACCCGGATGTCCGGCGTGGACGTCGACGGACGCAGGGTCCGCAAGGGCGCGAGCGGATCCGTCATCGCCTGGGTGAGGGAGCGGGGCGGCAGCGTGGCCGAGGACGCGCGGGCGCTCACCGACCGCATCGCGGCGGCCGGCGGCACCCCGCTCCTGGTTGCCTGCCAGGACGCGGACGGGGCCCGGATCCTGGGCGTCGTCCACCTCAAGGACGTCGTCAAGGAGGGCATGCGGGAGCGGTTCGGCGAACTGCGCCGGATGGGCATCCGTACGGTGATGATCACCGGCGACAACCCGCTGACCGCGAAGGCCATCGCCGAGGAGGCGGGCGTCGACGACTTCCTCGCCGAGGCCACCCCCGAGGACAAGATGGCCCTCATCAAGCGGGAGCAGGCGGGCGGCAAACTCGTCGCGATGACCGGTGACGGCACGAACGACGCCCCGGCGCTCGCCCAGGCCGATGTCGGCGTGGCCATGAACACCGGCACCTCGGCCGCCAAGGAGGCCGGGAACATGGTGGACCTGGACTCCAACCCGACGAAGCTGATCGAGATCGTCGAGATCGGCAAACAGCTCCTGATCACGCGCGGCGCGCTCACGACGTTCTCCATCGCCAACGACGTCGCGAAGTACTTCGCGATCATCCCCGCGATGTTCGCGGTGGTCTATCCGGGCCTGGACAAGCTCAACGTCATGGACCTCTCCTCACCCCGGTCGGCGATCCTGTCCGCCGTGATCTTCAACGCGCTGATCATCGTCGCGCTGGTCCCGCTCGCCCTCAAGGGCGTCCGCTACCGGCCCAGCGGTGCCGACTCCATGCTCCGGCGCAACCTGGGTGTCTACGGACTCGGCGGCCTGATCGCCCCGTTCATCGGCATCAAGATCATCGACCTGATCATCTCCCTCATCCCCGGAATCGGCTGACCTGCCATGAACAACTCCGTAGGAAACTCCGCGCGGCTGCTCTGGGCCGGACTGCGCGCCCTGCTCGTCCTCACCCTGGTCTGCGGCGTCGTCTACCCGCTCGCCGTCACCGGTGTCGCCCAGGGGCTCATGCCCGGACGCGCCAACGGTTCCGAGATCACGGCGGACGGCGAGGTCGTCGGCTCCTCGCTCATCGGCCAGCGCTACGACCTGCCCCTCAGGAAGGGCCAGGAGGCGGCTTCCCCCGACCTCAAGTGGTTCCAGCCGCGACCGTCCAACGGGCTCGGCACCAACAGCGTCAACACCCGGTACTCCCTCATCCTGTCCGGCGCGACCAACCGCTCCGGCGACAACAAGGAGCTCATCGACTGGGTCACCGCCGCCAAGGCCGCCGTGGTCAAGGACAACTCCGTCCCCGGCCACCCCGTCAGCCCCTCCCAGGTACCGGCCGACGCGGTCACCTCCTCCGGGTCCGGCCTGGACCCCGACATCTCCCCGGCCTACGCACGGCTTCAGGTGAACCGCGTCGCCGCGCGCAACCACCTCGATGCCGCCCGGGTCGCCGAGCTCGTCGACCGGCACACCGACGGCCGCATCCTCGGCTTCATCGGCGAACCGAGGGTCAACGTCCTTCAGCTCAACATCGCGCTGAGGCACCTCACCGAGGAGACCGGAACGCGCTGAACACCCCCGATGCCCGGGTTCGGCCGCCACGGCCGCACCCGGGCATTGCCCGGCCCCGTACCGCATGCACATACTGGCGGCCGACAGGACCGAAACACGGGGAGCGACATGACCGAGAGCACTTCCGCCAAGGGCACCGGCGCGGAGGGCGGCACGACCGTCGCCGAGCGGCCGATGGTCCGGATCGAGGACCTGCACCGCTCCTACGGCTCCGGGGCCGGTGCCGTGCACGCGCTGCGTGGCGTGTCCTTCGAGGTGCCGCGCGGTGAGCTCGTCGCGCTCAAGGGGCGTTCCGGCTCCGGCAAGACGACCCTCCTCAATCTGGTCGGCGGCCTCGACACCCCCGACAACGGCCGGATCACCGTGGACGGCACCGATCTCTCGTCGCTCGGTGAGAACGGGCTGCTGGAGCTCCGCCGCGACCGGGTCGGCTTCATCTTCCAGTCCTTCGGCCTGATCCCGATCCTGACCGCGGCGGAGAACGTCGGCGTACCCATGCGGCTGCGCAAGGCCGATCCGCGCGAGCGCGAGGAGC
The DNA here is from genome assembly GCF_055568375.1 of Streptomyces sp. NPDC026062. Classification (NCBI taxonomy): domain Bacteria; kingdom Bacillati; phylum Actinomycetota; class Actinomycetes; order Kitasatosporales; family Streptomycetaceae; genus Streptomyces; species Streptomyces sp. NPDC026062. The sequence goes on from NZ_JBVHOQ010000021.1 coordinate 48,649, forward strand.
GGGTCTCGCTGCTCCTCTCCCTGGTCGGCCTCGCCGATCACGCCGCGCAGCGCCCCGGCGAGCTCTCCGGCGGTCAGCAGCAGCGCGTCGCGATCGCCCGCGCGCTCGCCAACCGCCCCGCCCTGCTGATCGCCGACGAGCCCACCGGGCAACTCGACGCCGAGACCGGCCTCGCGGTGATGCAACTCCTGCGCGCCGTCGTCCACAGCGAGGGCGTCACCGCGCTCGTCGCCACCCACGACGCCCAGCTGCTCGGCCTCGCCGACCGGGTGCTGGAGCTCAGCGACGGGCACATCATCGAGCACTGAGAGCAGCACTGAGAGCAGCACTGAGAGCAGCGCTGCCGTCAGTGCTGCTCTCAGCGGGGAGCGGGGAGCGGGGAGCGGGGAGCGGGGAGCGGGGAGCGGGGCTGCGAGGGCCGCCGGGGCGACCGCGCCGGGGCGGGCGCGGGCCGTCCTCGGCGGAGGCATCAGGGTTGCGTCAATACGGAGCACGCCCACACCCCCCACCCGATATGCCGGAAATTCACAGGGTAGTTTCGACTGTGGCTGCCGCATCGGCCGCCACTGGTTTCTGTGAGAAGAGCCGGTTTCGGGAAGACAATGGGGCCATGGCGCGCGGCAAACTTCGGATCTACCTCGGTGCGGCACCCGGCGTCGGCAAGACGTACGCGATGCTCTCCGAGGCGCACCGCCGTGTGGAGCGGGGCACCGACTGCGTCGTCGGCTTCGTCGAGCACCACGACCGCCCCCGCACCGAGGTCATGCTGCACGGCCTCGAACAGATCCGGCGCTGCGAGATCGAGTACCGCTCCGCCGTCTTCACCGAGATGGACGTGGACGCGGTCCTGGAGCGCGCCCCGGCCGTCGCCCTGGTGGACGAACTCGCCCACACCAATGTGCCGGGCTCCCGCAACGCCAAGCGCTGGCAGGACGTCGAAGAGCTTCTCCAGGCCGGCATCGACGTGGTCTCCACGGTCAACATCCAGCACCTGGAGTCCCTCGGCGACGTCGTCGAGTCCATAACCGGCGTACGCCAGCGCGAGACGGTGCCCGACGAAGTCGTCCGCCGTGCCGACCAGCTCGAACTTGTCGACATGTCGCCCCAGGCGCTGCGCCGGCGGATGGCCCACGGCAACATCTACAAGCCGGACCGGATCGACGCCTCGCTCTCCAACTACTTCCGCCCCGGCAACCTCACCGCCCTGCGTGAACTGGCCCTGCTCTGGGTGGCCGACCGGGTCGACGAATACCTTCAGCAGTACCGCGGCGAGCACAACATCCGCACCACCTGGCAGGCCCGCGAACGCATCGTTGTCGGACTCACCGGAGGACCCGAGGGCCGCACCCTCATCCGGCGCGCCTCCCGGATGGCGGCCAAGGGCTCCGGCAGTGAGATCCTCGCCGTGTACATCGCCCGCAGCGACGGACTGACGTCGGCCTCGCCCAAGGAGCTGACCGTCCAGCGCACGCTCGTCGAGGACCTCGGCGGCACCTTCCACCACGTCATCGGCGACGACATACCCTCGGCGCTCCTCGAATTCGCCCGCGGCGTCAACGCCACCCAGATCGTCCTGGGCTCCAGCCGCCGCAAGACCTGGCAGTACATCTACGGCCCCGGCGTCGGCGCCACCGTGGCCCGCGACTCCGGCACCGACCTCGACGTCCACATCGTCACCCATGACGAGGTCGCCAAGGGCCGAGGCCTCCCCATCGCCCGCGGTGCCCGGCTCGGCAGGGCCCGCATCATCTGGGGCTGGCTCGTCGGTGTGGGCGGCCCGGTCCTCCTCTCGCTGCTCCTCAAGGGCATGGAGAACGGCCCCGGGCTCGCCAACGACGTCCTGCTCTTCCTCTTCATGACCGTCGCCGCGGCCCTGCTCGGCGGACTGCGACCCGCCCTCGCGTCGGCCGCCGCGGGCTCGATGCTGCTGAACTACTGGTTCACCCCGCCCACCCACACCCTGACCGTGCAGGACCCCGAGAACTTCGTCGCCATCGTGATCTTCTTCGCGGTGGCCGCCGCCGTGGCCTCCGTCGTCGATCTGGCGGCCCGCCGTACCCACCAGGCCGCCAGGCTGCGCGCCGAGTCGGAGATCCTCTCCTTCCTGGCTGGCAGCGTGCTGCGCGGCGAGACCACCCTGGACGCGCTGCTGGACCGGGTCCGCGAGACCTTCGGTATGGAGTCCGTCGCCCTGCTGGAGCGGCAGAGCGACGTCGATCCGTGGACGTGCGCCGGAAGCGTCGGACCGGCGCCGGTCGCCCGGCCCGAGGACGCCGACGCGGACATGCCCGTCGGCGACCACATGGCCCTGGCCCTCTCCGGCCGGGTGCTGCCGGCCGAGGACCGCCGGGTGCTCGGTGCCTTCGCCGCCCAGGCGGCCGTCGTCCTGGACCGCCAGCGCCTGGTCGGGGAGGCCGAGAAGGCCCGCAGGCTCGCCGAGGGGAACAGGATCAGGACCGCGCTGCTGGCCGCCGTCAGCCACGACCTGCGGACCCCCCTCGCGGCCATCAAGGCCGCTGTCAGCTCCCTGCGCTCCGACGACGTCGCCTGGTCCGACGACGACGAGGCCGAACTCCTCGAAGGCATCGAGAACGGCGCCGACCGCCTCGACCACCTCGTCGGCAACCTCCTCGACATGTCCCGCCTGCAGACCGGCACCGTCACCCCGCTGATCCGTGAGATCGACCTCGACGAGGTCGTACCCATGGCGCTGGGCGGCGTCCCCGAGGACAGCGTCGAACTGGACATCCCTGAGACGCTGCCGATGGTCGCCGTCGACCCCGGGCTGCTGGAGCGGGCCGTCGCCAACATCGTCGAGAACGCCGTCAAGTACAGCCCCGACCGCGAGCGCGTCACCGTGGCGGCCAGCGCGCTCGGCGCCCGGGTCGAGCTCCGCGTGGCCGACCGGGGCCGGGGCGTCCCCGACGAGGCCAAGGAACGCATCTTCGAGCCCTTCCAGCGCTACGGTGACGCCCCGCGCGGCGCCGGAGTGGGCCTCGGCCTCGCCGTGGCCCGGGGCTTCGTGGAGTCCATGGGCGGCACGCTGGACGCCGAGGACACCCCCGGCGGGGGCCTCACCATGGTGCTCACCCTGAAGGCGGCCTCCGGATACGTTCCCGCCGCCCCCGACCTGCCCGCGCGGGTCACTTCATGATCCGCCGGAACCTCCGCACATCCACGCACAGCAGAAAGGCAGGACCGCGATGACCCGGGTGCTTGTGGTCGACGACGAGCCGCAGATCGTACGCGCCCTTGTGATCAACCTGAAGGCGCGCAAGTACGAGGTGGACGCGGCACCCGACGGGGCCACCGCGCTCCAGCTCGCCGCCGCCCGCCACCCCGATGTGGTCGTGCTGGACCTGGGGCTGCCCGACATGGACGGCGTCGAGGTGATCAGGGGCCTGCGCGGCTGGACCCGGGTACCGATCCTGGTGCTCTCGGCCCGGCACACCTCCGACGAGAAGGTCGAGGCCCTGGACGCCGGAGCCGACGACTACGTCACCAAGCCCTTCGGCATGGACGAGCTGCTGGCCCGGCTGCGCGCCGCGGTGCGCCGCGCCGAGCCCGTCGGCCAGGAGGGCGGCGACGAGGTCGTGCTCGTGGAGACCGAGGGGTTCACCGTCGACCTCGCCGCCAAGAAGGTCCACCGGGACGGACGCGACGTACGGCTCACCCCCACCGAGTGGCACCTGCTGGAGGTCCTGGTCCGCAACAGCGGCCGGCTGGTCAGCCAGAAGCAGCTGCTCCAGGAGGTCTGGGGGCCCTCGTACGGCACCGAGACCAACTATCTGCGGGTCTACATGGCGCAGCTGAGGCGCAAACTGGAGACCGATCCCTCGCACCCCCGGCACTTCGTCACCGAACCCGGAATGGGCTACCGGTTCGAGCGCGCCTGAGGGCCCGGAGCCCCGGGGCCGGGTAACCCGTTCGAGTGAGACGGCGGCCACCTTTCAGGACCCCCGGGGACCGGTACCCTTCGGGTATGAGTGCTGTTCCTCGATTCGAGAAGTCCCAGAAGGCCGAGCGGCCGTCCGGGCGCTTCCGACGGATGCTCGACCGGCTTTCCAGCTCCCAGGAGGACCTGGAGTGCGAAGAGCTGGAGGAGGACTCGCAGGCCTCGGGATGCACCCGGATCTCCGAGTGCACCGACCGCCAGATCGTGAAGGTCACTGGTACCTTGCGGACGGTCACCCTGCGACCGCGCGCCGGAGTGCCCGCACTTGAGGCGGAGCTCTTCGACGGCACCGCGCCGCTCGACGTGGTCTGGCTCGGCCGGCGCTCCATCGTGGGCATCGAACCGGGCCGCAAGCTCATCGTCTCCGGCCGCATCGCCATGAGCCACGGGCGCCGGGTGCTGTTCAATCCCACATACGAACTCCGACCGCTCGGCAAGGAGTAGCCGGTGACGTCTCTCGACAAGCCGACGTCCGATACGGACCGCACCACCGACCAGCAGGAGGCCGACGCGAAGGCGGTCACCGAGGCCGCGCTCTTCGAGGCCTTCGGCGGCATCCGGGGCATGGTGGAGACGGTCCTGCCCGGACTGCTCTTCGTCACGATCTTCACCATCGACAAGAACCTCACGAACTCGGCCATCGCGGCCGTCGCGGTGTCGCTGGTGCTCGTGGTCGTCCGGCTGATCCGCAAGGACACCGTCAAGCACGCCTTCAGCGGTGTCTTCGGTGTGGCCTTCGGTGTCGTCTTCGCGAAGATGACCGGCAACGCCAAGGACTTCTACCTCCCGGGCATGATCTACACGCTGGGACTGGCTCTCGCCTACCTGGTCACCACGGTCGCCGGTCTTCCGCTGATCGGACTGATCCTCGGCCCGGTGTTCAAGGAGAACCTCTCCTGGCGCACCCGGAACCCCGGCCGCAAGAAGGCCTACGCCAAGGCCAGCTACGCCTGGGGCCTGATCCTGCTCGCCAAGTGCGCGATCCTCTTCCCGCTGTACTGGTGGGCCGACACCACCCAGTTCGGCTGGGTCCTGATCGCCCTGAAGATCCCGCCGTTCCTGCTGGCGGTCTACCTCACCTGGGTCTTCCTCGCCAAGGCGCCGCCGCCCATCGACGTCTTCGCCGAGATGGAGGCCGAGGAGCAGGCCGAGAAGGCCCGTAAGGCGGCGGCCGCCGAAGCGGCCCGCGGCCAGGAGCTCTGAGCCACAGACCGAGCGAGAGGGGCCGGGGGGGGCCCCCCCCCCGGGCCGCCCCCCCCCGCGGGGGTGGGCTGTTCGGCCCCCCAGCTCACCGGGTGGCCCCCGGCGCCCCCCACGAGGGGCCGCCCCTGGTAGCGCCCCCCCAGGGGGGGCCC
>NZ_JBVHOQ010000021.1:53968-144518 GCF_055568375.1 Streptomyces sp. NPDC026062
GCGCCGCCCGACACGCCCCGAACGGCGGGGGCCGCCCCCGCGCCCCCCGCCCCGGCGCCTGCCCCCACAGCCCCCGCGAGGGGGGCGTGTCCCCCCCCCGGGCGGACACAGGCCCCTCTCGTCGTGTGCGGATGTGCGGCCGCTCAGCTCTCCGGGTCGCCCCGGCGCACCGACAGCAGGTCCTCCAGCTGTTCCTCACGCGCCTGGGCGGCCACGAACAGCAGCTCGTCCCCGGCCTCCAGGGTCTCCTCCGTGCTCGGCGTCAGGACCCGCTGCCCGCGGATGATCGTGACCAGTGAGGTGTCCTGCGGCCAGGCGACCTCCCCGACCTGGGTACCCGCCAGTGCCGACTCCGGCGGCAGCGTCAGCTCGACCAGGTTCGCGTCGCCGTGGCTGAAGCGCAGCAGCCGGACCAGATCGCCGACACTCACCGCCTCCTCGACCAGCGCCGACATCAGACGCGGTGTGGACACCGCCACATCGACGCCCCAGGACTCGTTGAACAGCCACTCGTTCTTCGGGTTGTTCACCCGGGCGACCACGCGCGGCACGCCGTACTCCGTCTTGGCGAGCAGCGAGACGACCAGGTTCACCTTGTCGTCACCGGTCGCCGCGATCACGACGTTGCAGCGCTGCAACGCAGCCTCGTCCAGCGAGGTGATCTCGCAGGCGTCCGCCAGCAGCCATTCGGCCATCGGCACCCGTTCGACCGAGATGGCGGTCGGCGCCTTGTCGACGAGCAGCACCTCGTGCCCGTTCTCCAGCAGCTCGCCCGCGATGGAACGTCCCACCGCGCCGGCCCCGGCAATCGCGACACGCATCAGTGACCGCCCTCCTCGGGGCCCTCGGCGAAGGCCGCCTCGACCTTCGCGATCTCGTCCGTACGCATCATCACGTGGACGAGGTCGCCCTCCTGCAGCACCGTCTGCGACGACGGCAGTATCGCTTCGCCCAACCGGGTGAGGAAGGCCACGCGCACGCCCGTCTCCTCCTGGAGGGTGCTGATCTTGTGACCGATCCAGGACGGCGTGGTGTGCACCTCGGCGAGCTGCACACCGCCGCTCGGATCGCGCCACAGCGGCTCGGCGCCCGAAGGCAGCAGCCGGCGCAGCATCTGGTCCGCGGTCCAGCGCACGGTGGCGACCGTGGGGATGCCGAGGCGCTGGTACACCTCAGCACGCCGGGGGTCGTAGATCCTGGCCGCGACGTTCTCGATGCCGAACATCTCGCGTGCCACACGGGCCGCGATGATGTTGGAGTTGTCACCGCTGCTCACCGCGGCGAACGCGCCGGCCTCTTCGATACCCGCCTCGCGCAGGGTGTCCTGGTCGAAACCGACCCCCGTGACGCGACGGCCGCCGAAGCCGGATCCGAGGCGCCGGAACGCCGTAGGGTCCTGGTCGATGACGGCGACCGTGTGCCCCTGCTGCTCCAGGTTCTGCGCGAGAGCGGCTCCCACTCGCCCGCAGCCCATGATGACGATGTGCACCTTGCGCCTACCTCGCAGTCCTGGTCGTCCGGCTGACCTGCGAAAACACCCTGCTCACACTCATTTCTCGGCTGGCCGGGCAAACAATGGGGCAACGGTTCGTCCCGTTGCCCAGGACGAGCTTAAGCCGCGCCGGGTGCGCCGCCTCATTCGAGTGTGCTCATCGCGGGGGCACTGTGGCAAAGGCGACGACCCCCGAACTGTTCGAACGACTTACCGAATGGTGTTCGGGGAGTGTTCGGAGGGCGGCCGGGGCTGCGTACGGAGGGATGTTCCGAGACGCGTTCGCGGGCGTGGTTCGGGGGTGTTCATGTGGGCGCCCGGAGAGGTGTTCGACCGGCTTCTGGGTGCCGCGGTGCAAGGATTCCGTTAAGGATTTCGTGGCCTTTCCTGGCGAGTGCAGGAGATTGCGGGGCCATGGGGGTGGTGTGTGGGCCGCCCCCATACGGAACCCTTACGATCCTCAGCGTGTCCAAACTGACCGACGTGCCCAAACGGATCCTGATCGGCCGGGCCCTGCGCAGCGACAAACTGGGGGAGACGCTCCTCCCGAAGCGCATCGCTCTCCCCGTCTTCGCGTCCGACCCGCTGTCCTCGGTGGCGTACGCACCCGGGGAAGTCCTCCTGGTGCTGTCCATCGCGGGCGTGTCGGCCTACCACTTCAGCCCGTGGATCGCGGTCGCCGTCGTGGTCCTGATGTTCACGGTCGTCGCCTCGTACCGGCAGAACGTGCACGCGTACCCGAGCGGCGGCGGCGACTACGAGGTCGCCACCACCAACCTCGGCCCGAAGGCCGGACTGACCGTGGCCAGCGCGCTGCTGGTCGACTACGTGCTGACCGTCGCGGTGTCCATCGCCTCCGGGGTGGAGAACCTCGGCTCGGCGATCCCGTTCGTCGTCGAGCACAAGACGGCCTGCGCCGTCGCCGCCATCGTGCTGCTGACGCTGATGAACCTGCGGGGCGTCAAGGAGTCCGGGAAGCTCTTCGCCATCCCGACGTACCTTTTCGTGGCCGGCGTGTTCATCATGATCATCTGGGGTGCCTTCCGCGGACTCGTCCTCGGCGACACCATGCACGCCCCCACCTCGGACTACACGATCAAGCCGGAACACCAGGGCCTGGCGGGCTTCGCCCTGGTCTTCCTGCTGCTGCGTGCCTTCTCCTCCGGCTGTGCGGCCCTCACCGGCGTCGAAGCGATCAGCAACGGCGTCCCGGCCTTCCGCAAGCCGAAGAGCAAGAACGCCGCCACCACCCTCGCGATGATGGGCCTGCTGGCCGTCACCATGTTCTGCGGCATCATCGGCCTGGCCATGGCCACCGACGTCAAGATGGCGGAGAACCCGGCGGAGGACCTGATCAACAACGGTTCCCCGGTCGGCTCGTCCTTCGTCCAGGACCCGGTGATCTCGCAGGTCGCGGCCGCGGTCTTCGGCGACGGCACGTTCTTCTTCGTGATCCTCGCCGCGGCGACGGCCCTCGTCCTCTTCCTGGCCGCCAACACCGCGTACAACGGCTTCCCGCTCCTCGGCTCGATCCTGGCCCAGGACCGCTATCTGCCGCGCCAGCTGCACACCCGCGGCGACCGGCTCGCCTTCTCCAACGGCATCGTGCTGCTGGCCGGTGCCGCGATCCTGCTGGTCGTCATCTACGGGGCCGACTCGACGCGGCTGATCCAGCTCTACATCGTCGGCGTGTTCGTCTCCTTCACGCTCAGCCAGACCGGCATGGTCCGGCACTGGAACCGGCACCTGCGCGCCGAGAAGGACCAGGCCAAGCGCCGCCACATGATCCGCTCCCGCGCGATCAACACCTTCGGCGCCTTCTTCACCGGCCTGGTGCTCGTCGTCGTCCTCGCCACCAAGTTCACCCACGGCGCCTGGGTCGCGCTGCTCGGCATGGTGATCTTCTACGGCACGATGACCGCCATCCGCAGGCACTACGACCGGGTCGCGGCGGAGATCGCCGCCGACGAGACGCCGAGCGACGAGAGCGTCCGTCCCTCCCGGGTCCACTCGATCGTCCTGGTCTCCAAGCTGCACCGCCCCACCCTGCGCGCACTCGCGTACGCGAAGCTGATCCGCTCGGACAACCTGGAGGCGCTCTCCATCAGCGTCGACCCGGCCGAGACGAAGGCGCTCAAGGAGGACTGGGAGCGGCGCGGCATCAACGTCCCGCTGAAGATCCTCGACTCCCCGTACCGCGAGGTGACCCGCCCGGTCATCGAGTACGTCAAGAGCCTGCGCCGGGAGAGCCCGCGCGACGTCGTGAGCGTCTACATCCCGGAGTACGTCGTCGGCCACTGGTACGAGCACCTGCTGCACAACCAGAGCGCCCTACGGCTCAAGGGCCGACTGCTCTTCACCCCGGGAGTCATGGTCACCTCCGTCCCGTACCAGCTGGAATCCTCCGAGGCGGCCAAGAAGCGGGCCCGCAAGCGCGCGGACTGGAGCGCCCCGGGTTCGGTGCGACGCGGCCCGGTGGAGCGCAGACAGAAGGAACCGACGAACAAGAGCTGACGCTCCGTAGCGGCTCTTGGCCACTGGTTCTTGGTCCGCTTTGGGCACCGGCTCGCGGCCGGCGGCTCTCGGTCACCGGCTCTTGGTCGGCGGCCGGACGACACCCACGTAGACTCGTAGGTTGTTGTCAGGCCGTTCGCGGTCCCCCTTGATCTCTGGAGTCCTCCCCTCATGCAGAACGAATCCACTTCGCCGCAGACCGGGGAATCGCAGTCCGGAGGATCACAGTCCGGGGAATCGCTCGTGGGGCAGGAGTACGAGGTCGAGGTCGGCCCGGTCGCCCACGGCGGCCACTGCATCGCCCGCACCGCCGAGGGCCAGGTCCTGTTCGTACGCCACACGCTGCCCGGCGAGAAGGTCGTCGCCAAAGTCACCGACGGCGCCACCGACTCCCGTTTCCTGCGCGCCGACGCGGTGCGGATCATCGAGGAGTCCAAGGACCGGGTGAAGGCCCCCTGCCCGTTCGCCGGCCCCGGCAAGTGCGGCGGCTGCGACTGGCAGCATGCCAAGCCGGGCGCCCAGCGGCGGCTCAAGGGTGAAGTGATCGCCGAGCAGCTCCTGCGCCTCGCGGGCCTCACCCCCGAGGAGGCGGGCTGGGACGGCACCGTCATGCCGGCCGAGGGCGACAAGCTCCCGGCGGGCGAGGTACCCGCCTGGCGCACCCGCGTCCAGTACGCGATCGACGAGGACGGCCGCGTCGGCCTGCGCAAGCACCGCTCGCACGACATCGAGATCATCGACCACTGCATGATCGCCGCGCCCGGGGTCACCGAGCTCGGCATCGAGAAGCAGGACTGGCCCCAGATGGCCACCGTCGAGGCCATCTCCGCCACCGGCTCCCACGACCGCCAGGTCATCCTCACCCCGCGTGAGGGCGGCCGCCTCCCGCTGGTCGAGCTGGACAAGCCCGTCTCCGTGCTCCGCGTCGAGGAGAAGGACGGCGGCGTCCACCGTGTCCACGGCCGCGCCTTCGTCCGCGAGCGCGCCGACGACCGCACCTACCGCGTTGGCTCGGGCGGCTTCTGGCAGGTCCACCCGCAGGCGGCCGACACCCTGGTCCGCGCCGTCATGCAGGGCCTGCTGCCCCGCAAGAACGACACCGCGCTCGACCTCTACTGCGGCGTCGGCCTCTTCGCCGGCGCCATCGGCCAGCGCATCGGCGAGAAGGGCGCGGTGCTCGGCATCGAGTCCGGCAAGCGCGCGGTCGAGGACGCCCGCCACAACCTCAAGGACCTCGACCGGGTCCGCATCGAGCACGGCAAGGTCGACCAGGTGCTGCCCCGTACCGGCATCACGGAGTGCGACCTGATCGTCCTGGACCCGCCGCGCGCGGGAGCCGGGAAGCAGGTCGTCAAGCGCCTCTCGACCCTTGGCGCGCGCCGTATCGCGTATGTGGCGTGCGACCCGGCAGCGCTGGCGCGGGACCTGGCGTACTTCGCCGAGGGCGGCTACAAGGTGCGGACGCTGCGGGCGTTCGACCTGTTTCCGATGACGCATCATGTGGAGTGCGTCGCGATCCTTGAGCCTGCTGAAAAGGGTGCCTGACCTGCCGTTTTTTCGAGTGTGCATTATGTGCGCTGTGGGCGTTACGGGCGATATCTTGACGCATATTCGACGCACGACGGGCCCTTCTGACGCACGTTTGACGCATGGGCTGACGGCTCGTCAGGCAATGGCCTCTACTTATGATGGCGTGTCAGGTGTGGTCGGTGGGCGCTCAATCTTGATCACCCACTGTGACGGAGTCGACGCCGTGTAGAGGCTTCGGAGGGGCGGGGTAGGGCTTGGTCGCCGTTGGTCAGCGTTTGCCCGTCGTGACGTGGTGGAGTGCCGCCCAGCGCGTCGGGCGAGCAGGGGCGGGACGTATCTACACGCTCTCTTCACGGCCCCGTGGTCTCGTGTGGAAACAAATCTGCCCCTGCTCGACGTTGTCGATTTCCTAGCCGAGGGGGGAAGTCGGGCGTGAAGCTGTTCCATACAACGAGAGGCGGCGTGACTGAGGTCATGCCGCTTCTTGCCGACGTTGAGGCGGATGTGCAGAGCCTTATCGAGGCGCACATGGAGGCGATGCTCGGGGTGCGATTCCTGGCGAGTGAGTACGTGATTGGATGCGCCGATGGCGGACGTATCGACTCGCTGGGTCTCGATGAGAACGGCGCACCCGTGATCGTTGAGTACAAGCGCGGCACAGACGCCGGCGTTATCAACCAGGGCCTCTACTACATGGCCTGGCTGGTGAATCATAAGGACGTCTTCCGGAACCTGGTTCGCGACCGGCTCGGGGTCACGGCCGCGTCCCAAATACTGTGGAGCGCACCTCGGCTGATCTGTGTGGCCGGCGACTTCACCCGCTATGACGCGCACGCCGTACGCGAGCACCGGCGCAGCATCGACCTGGTCCGTTACCGCTACTTCGGCAGTGACCACATCGGACTGGAGACCGTGGCGTCGGTCACTGGGCAGTCGACCGCTGTCCCACGGCGTCCACGGCGTGGGTCCGACCTGACGGCTGTCCGACGCCACGACGGTGCGATGACGGAGCTGGCCAGTGCGGTCGACGAGGCTCTGACCGGTCTCGGGGCTGGCGTCACCCGGGTGCAGCGCAAGCAATACGCGGCCTACCAGCGGCTGCGGAACTTCGCCTGCGTGCTCGCGCCGCAGCAGACCAAGATCCTCGTCTACCTCAAGGGCGACCTGAAGGAGGTCGACCTCGTTCCGGACTTCACCCGGGACGTGACGGGACTAGGTCACCACGGCACGGGTGACTTGGAGTTGCAGCTGCGGTCGGAGCGGGATCTGGAGCGTGCCCAGGACCTGTTCCGCCTCAGCTATGCCGCGGCATAGCAGACCGAGTGCCGGCGCGGTCGTACCCGCTCGGAGTGATGGTGCCGTGATGGTGCCTTTCGACGCAGCGGTCAGGGAGTGGCGGTGGAGGTACAAGTATTCGGCGGATCTCCGGTTTCGGTAGCCGGGGATCCGCGGCTATATTGCTGCGCACCTGTTGCCTGAGTGACTGCGGGCAGTGGCGATATCGACCGGGTCGCCAGCGGGTCAGGCGTCGGCAGCTTCCGGCGTTGCGATGGGCGCTTCTGAGACGCTGTTGTCTTTCCGAGTCTGACGACTGTGTTTTCGCTGGTCAGGGGTAGGGGCGGCGTCGGTGTGGGAGTGATGGGGTGCCGTTTCGTCGCTCTCGTGGAGGCCGTGGATGCCGTCGGTTGTCGGACTGCTGGAACAGCACGAGCTTGCCGCTCGTCGTCGTGTGGACGGGCTGCGTGAGGAAGCGGACCGCATCCAGGCCGAGCTCGCGGTGGCCGAGCAGGAGTGGTCGGAGTGGACGATCGCCCGCGAGCGTGTCGGTGCGGTGCTGTCCGCGCCGGGCGGTGACTCAGCCGGCGTGGTCACCGAGGTGCCAGAGGGTGTTGTGACGGGAACCGAGGTGGAGGCGGCTGCACCTCTGGTGGTGAAGGCGAGGTCGCAGGTTCCGATGTGGCGCGAGGGGCTGGCCGGGACGGCACTGTCGGTGGACTACCGGCGCATCCTGGCCGCGATCGAGGATCGGGGCCGTCTCGGTCAAGGGCCGCTGACCTGTCAGGAGATGGCCACTGCGTTCGGCCTGGACGTGGTGCCTGCCAAGGTGGAGGGGCTGCGGTCGAAGGCGAAACGCCTGGTCGCGCGGGGCTGGCTGGCCGAGCCGGCACCGGGCCGGTTCACCCTCGCGCGGAGCGTGAGCGGGCCAGGCGGCGGGTCATGATCATGGTCATCGACCAGTAGATCATCGCCTCGGCGCTGCTGGTGGATCGTTCGAAATCACGCACCAGACGGCGGCTTCGCATCAGGTGGGCGAAGAGCCGCTCGACGATCCACCGCTTGGGCAGCACCACGAAGCCGCGCATGTCGTTGCTCCGCTTGACGATCGCCAGGACCAGCGCGAGCGCGGCCAGGCAGTGCTTGACGAGGCTGCCGGTGTAGCCGCCGTCGGCCCAGACGAGTTCCAGCCGGTGGTGAGCGTCGGTCACCCGCTCAAGCAGCACCTTCGCGGCGGCGCGGTCGCCGATGTCCGCCGCGGTGACCATCACGCCCAGCAGCAGGCCGAGGGTGTCGACCACCACGTGCCGTTTGCGGCCGTTGATCAGCTTGCCGCCGTCGAAGCCGCGGCTGTCGGCGCCGACGACGGCGTCTGCCTTGACGGACTGCGAGTCGATCACGCCGGCCGTCGGTTCCGCATCTCGCCCCGACTCCTCGCGGACCCGGCCGCGCAGCCGGTCGTGGAACTCTCTGACCAGCGCGTGGTCGCGCCAGCGGCGGAAGAACGCATAGACCCGGTCCCACGGCGGGAAGTCGGCCGGCATGGCCCGCCAATTGATTCCGTTGTCGACCAGATAGCGGATCGCATCCAGTATCACCCGGTGGCAGTACGCCTCCGGCTGCCCGCCCCGGCCCCTCATCCAGCCCGGCACCGGCAGCAGCGGCCGGACCACCGACCACTCCGCGCCCGTCATGTCCGAGGGATACCGCCGAACACGCTCCGGATGATCGGCCGCATTCCCGAACCGGTGAGCGACACAATCACACGACAGAGCAGCCGAGTTGAACTCCACCGGCGCGAGCACGTACAACTGCGGCAACAGGGTCTCCTGGATCTCGGTTGGCTTCGCAACCCCGAGCTACCAAGAGGCCCTGCCTTCATGCCCGCAGCCGGCCACGGTCACCCGATCGAGACTCCCGTTCGACGCCCACCCCGCACGATCGGAACGACAACAGCTACTGAGGCTTCCATCGCCAACCGGACCAAGACTGCGGTGGGCGTGCCGTCGTCCTCCAACAGACGCTCGTCGTAGATCTGCGACCAGGACCCCGGACCGGGCAACAGTTCTCCGACCGGGGCGTGCCGTAGTCGATCCAGGAATCTGGGGAATGACACGGCGTCGCCGAAGTTCCCGCACGCACGCATATACCGGCCATGGCACTCCATCAACAGTCGCACGCGTGCGCGCACATCGCCCTCGGGAGCGCACCACGTCATGGCGGCGATGACACAGGCGTCCAGGGCTTCACGTTGCTCCTGATCCAATTTGTCGATCTCGCCAGAAACCACGTCGGCGGCAGCAAACACAGGAGAAGTCCTCGTCATCCATGGGGCCGTCAGATCGCCATCACGGCTGAGTATCACGAAGATGATCGCCCCGAAAGTTGGTGACGTGAGCGGTGAGTAGAGGGGGCATCCCATGACTTGTGTCTCGAACACGCGGAGGCGGGGCGTACTTGCCGGACTTCGCCCGAACGCAGCCTGCGCTGCGCGACTGAGGTAATTCACCCCCAGGGGTGAGGCTGTCAACGTACAGCTCGTTGACGCACTCCCACGGCATCTGACGGGCGCACTGCTGCGGCTGGGAGTTGGTACGTTCTGGCGTATGACGCTGCGTTCGGTGGATCTGCGCAAGGACCCTGTAGAGGCCGTACTAGATCGTGCGGAGCGAATGCTGGGGGTGCGACTCGATCACGAGACACTGGTGCGCAAGCGGCGGTCTGCGGGGGCGCGTACGGACCGCGGTACGTGGGTGCGCATCGAGCGGCGCGGACTTGACCGGATTGGAGTCCACGGCGGGGACGGCATCGCGTCTGCAGAGGCCCTGTACGGGATCGCTAAGCCGGAGTGGTTTGCGGGTGTCGCGTGGCGGGATGAGGTGGACCCGGTGATGTGGCGGGCGGATGAGACAGGACTCCTGCCGGGTGCGCCGGTGGGCAGCGCCGTCGCGGCCGAAGCGCCGAAGGCGTCCGAGGGGTGGTGGGCTTCGCTGAACGCCTCACTGGATGCCCTCGCCGCGCAGAATACGAATCGGATCGCGACACCGGATACCGAGACCCTTACGCAGGAACTGGTCACAGAGACGATCCACAGCGTCTTCCCCGGCGTCGATACGGCCGTGGCCGACTGGCGGCCGGCCCATGCGGACCTCAACTGGGCAAACATGACGGCCCCGGTGTTCTGCCTGTTCGACTGGGAGGACTGGGGTATGGCTCCGCGCGGCCTGGACGCGGCAAATCTGTGGGCGGCCTCCCTCGCCGTCTCGGCTCTGGCCGATCGCGTCCGCAGTGAACGGCGCGATGATCTGGCGAGCCGGGACGGCAAACTGATGACGCTCTTCGTCGCCGCGAAGATCCTTGGCCCCTACGCCGATCCCGGCGACCCCCGCCTCATCCCCGCGCGGAAGATGGCCGCGCAGATGGTGCAGGAACTTCAGGAGAGCTGACGGGCCTTGAGGAGTTGCCGGTACTCCCGGATTACCTGGTCGTCCACCTCGTACGTCAGCGTTTCGGTGAGCTCCCGCAAGTGGTCGACGTTGTCTGTGCCGACGGCGACCGCGTCGACCCGGGGCAGGCCGAAGGAGGAACGGAACGCGGCCTGGGTCTTCGTGATCGAGGTGGAATCGCGGAGGAAGATCCTGGGATCGAAGCGCTCCCACACCTCCTGGGCTGCATTTCCGCTGAATGGGCTCATGCCCCAGACCTGCGGCGGGTGCCACCTCCTCACCATGGCTTCTGTCGCTTCGAGGACATCGATCCCGACCAGCAGCCCCGCCCGGACCATGAGGACATCAGGGCACGGCGCGACGAGGCCCAGGAGCGGGCGTGGATCCCAGGTCGAGATGCCCCAGGAACGGCAGAGCCCCGCTCGGACCGTGTCGGCCAGGGTCGCGCACGCCTGCGTCAGCGTCTCGGCATCAGATGCCGAGTGCTCCGGATTGTGGAGGAACACCACATCCGGCTCCCGCCCGAGGTCCTTCATCGCCCGCTCGACGGCGGCGCGTAGCCGTGCGGGATCGAGGCTGTGCCCCTCGGGGAAGTATCCGACCTTGGTAGAGATCGAGAATTTCGGCAGCAGGTCGCCGGCCGTCGACTTAAGGACCTCGTGGGAGCGATGTCCAAGGTAGTTGGACGCAGTGTCGAGGCGTGTCACGCCGAAGTCGGCGGCTGCTTCGAGTAGGTCACGGGCGTGACCAGACCGGTGTAGCCCGAGGACGACATCTCCGTCAGCGGTTCGCACAGCCCCTCCGTGATCAGTAGGTCGGCCAGTGTGGTGATGTCCTCGGATGCCCCGTTGAGATGGACCGGGTGGCCTGACAGGAGTGTTCTGAGGCCCGGTTCTGCGCGTTCGTGGAAGGTCAGCCGCTTGCCGCCGCCGCAGACTTGGACTGCTTCCCCGGAGTGGACGATGGATGGCGCGAACTCGGTGACGGCCGCGACTCCATCTGGCTGGCCGAAGGCGGCCACGTATGGCATGTGGCGTGCGGGCGGGGTGCTGGACCTCAGTTCGTTCAGGTAGCGCTCGGGCCTGTAATCGGCGGCCAGGGCGCTCAGCTTGTCCGCCAGGACCTTGTGCGCGGTTCCTTCCGCGCTTTCTAGGTTCTGACGGAATGCCTCGTCGGTGCGGGCTGCGTCGGAGAGGAAGTTGGCCCATGTGACGCCGGTCCGTCGGGTGAACCCGAACGTCAGATGCAGCGAGTGGCCGCTGCTGCCAGAGCCGAGGCGGGTGGCGGTGTGCCAGAAACCGCGGGGGATGTGTATGACGTCTCCGGCCCGCATGGTGCCCTTCCACAGCACTTCGTCCGAGGGTGTGCGGTTGCGTTCGGCGTCGCGGTACATCGGTGCCGGCCGAGACGGGCCGCGCACCTCCCAGGACTTCTCGCCCGAGATCTGTAGGGCGATGACCTCGTGATCATCCCAGTGGAGATGGAATCCGTCGGTTTCGCCGACCGCGAGGTATGCGTTCGCGGAGGTCAGTTCGCCTGACCACCAGCCCAGGGCTCGGCAGGCGACTTCCAGTGTTGGGTCGAAGAAGTCAACATGGTCCAGGACGATGGTGCCGCCCGCGTTGAGGACCCGTCCGAGGGCCGCCATGTCGGCCTGACTTACGGCCTGCCTGCGCCGGTTGACGTTGGTCGACAGGAACGTGGACGGGTGTACTTCGTCGCCCTGGGCGTAGCAGCGCAGCTGTGGATTGGCCAAGTGGCGACGCTTGACCAGGTCTAGCAGCTTGTGTGGGGTTAACAGCCGTGCGGGTAGCTCCGGGTCCGTGAGACGGCCGCGTGCGAACGCGGCCCCCACGGAACCCGGCCCGTACCAGCCGAGGGCTTTCTCGATGTGGGTGACGAGCCGGTGCTCCATGGGTTCCTCCTACTCCTTCGGGAGGTTCAGGTCGCGGTTGTCGCCGTCATCGCCCGCACTATTCTGCGAGCTGGTCACGTCGGACCTCTCGGACTCACTGCGGTCGTGAGCAGTCGTCAGCTCCTCCACAGCGATGAGAAGCGCGGGACTGGTTCCCGCTTGCGAGGTTGTCCTGTCTGCCATCTGTGCTCTCCTCTCGCTTTCTCCCGGCCAGCTCCGGGCGAAAGGTCTGAGTAAACCCACGTCTGTGGCATGACAGTAGAGCGAGATTCGGACACGCGTGCGATTGCGTGTCTCTGTCTAGAGAGGTTGGCTTCCTGGACCGCTGCCCCACGGTTCGATTGCAGCAGGAGCGACCGGCAGGCCATCCCAGGACTGGACGTGCCAGGTGGCTTCTACGCTGCGGTGGGCGATCACGATGCCGGTGTTGTCCAATTCCCTTTGCTGTACGTCCTCGACGGTGACGCTGTTCTGCGGGGAGACGGTCGAGCACGTCCGGCGCGGGATGCGGTGAGGACCGGCATCCTGCGGTGGCAAGTAGCCGGAGTCGTCACGGTGCTGCGGTTCAAGGCCGGGGCGGTCACGGCGTTTGTGCTTCCGCCTCTGCGCATCAGGTCATTGTCAGTGGCTGCAAGTAGGTTGGCGGTCTGCAGGTTGTTTGCGGAAGCCCTGTCTGCTGTGAGGCATTGGGCAAAAATAGACTGACCAGCGCGATCATGACGGCCCTCGGACCGTCACCCATTGACGAGCAAGGACACCCCGACTGATGGCAGCGACCCACCATGTTGAGTGCGTCGCGATCCTTGAGCCTGCTGAAAAGGGCCTCTGACCTGCTGTTTTGGTGAGTGTGCGTTGTGTGCGTCACGGGCGATTCCTTGACGCACGTGACGCACGTTTGACGCATGAACTGATGGTGCGTCGGGTATTCGTGCGCATAGGTGACGATCCGTCAGGTGTGCTCTGAGGGGCTCTGACTGTGCTGACTTCCGGGCCGAGGTTGAGTTCGGTTCGCGGACGGCTTCACGGTGGCGAGGTGCGACTCAAGATCTGTGCGGCTGGGGTGCGGCAGCGTGGGTGGCTTCGGTGTCGGGGCGGCTCTGGCGAGTTGCTGAAGGTGGGCGTCTGCGAACGCGAGCTACTCCAGCATCAATCACGTAGCCGAGGCGATCGTGCCGGAGCAGAAGATTCTCTCCGCTCCTACCTCCGGTTGCGTACGGGGCTGACTCTCTTGTCAGCTCGTCCCCAGGAACTCTCGTGCTCCGCGCAGCCGGGTGCTCAGCCGCTGTTGAGTGGCGCAGCTGTCGAGACGCACGTCGAGGGCGCCGGGCAGGTGGCTGTCCGCCCGACGGCCAGCAGGCAGCAGTGCGGGGTCTATCCCGTCGCGTCGGGCGATGAGCACGCCCATGGCGTAGCGGCTGAGGGCATCCGCGCCGGCCACGTGGAAGATGCCGGCGGCGTTGGACTCCACGAGCTCCCAGAGGGCGGCTGCCAGATCGGCGACATACACAGGGCAGCGCACGGCATCGGTGAAGAGCGCACTCTTCCGTGCCCCGGCTGCCAGCGCGTGCACCATGCGTTCGTGTTCGGACTGTCCGTGTCCGATGATCAGTGAGGTGCGGACGACCGCCGCATCCGGGCAGAGGAGCCGGACAGCCGTCTCGGCGGCAGCTTTTGCGGCCCCGTAGGGTGTGAGCGGGTCCGGGGTGCAGGACTCGTCGTATTGGGCGCGGCCGATGCCGGAGAACACTGCATCGCTCGAGACGTGCACCAGGCTGATGCCCAGCTTCGCGGTGGCCATGGCGACATGGATTGAGCCGTCCGCGGTGACTGCCCAGTCGGACCCGCCGCTCGTCACATCGAGCACCGTCTGTGGGGCCACCGTGTTCAGCAGCGCCTCGATGCGTCCGGGGTCGCGAATGTCGAGCTGGTGCCAGGTAGTGACAGCAGGGTCGCCGGGGCGTGAGTGAAAGGTCGCGGCCGTGCTCCAGCCCTTCACGTGGGCCTGACGTAGCAGCTCCGTCCCCAAGAACCCGCTGCCACCGATGATCAAAGCAGTCATGCCGTAACACGCTAGGGCACGCCTGCCGTGGCCCGAGGGCTAATCGAGAGCATGGTGCGAGACCAGGCTGGTTCGGCGCGAGCATCCTTCTGAGAACGGAGCATCGGCTGTTCGCTCAGCCGGGTGCGGGCTGGGCGCGCTGAGGCAAGGGCTTGGTGAAATCCGTGGGTCGAACGTCTCCCACACCGCCTCGGTCGTGCTGCCGCCGAACGGGCTCATGCCCCACACCTGCGATGGCCGCCACCGTGTCACCAGGTCCTCGGCTGCTTCGAGGATGTCGACGCCGACCAGTAGCCCTGTCCGGACCATGAGGACGTCAGGGCGGGGCGCATCGAGGTCCACGAGTGGGCGTGGGTCCCAGGTCGATATGCCCCATCCCGTGCATAATCCCGCCCTCGTGGCGTCGGTCAAGACCGCGCACGCGCGCGTGAGCGTTTCGGAGTCGGGGAGGGAGCCCTCAGGGTTGTGGAGGAGTACGGTGTCCGGCTCCCGGCCCAGGTCTTTTGCGGCCCGCTGGACTGCGGCGCGCAGCCGGGCAGGGGCGAGGGAGTGCTCCCCGGGGAAGTATCCGACCTTGGTGGAGACGGAGAACCCCGGCAGGGTGTCCTCGGTGGCGCCGTCGAGGTAGACCTGGGTGACCCCGACAGGAGCGCACGGAGGCCCGGCTCCGCGCGCTCGTGGAACGGCAGCCGCTTGACTACTTGGACCGTGTCGCCGGAGCGGACGAGGGAGGGGCTAACTCGGTGGCGGGCGTGCCGCGTCTGCATGGCGCGCACCGCCCCTCTGGGAAACCGGTGCCGGGGCAGGCAACGCCTGCCCCGGCACGATGCCCGGCACGCCCCTCGCGTTACCGGCCGAAAGTCCGAGTACGTCCGGTGCGAGGACTTCCGGCCGGCACGCCGAGAGCACGCACCGGACGCCGCTCTTTCACGGGCTGACGCCGCTCCTTCACCGGCAAACGCTGCCCGCCCGGGGTACTGGCGGTACTACCGGGTTACTAGCGGTACTAAAGGTCGAATTCGTTCGGCGAGATGCCGACCGCGAAGCAGGCTTCGCGGACCACTGCGCGCTCGGTGTCGTCGAAGTTGCCGTCGGCGCCGCCGATGACGATGCCGATCTGGATGACCGCGCGGGCCTCGGTGGGCTTCTTGGCGACCTTGCCGATGGTCTGCAGCATGCCGACCTTCCCGAACTCGAAGTCGGACGTCAGCTGCTGGCAGTTGTCGTTGAACCGGCGCTGCAGATCGTCGGGGGGGAAGTTCTGCAGTACGTCGTTCCCCGCGATCAGTGAGGCGACCCGCTGCCGTTCGGCGGGATCGATGGAACCGTCGGCGGCGGCGACCAGGGCGCACATGGCCATGCTGGCGTCGCGGAAACCACCGCTCTTGAGGTCGTTCTTCTTGGCGTTGAGCTGCGTCTGCATCGTCGACGCCGATTCCTTGATGCGGTCCCACAGTGCCATGCGAATGCTCCAGGGTCGGTCGGAGGGTGAGTGCTGTGCGAGTGGTGTGAGAAGACAGGTCTGTAGGGGGGCCGGGACGCGCCGCGGGCCGGTCTCGCGGGCGGTCAGGCGGGCCGGGAAGCCTCGGCGAGACGTCGAATGCCGGTCAAGTCCCCTGTGTATGCCCGGCAGTTCGTCGCCCGCGGACCTGGTGAGGCTGATCTGCTGGCCTTTGGACAGGCCGGCGGTCATGGCTCCGCTCTCGGCGGGGTGCGGTACGGGGGAGGTGCGTCCCGTCAGAGGGTGATGCCGAAGTCCGCGACGATGCCGCTGAGTCCGGAGGCGTACCCCTGGCCGACAGCGCGGAACTTCCACTCGGCGCCGTTGCGGTACAGCTCGCCGAAGACCATGGCGGTCTCGGTGGAGGCGTCCTCGCTGAGGTCGTAGCGGGCGATCTCGGCTCCGCCGGCCTGGTTGACCACGCGGATGTAGGCATTGCGGACCTGGCCGAAGCTCTGGCCCCGGCTCTCCGCGTCGTGAATGGAGACCGGGAACACGATCTTGTCGACGTCGGCCGGCACGGCGGCTAGATCGACCTTGACGATCTCGTCGTCGCCCTCGCCCTCGCCCGTGAGGTTGTCGCCGGTGTGCTCGACCGAACCGTCGGGGCTCTTCAGGTTGTTGTAGAAGACGAAGTTCTCGTTGGACAGCGCCTTGCCCGCCGCGTCGCACAGCAGGGCGCTGGCGTCCAGGTCGTAGTCCGTACCGGTGGTCGTACGGACATCCCAGCCCAGGCCCACCAGAACTGCGGTCAGCCCGGGGGCCTCCTTGCTCAGCGAGACATTTCCGCCCTTGGCGAGGCTCACGCCCATGTTCCATCTCCTTCTACGTTCATCCGTGTGCCCGCGCGTGACCGTGCGGGCACCGAGCGACAGCAAGTGAAATCTACAGCACTGTAGAGTTCGTGTGCGCACGTGCGAGCAACAGGCCCGTCGAGTCCATGAGTCGCCCGCGAGGCTCGGTACTATGCCCCGGCGCTTGTCAGTTGAAGAGCGGAATCGGGCCGTCGTGCGAGAGGGGTGGCGTCGTGGGTGCGGAGGAAGAAGGCCGGCCCGGGCAACCGCGCCCGCGTCGGCGCGGGCAGGGTGAGTTGGAGGCCCAGGTGCTGTCCGTACTGGGAGAGGCGACCGAGCCCGTCCCCGCGACCTGGGTGCAGGATCGCCTCGACGCCGGCCTGTCGTACAGCACGGTGATCACGATCCTGACCCGTCTGCTCGACAAGAAGGCGGTCACGCGGTCCGGTTCGGGGCGTCCGGTTCTCTGGCAGCCGATGGCGAACGAGGCAAGTCTCACGGCCTTTCGCATGCGGCGCCTCCTCGACCAGCGGGACGACCGGGATGCCGTGCTGTCCAGCTTCGTCTCCGCGCTGTCGCCGGAGGACGAGGATCTGCTGCGGTCGCTGCTCAACGAGAGCGGCCCGGAATTCCGCGACTCGCCCACGGACGCATCGGAGAGCTGACCGATGGGCGTCTTCGTCTATCTGCCCCTCGTCCTTCCGCTCACGGCGCTGCCCATGGCGCGCCTGGCCGAACAGCACCTGCATCCGCGCAGCGCCGCCCGGCTGCTCACCGCCATAGCCGTGATCCTGGCGGGGTGCAGCACTCTCTGCCTCGGCCTGCTGGTCGTGGTCGGGACGGCCCAGCTCCCCGGGAACCCGCTTCCGGACGGCTGGTCCGACGACGAGGTCCGGGAGGCCGTCCCGCACGATCGGATCGCCGGCAAGGCGGCGATAGTCGCCCTTGCGGCCGTGGCCCTGGTCTGCACGTCGACGCTGTGGGCCCACTGTCGTTTTCGTTCCCGCGCGCACAGAACGCTCGCCTCGCTGTCCACGACGGGCGAGGTGGCTCTGCTGCCCGACGAGATGCCCTACGCCTACGCCTTACCCGGTTCGCCGGGAAGGATCATGGTCTCCTCCGCCATGCTCGCTTCTCTGACCGCGGCGGAGCAGCAGGCACTCCTTGCGCACGAGCGGGCGCACCTGGCCGGCCGACACCACCGCCTGCTGCTGGCCGCCCAGTTGGCCGGCAACGCGAATCCACTGCTGCGGCCTCTCCGCGCGGCCATCTCGTACAGCACCGAACGTTGGGCGGACGAGGAGGCCGCCCTCCACACCGGTGACCGGCGGCTCACTGCCCGCGCCGTCGGGAAGGCGGCACTCGTCTCGCACCGGGCCACCGCCCCGGCGTTCGCGGCCTTCGCCGCGGCCGGGCCCGTCCCGCGACGTGTGGCGGCGTTGCTGGGTCCGGTGCCTCCGGAGCGCGGCTGGCCCCCGGCGCTCACCCCGACGGGGGTCGCGGCACTCGTCGCCGCCATGGGAACGGCCGTGTCCACCCTCTCGTCGCTGAACGCGGCCTTCGCGCTCTTCGTCGTACTCGAAGCGGCGACACCGCTGTAGGGCGACGGGTTCGAGTCCTGGAACCCGACGGAAACCCGGTATCCGGCGCGGTGTGCCGGTGGCTCCGAAGCCGACGGGGCCCGGGGCGGCGGCAACACCACCCCGGGCGTGCGGTCGTCAGGAGGAAGGCGTCACTGGCGCCGGTCCCCCTGGTCGTCGTCCCGTGGCGGGGCCGTCTCTCCACGGATGACGCGGGGCGCCGGGGCGGCGGCGTCCTGATCTTTGAAGGCCCTGGATTCGGCCTTGAGGATGCGTGCCGACTTGCCCGCGCTGCGCACCAGTTCGGGCAGCTTCTTCACGCAGAGCACCGCAACGACCACGATCAGGATGACGCCGATCTCGCTGATCCCGAACATGGTCAGTCCTCGCCGCCCTCGTCGTCTCCGCCCTCGTCGTCCCCCTCGAAGAAGTCCCCGATCTCGTCGACGACTTCGGCGGCCACCATGCCGCCGACCACGCCGACGGCGATCCCGGCCGCACCCGCCGCGACGACCGTGCCCATGCCGGGCCCGGAGCGGTGTCCGCTGTCGTGGTGACGGTGATCCTCGTGGTGGCCGTAGTCGTGCCCCTGGCCGTGGTCCTGGCCGTACGCGGCGTGCGTGCCATACGCCGTCCGGTGCTCGACGAGCTGCCGCATCCAGCCGTCGACCAGGGAGTTCCAGTCCTGATGGTGGACGCCGCCCTGGCCGACGGTGAAGCGGGTGACCGTGTCGTGCCCTTCGGAGAACAGCCCGCCGCGCTTGTCGGCTTCCAGGATCACCTCCATCTCACCCGGCGTGGCGAGGAAGGTCACCTCGATCTCATTGACGCTGTGTGCGTACTGCGGCGACGGGGAAAGCTCGATCTCCTGGTAGAAGGGCAGCTGCTGGCCGGAGCCCGCGATGCGGCCGTATTCGAGGTCGGCGGACCGGAAGCCGAAGCCGAGCTGCCCGAAGGCTTCGAGAATCGCCTCCTGTACGGGGAGCGGGCCGACGACGAGCGGGTCGAGGTCGCCCTTGTCCTTGGCGCCGGCCACGGAGAGCTCGGTGCGCACGCCCAGGACGATGCCGAGACCTTGCCCGTACAGCTCGGTGACCGGAGTCTCCCAGGGCAGTGCCGCCGCGAACGGCACGGTGTGCTCCGCGCCCGCCGGCAGCCGGAAACCGCCACCGACCACGAATCGTTCGAAGACGACGGCGCCGTGGGTCTCGCCGTCCTCGTGTTCGGCCTCGACCCGGGCGACCAGCTCCAGCGTGATGTGTTCGATGTCGAAGTCAGCGGTTCCGCCCAGGAGATGGACCTGGCCGGACAGGGAACCACCGGGGGCGACGGCCCCCGGGGTGAGGACGGTATCGACGGTCGGGCCGCCCACGCCGAGTGAGCCGAGCAGTCGTTTGAACACCATCGAGGCGTTCACTCCCTTTGTGCGTACGAAAATCATGAGGGACCAGTGACGGCTTCCCTCGTTCTACGGGCGGGTAGAAGCATATGGGTGGCGGGGGAGTCACTGCGGGCTCCTGACGAGGTGGCGGCCTGAACGTCCGAAAAGGATCGGCCGACGGCCTGAGCAGGCGCTTGACGAGCAGGTTTTGCTGTGCCTTTACTGTTGCCGCAGATGCCCGAGGCGGCGGCGCGGCGGGCCGGCCGAGCGGCAGCGAGCGGGGCGCTGGTAGCCGGCCTGTGCCGGGCGTCGACGGCGGACTTGACCGCCCCGCCGCGGAGGAGAGGGAGTTGAAGCTGCTGCTGTCCGGTCTGACGTCGGGATCGTGACCGTCCGGCCGGGCAGGCGCAGTGGGGGAGAGAGCGCGTCCGCGTATCGCGGCGCCATCGACCTGGGGTGGATCAACTCGGCGAGCACGGCTGCCGACGTGATCGCTCCCGAACAGCTCGACGGCGGGCCGGAGCCGTGGCCCGCCTTATCGTCGACGGGCCACGGGACAAGGCCTCCTATGAAGCGGGCTCACGCATGAGCGGTTCGAGGAACGGGCTGGGCCGGCCGTGCCAGAAGATGGCGAGGCTGTCCCGGGAACGGGTGGCCGCGACGAAGAGCAGCGAGCGGGCCCGCTGCAGCTCACGCCGGTGGCGGACGGCATCGTCGCTCCGCAGGCGGGCGACGGCCTCCCTCGGTACGAGCCCGTCCCGCACGCCCGCGATGACCATGCGCTGGTACTCAAGTCCCTTGAAGCGGAACATCGTGCCGATGTGGACGCCTTCGTCTCCGCGGGGGCCCTCGGGACCGATCTCGACGGCCTTGATCCCCTTGTGGGCGAGCAGGGTGTAGGCAAGCTCGCTCGCCATGGCGTTGGTCGGAACGCAGACAGCGATCTGACCAGGGGGTGTCGGCAGGGCGATCCAGTCGGCGAGGAGTGCGGCGATCGACTTCCGCTCGGACTCCCAGTCGTCGCAACCGTGCAACTCCGGAAGACTTCCGGTCAGGACGGACCTGTACCCGGCCAGGTCCTCGGCGCTGCCGTCCAGGTCGTCGAAGCTCTCACCGCTGAGTACACCGAGAGCGGAGCCGAGGATCTGCCGGGTCGTCCGGTAGCTCAACGTCAGCTTGGCCGACCGCCCGCGGATATGGACCCCGAGGCTGCCCAGCGTGACCTGGTTGCCGTAGATGCGCTGGTGCGTGTCACCCACGAGGAAGATGTCGTTGGCGGCACGCGGCGCCATCGCCCGCAGCAGCTTCCAGTGCGCGGCCCGCAGGTCCTGCGCCTCGTCGACGACGATGTGCTGGAAGCGGTGGTGCAGCCAGCCCGCGGAGCCGGCCTGGAGATGGATGTTGTCGAGACCACCCGCCTCCTCCCGCTGACGCTCGACGGCCTGGATCCGCCGCTCGCGGTCCATCTCCAGCCGCGCCGCACGCTCCGCGACCTGTTCCCAGGTCTGCCGCCCGAGGCGGTCCAGCCGCTGGGTGAACCGCTCGGCGAGCTGCCAGATCTCGGCGCGCTCGGCCCGTGCGATGTTCTTGCCCCGGCCGGCTCGCCGCGCACGGAAGTACTCGGTCCGGGACACGACGGCCTGGCCCAGGATGACCTGCGACCACTCGTCGTGCAGGAACTGGGCGTCCCACCCGGTCTCGCCCAGCTCGTCGAGCATGGCACGCCACTCCCGGAGAGCCTGGCTCTCGTCGAGTGTCTGCTTGGCGCTCCCGGGCTCGGCCTCGCGTACGACGCGCAGCGCGAGCTGATCGACGTGGCTGATCTCCACGCGCGCCAGCAGCTCCTCGCCGCCCAGCTGGAGCAGCCGTGACCTGAGGTCGGCGGCGAGATTCTTGTTGTACGTGGTGAGGAGGACGGGCTTGTTGCGTCCGGGAGGGAGCCGGTCCACCAGGTGCTTGACCCGGTGCAGGGCCACGATGGTCTTGCCCGTGCCCGGCCCGCCACCCACCCGGGCGGGACCCGAGTACTCGCGTTCGACGAGCCGGGACTGGGCCGGGTGGAGGAACACCTTCCACCGGCCGAAGTCGCCGCCCTCCAGGGCTTCGCGCAGCGCCTCGTCCGTCGTCGTGACCATGGTGGCCGGCCGCTCGGCGGCGGCCCGGAAGTCGTCGGTGTCGACGGGGTCAGGTGCGGAGACGGGACTGGTGATCTGCTCCAGCACCGCGTCGTACGAGGCGCCGTCGTGAAGTGCGAGCAGGACTTCGGAAGTGAGCTGCGGGGCGTACTCCGCCAGGCCGAGGAGCTGATCCTCCGTGGTCAGGGTCCGGACGACCGGTACGAGCGGTCCCGCGACTCCGAGGTCGGTGAGCTGCTCGTCGGAGAACGCGGCGAACAGCGGTACGGGAACGGGCGCCGGGACAGGCTCGACGGGTGCGGTGGCGGGCCCGGGAGCCGCCGCTCGACGGAGGACGCTCTCCTCGACGATCTCGAGGTCGACGTACTCGATGCCGCCGGTGATCCGGTTGATGCCGTACGAGAGCCGGTCGAGCTTCTCGTACACGTCCTTGCGGTGTTTGACGGAGACGATGAGCCAGTCGGTCTCCGCCAGGCGCAGCAGCAGGGCCCGGTACTCGTCGTTGACACGGGCCGACCAGAGCCGGTCGTGACCCTCCAGTTGTTTCAACCGCAGACCCCGGAGCTGCGGGTTCTCCTTGAACTTGTGCTGGAAGTCGTAGATCGCGCCCTTGACCGCACGAGGCAGCCTCAGGATCTCCCTGTCCGCCTTGTCGAGCAGACGCAGGGTCACGCCCGTGGTCGTCATCGCTGCTGGTCTCCGTCGTTCGTGTCCGTGTCTTCGCCCTCCGCCGCGGCGAGGAGGTCCTTGATGTCCCGGGGGGTGCAGGAGACCGCTGTGCTGATCCACCAGCCTGCCGAGACGAAGGCCCTGTCCCGGTCCTCCGCGTCGTGGTCACGCTCCCCGTCGGCCGGCCGGTGGGCCGTCACCACGGCGATCCGGGCGGAGGGCCAGGCGAGTTCGGCCATCCAGCCGTGCTCGTCCAGCTCGTATCCGGCTTCCGGCGGCACCACGTCCAGAGCGCGCAGCCCCTGGCTGAGGGGGAGCAGACCGGGTTCATCGGGGTCGAGGAACTCCAGCACCTGTTCCCAGCCCGTGTCATGAGCCGCGCCGGAGGGCGGGGCCGGCCGGGAGGCGGGGACGACCGGGGCGGGCTCTTCCGCCAGGTCTCCGGCGGGGCTCGCCGTGACGGCGGCGGCCGGCCGCTCGGCCCGCTGCGATTCGAGCCAGCCCGAGCCTCCGGCGACGGTCAGGCCGTCGATGGCGAAGCCTTCCAGGAGGCTGGTCGTCAACTGGACGCTGTCACCGCCTCCGTGCTCCAGGAACTGCAGCACATTGCTCCAGTAGAGCCAGCCCTGCCAGCGCCGCTTGTGCCCTGCCTCGTCCGCCACAGCCCGGTCGCTGTCGTCGAGCAGGGTCAGCGCGGTCCACATCGGCGGCCGGTGGCGACCGTCCGCGGCGGCCGTGACCACACATCCTGCGGCGTCGACCGCGGTCAGCAGCTGCACCGGTCCCTTGGGCCCCTGCGGGGCGCCGCCCCGCAGCGCGGCGAGGAACTGTTCGCCGACGGCCTGAGGGTGCAGTGCGGCGATCCGGGCTCCGGCGCCCAGCAGCCCCGCGACAGCTGCCTCGGCGCGCTGCTGCCACGAGGAAGCGTCCGGAGCACGCAGATGAGCGATCAGCAGGTCCGCCGGATTCACCCAGAGGTTCGCCGACAGCTCGCCCGGCAGGCCGCCGTGCACGCCCGCGTAGTAGTCACGGGCACGCTTCTGGCCCTGCTCGCCGTACGGCACCCAGACCGGGTTCTCCGGCCCGGCGCTCGCGTACCCCGTGTCACGGACCCGGGTCCGCCAGTCCTTCACGTCGTAGTAGGTGAGCTGGAAGACCCGTATCCCGTCGGCGCGCAGCCGGGTGCGCTTGACGGCGTCGTCGGCCAGCCTGTCCTTGTGCTTCGGCCCGGCGTGGAACTCGTATCCGTCGAGGTAGAGCGCGGTCCGCGGACCGGGCGCGTCCGTACGTTCGAAGAGGACATCGGGGCGGGTGCCGTCGAGGACCCGCTGCTGGGAGACCCGCCAGCTGACGGTGTCCCCGTCCACGCCGGTCAGCCGCAGGTCCAGCGAGTACGTCCCGGCCGTGGTCGTGTAGGCGTCCGCGCTGGCCTTGGCCGAGGGCTGCTTCGCCCATTCGCCCAAGGTCTCCAGGAACATGACCTCAAGATCGCTCTCGGCCTGCCGCTCCAGCGGGATCTGGTGGGTGGCCGCGACCGGTGAGGTGGCCCAGTCGCCGCCGTCGGCACCCAGCAGCTCGTCGAACATCTGCCGGACCTCGTTGCGGCTGACCTTGTCGTAGTCGCCGGCGGGTACACGGCGCAGCAGACAGCGATGGCAGCCGTCGAGGCCCTTCTCGATGCACGGGCAGCTGTCGATCACCTCGCGGGCCCTCAGCAGCACGTCGCGGAAGCCGTCGGAGGTGGCGAGCCGGTGCAGATAGCCGGTGCCGCCCGGCAGACGGTCGTAGACGACGAGGAAACGGCGAGGCCATTCCGGGGCGTTGCCGTCGGGCATGGACGCGGCGGTGATCTCGATGTGGTCCGGGTCGCCGCCGTAGCGTGCGGCGATGCCCACGAACAGCGCGGCGGTGAAGGACGCGAGACGTTCCTTGACGCGGGTGACCGACGCGGGAAGCAGGATACGGACGGCCTCGGTGGTCAGCTCGTGAGCCAGGAGCAGAGGGACGTCCTCTCCCTTCCCCTGGCCTTCCTGGGCGCTCGTACGGACTTTGCGGCGCGGGCACCACAGCTGGTGGTGGGCGCTGGCCCTGGTCGCCGCGGCAAGGGATTCGGAGAGCGCGTCCTGATGGTGGTCCACCACCGGACGCCCTTCGGAGGTGGCGCCGCCGCAGCTCGTGCAGACGTAGAACGGGTTGATCCGTACGTCGGCCCCGGCGAGAGGCACGGTGCTGCTGCCGTCCTGGCGGTCGAGGCCCAGGTTCAGCGTGCGCACCACGGCCCGGCGGGTGAAGTCCACGCCGAACACCGCGGTGTTGTGGCGCCAGGAGCCCGCAGCCAGGTGTATGGGATCGACGTCCACAGTGGTGAGGACGGCGTACCTTCTGCTGTCGCGCTCGTCCTTGTCGTCCCGGAGCCGGGCGTCGTCCCGCTTGTCGCGCGACATGACCCGCTTCGGTTCGAGAACGCGCTGGACACAGCCCGCGTCGGCGATCTCCCGGCCGCCGCACCGAGGACAGGGCGAGGCATCGGCCTGGGCGTTCTCCGTACGGACGTAGCCGCAGGCGGGGCACATCCGCCAGACCGACCAGGCACGACGCTCCGGACTGCCGATGTCCAGGGCCCGGACGACGTGCTTGTAGCCGTTGACGTAGAAGCTGTTTCCCGGCGCCAGTTCGGACAGCGCGGACCGGCGGGAGCGCTCGTAGTCCCGGACCTCGCTGTGGTAGGTCTTCTTGGCCCCTTCGGCCTCGGGCTGCTCGGTCCAGGAGAGGGTGGCCTCCAGCTGCGTGGTGGTGTCCGAGAGGGTGTAGTTGGGCAGGAGACCGAGCTCGACGAGAGCCCCGTGGGCACTGGTCTGGTTCAGGTCGCGCAGCAGGTTGCCCGTCGCGTAGCGCTCGGCGCGCAACTCACGCCATTCGCGTTCCTGCTCGGGATCGCTGCGCACGAGCTGGTCCATCGCCGTGTCGATGGCGTGGAGCCGGCGCCGGAGTTCCTCGCCGCGGCCGGTCCACTCCTCCTCGGCTTCCTGGAGCGCGCGCACGATGCCACCGCGCGCGTACGCGCGCAGTTCGTCGGCGGCCTGGCCGGAGACCCCGGTGTCCGGCCGGCCCGGAAGGGAGGGGAAGAGGTCCAGGAACGATTCGACGAGCACGGCGCCATGGGCGAGGGCCGCGTCCGCGAGATCCTGGCACCACGCGGTGCTGCCGAACAGCGCCGACACCAGGCGCGGCGCGGGTTGCAGCGGCTCACCGTCGCTCGTCGTGAGCCGGCCCCGCGCCGCGAGGTCCAGCAGATGCGCCGTGTACTGGCGGCGCAGGATCTCCACCGCGGAGAGGTAGCAGCCGGGCGGCACGATGTCCCCGGCGATCATCTCCCGAGGCTCGTCGAGGTAGTACAGATCGCGGGCCCGGCGACCACCGAAGGCCACCACCAGGGCGTTGCCCGTCCTGCGGCCCGCACGGCCCGCCCGCTGCACGTAGTTGGCAGGGCCCTTCGGAAGCGATCCCAGCAGGACCGCGGACAGGTCCCCGATGTCGATGCCGAGCTCCAGCGTCGGAGTGCACGAGAGCACGTTCGGGTCGGTGTAGTGGGTGCCGTCGCGGAAGGCCCGCTCCACGCGCTCCCGCTGGGGCCGGGTGAGCATGCCGGTGTGCTCGGCCGTGACGACCCGGAAGGTGCCACCCGTCCGGTAGAGGTGCCGGTAGTAGTCGTCGCGGTAGTCGCGCGGCCGCGGGCCGCCGAAGCTGGTGGAACCGGAGGACGGCACCGTGGCCCGGCCCGGCTGCGGCGCGGTGATCTGTCCCCGGCACCGGTACCGGGGACAGGGATGGCCGTACCAGCGGGTCCGCCGGGAGGGATGGACGACCTGCTGCCAGCCGCACGCCTCACAGGTGACGAAGGCCTTGTTGACGATGCCGTCCTCAAGGAGCCGCACCTCGACGTGGCCGGGCTGCAGGCCGTAGACCTTCGTCGTCCGGTCCTGTGCCGTCCGCACCGCGAGGAGCCCCTCGTCGACGAGGACCGGCAGCAGCCTGCGGAGATACTCCGCCGCCCCGGGGGCGTCGAGACCCAGGCACCGGCGCGCCCAGTCCTGGTACCAGCCGGTGCGGGCCGTCGTCGAGTCGAAGTCGGACCTGCCCTTGTC
Source organism: Streptomyces sp. NPDC026062 (assembly GCF_055568375.1). Taxonomy (NCBI): domain Bacteria; kingdom Bacillati; phylum Actinomycetota; class Actinomycetes; order Kitasatosporales; family Streptomycetaceae; genus Streptomyces; species Streptomyces sp. NPDC026062. The sequence goes on from NZ_JBVHOQ010000021.1 coordinate 80,405, forward strand.
ACCGTCGAGCAGGAAGCGCGGCGCGGCCACACTGTCGGGGAACGCCGGCATGCCGTCAGGCCTGCCGCCCCAGATCTTGAACCGGGTCACCCCGGCGTCCTTCATCCACGGCTCCAGCCACCGGTGCCGGACCCCGCCGCGTTGCCGGACCCGCTCCAGCAGCCCGCGGACGAAGGCCAGATAGCGCTCGGCCGTCGGCAGGCCGGTGCCGAGCAGCTGACCGGGCAGCGCCATGTGCAGGTCGCGGGCGAGCACGGTGATCCGGTGCTGGTCCCCGATGACGACCTCGGCGGCCGCCGTTCGGGTCAGCTCCAGGGTGCGGCCCTGCCGGGAACGGAGCCCGAACTCCATGACGGTGGCGAAGGCGAGCCGTTCTCCGATGAGCTTCCAGGTCCGCAGATCGCCCGTGCCCCGACCCGAGAGCAGCCGGTCCACGCCCGGCTCGTCGTACAGATCGGGCGGGACCACAGCCGCGAGGGCCTGCGGATCCTCGACGGAGTCGAGCACGTTCCCGATCAGGTCGTTGAGAGCCGAAGGCTCGCCGGACTCGTCCAGATTGCGCGCGAGGAGTGAGCGAAGCGAGAACGTGAACGACCGGTTCGCCACGTACCCCGCACGGTGGGCCGCGTCCTGGGTCGAGTCGTTGAACAGGAGGGTCTTGCGCTCCTCCGCTTCGAGCGCGACCTCCTGACCGGTGAACAGCTGGGTCACCGTCGCGGCCGCCAGGGCGGCCGGCCGGGTGCCGAGGAAGCGCATCGCGTTGTCGGTGTCGCAGGCGGGGCAGCGCTGATCGACGGCGGCCCGGTCGGCGGTCTTCTTCTCGGTGATCGCCAGGACGAAGCAGGCGTCCTGCAGATTCCCGGCGTCCTGGGCGACCGGCAGCCGGTACGTCCCCTGAGCACCGTCCAGGATCAGCGCCGGTGGCTGTCCGCCTCCCGTCGCGGGGCGGGACTGGCTGACCGCCGCCAGCGTGTCCTCCTGCTCCGCGGCCGTGGCGGCGATGAAATAGCGGACCCGCCGCTTCTCCCGCCCCACGCTGGCGCGCCAGATCTTGTCGTGGGCCATCACGAGCTGCTGGGGATCGGCTTCCGGGGAGACGGCCGCCCAGCCGGACCGGCCACAGTGGCGGCAGTACACGGCAGGCAGCCTTGTGCTCGCCTGCCGTACGGCGGTGTCCGCGCCGATCGCCGACTGTGCGCGATGAGAACGCGTCACGTGCCCGATCCGGCCGGCTTCGGGTTCCTCGTCGCCCTCGGGGGGTGTCGCGAGCAGGGCGGAACGCCGAGCGCGATCGTCCTCGTACCAGTGGAACTCGGGCTTGCCCGGGCCGACTCCACGCACGATCCGGCCGACCGGCCGGACCCACAGATGGGTCTCGACGTGCAGCAGGGGGCGCGGGCGGCGCTCGTCCGATTCCGGATCGCGGGCGGCCGACAGCAGGGCGACGAAGCGAGCGAGCGCGGCGAGGGCGAGGCGGGGGTTCTCCCGGGCGGTCCGGCCCCAGGTGTACCCGAACCGGCCGAGGCGGTCACGGAGTTCCCATTCGCTCAGCGGGTCACCGTCGAGGAGGGACAGCACCCCCTGGGTGAAGTCGTGCTGCTTGAGCAGCCGCCCGACCTCGAAGGCGGACAGGCCCTGCTGCCCGAGCATCCGATCCGCCAGGGCATTGAGATCGAGCAGGTCCGGACGCGACACCACATCGGGGCCGCCCGAGCAGGCGATGACCTCCTCGGGCGAAGGCGGTTCGGGCAGACCGTAGTTCACCGGCCCGGTGAACTGCTCGGGCGTCATCCGCTCCTCGCCCACCAGCGCGTCCGCGGTGAACGGCATCCCGAAGACCTGAGCGGCCACCTCCAGGATGGAGCCGGGACCGGTCCCGGGACCGCCCTCACCGAGCGTCGCCGAGGTCGCCACCGGGCAGATCGAACCGAGGGGACGCCCGGGCTCGCTCTGCCCCGTGGTCATCGCCAGGCGGCGCAGCAGCATGGCGACGTCCGTGCCCTGCGCCCCGTCATACGTATGGAACTCGTCCAGCACCACGTACCGGATCCCGGAGTCCTGCCACAGCGCGCGGTCCTCGGTCCGCTGGAGCAGCAGATCGAGCATCTTGTAGTTCGTGATGAGCAGGTCGGGCGGCGACTGCCGCATCTCCTCGCGCCGCGTCATCACCCGGCGGAAGTCGGTGTCCGGCCGGTCGCCGATGTAGAGCCCCGCGGTCACCTGGGCCAGTTCCGGCTGCGCGAGGTACTCGCCGACGCGGCCGGCCTGATCGGTGGCGAGCGCGTTCATCGGATAGAGGAGCACGGCCTTGACCCCGCGCCGGCCGAGTGCCTTCTCACGTCGGCAGTGGTCGAGGACGGGAACGAGGAACGACTCGGTCTTCCCGGAACCCGTCCCCGTCGTGACCAGCGTCGGCAGGGCGGGCCCGTGGAGCGTGCTCAGCCGCTCGTACGCCTTCGCCTGATGCCGGTACGGAGTGAATCCCGGGTTCCACTCCAGGTGCTTCTCCCAGCCGTCAACGGCCTTGTGGAAGGGGGTCCTGATCCGCAGATAGGGGCCGCGGAACATCCCGGTCTCGGGATGTTCGAGGAACCGCTCCAGTGCCCGGCGGGTGTCCTCGTCGGTGAGCGCGTACGTCGTCGTGAGGTACTGGGTGAGACTGCCCCGCAGCTGCGCGGCGGCCAGCGTGGGCCTCACGACGTTCTCCTTCGCCTCGTGCCAGGTCGGTGAGCTGCGTCAACGGTATATGTCGCCTCGGACAGACCGTTCCGCAGTCCGGTTGACGAAGACCGGGACATGGCCGAATAGCGACCGATCCGAGTCTCGAACCTTCCATTCCCGCTGTGGAGGCCACGGCTTTCACCTAACGGGAGGTGCCGGAGCCTCCGCAAGATCTACCATTCGCGAGCCGATAAGGGGGAGCTTTGGGCTGGCGCGAGGAAATCACCACGGCGGTCGACGAATGGATCGCCGTGGAAGGAGGAGCAGGTCAGCGCCCGCGATGGCGAAGGATCGGCCGTGCGGCCCGGGCCGGCGAGCCGGGTCGCTATGCGGTGGATCTTCGCGGCACCGAACTCAACCCCGACCAGCTCGAAAGCCTGCGCCTCTCCGGGCCCGAGGAATCGGGTGTGGAAGCCGGCTTCGCCGTCACCGAAACCACGCAGAGCGGTTCGGCGCTGACCGTCAAAGTCGCCGAGTTCGCGGACCCGGTCGACCCCTTCCTCTGGGTTCTGCAACAGCCCCCCACCTTTCTGCTGGAATCCCTGAGGGACGGCATCGCCGGGTTGGGGGAGACTCCCCTCGGCAGCCTGCTTGCTTCGGGCAGCCCCGCCGGAGAGCCTGCCCGGACCGAGGCGCCGGCCGGCCTCTTTCCCGAGCAGAAGGAGGCGTACCGGGCCTGCCTGGGGACCGGCGTACGCCTCGTGTGGGGGCCACCCGGCACAGGCAAGACGATGGTGCTCACACTGGCCATCGGCGATCTGATCACCGCAGGCAAGAAGATTCTGCTTGTCTCCGCGACCAACATCGCTGTGGACAACGCCCTGAAGGGGGTCCTGAGGGGACACCGCCACAACAGCGGAGACATCGTCCGCGTGGGACCGCCCCAGCTGAAGGAGATCGCCGACGACCCGCACGTGTCCCTTCCTCTCATGGTCCGGGCCCGGCTGGCCGACGTCGAGGGCCGGCGTGCCCGGGTGTCAGTGGAACTGCTGGACATCCGAAGCCGCGCGGAGGATCTGGCGGAGCTGGAGGCGGGCCTTGTACGGTTCGACGCGGAGGCCTATGCGCAGGCCAGGGGCTTGCTGACCGAGCCGTTCGGTGATGCGGCATCGCGCGATGTACGGGTATCGGAACTGAAGAAGGCCGCCCGGGAGGTCGGCCAGAGCCTGGCGGCGGCCGAGCAGGAGCTGAACAGGGCGCTGAAGGACCGGGACGACACCGAGGACTCCCGCCACCTCTGGAAGCAGGTCGATGCCCTCCTCAACGAGGCCGACGGGGTGGAACACGCTGCCACGGCAGCCGAGTCCGCCGCTCTGCAGAGCCAGGAGCGGCTGCGCGAGACGCAGCGCGCCCTGCGCGAGGTCGAGAACCGGACAGGGTTCGCCAAGCTGCGTTCACGAGCTGAGCGAACCGACGCCCAGGCCGCGTGCGGTGAGGCGGGAGTCCAATTCCGAGAGGCACACGACCATGCCCTCAAGGCCCGCGACATCGCGGATCGCCGCCGGGCCCAGATCGCGGTCCAGGCCGACGAGATGACTCGGGCGATCCCCTTCTCCGACACCGAGATCGACCGACGTGACAAGGCGGCGCGCGCCACCGCCGCCCGCCACCGCACCCTGACCCGGTCGCTGGGCGAATTTCGTACGGCTCTCGCCACGGCCGAGGACGAAGCCGGGCGCGCGCACCTCGCCGAGGCACTCATCGCCACAGCCGATGAACAGGGCTGGCCGGCCCGGCACGAGAAGGCTGAGGCTCTGCGTCCCGTCGTTGCCGCCGAAGCGGCTCGGAAGGGCTCGCTGGAGGAGCGGTACAAGAAGATCCAGGAGGAGTACGAGCGCCTCGCCCGCGACGCGCAGGGCGAGATCATCAAGAACGCCCGTCTCGTCGCCACGACCCTGGCCCGTTTCCGTACCAACCGGCATGTCTTCTCCGGCAACTACGACGTGGTCCTCATCGACGAGGTTGGCGCCGCCTCCCTGCCCGAGGTCCTGCTCGCCGTCTCCCACGCCCAGCAGGCGGCCGTGCTCCTCGGCGACTTCATGCAGCTGGGCCCGGTCGTCCCCCGAGCGCTGAAGGACAAAAGGCGCCCTGATATCCAGCGCTGGCTGGTTCCGGACGTGTTCCAGCACTGCGGTATCACCGACCCGGCGGCAGCGCGGGCACATCCCGCCTGTACGACTCTGGTGACCCAGAACCGGTTCGGCCATGCCGTGATGGGTCTCGTGAACGGCCTGGCCTACGGCGGTGTGCTCCAGGCCGGCCCCGTCGTACGGAGTTCCAGGAGCCCCGAGGACCCGGAGATCGTCCTCATCGACACCGACGGGCTCCACGAACTCGCCCATGTCCATCTCACGGGCCCCAGCAAGGGCTGGTGGCCCGCGGGCCCGCTCATCGCCCGGGCCCTGGTCGATCTGCACGGCGGGGACGGTGAGACCACGGGCGTCGTGACCCCGTACGGAGACCAGGCCGAGGCCACGCTGGAGGCGCTGCGCGACATCGAACGGGATGGTGGTCCGAGCGCCGAGGTCGGCACCGCGCACCGGTTCCAGGGACGGGAGTTCCCCATCGTCGTCTTCGACACCGTCGAGGGCGAGCACAGCCGGCCGCTGTGGATGGCGAAGGCATCGCGCGCACCGGAGGCGAGCGACTGGATGCGCAGCGGGATCAGGCTGTTCAACGTGGCTGTGACCCGTGTACAGACTCGTGTGTACGTCATCGCGAGCGGCACACGCATCCGGGAGGTGGCACGGAGGGCGCCGGACTCACCGTTCGGACGGCTGCACGCCCTCATCGGCTCGCCCGGAGTGCGGGTCCTCCCCGCCAACTCTCTGATCACGCCACCCGAACTGGACGTTCCACGCGGGGAGTTCGGCGACCGTCTGGCGGAGGTCCTCTCACGGCACGTGGAGGTCAGTGATGTCGACGACGAGACGACGTTCTACGCATCCTTCGTCGCCGCCATCAGAAGCGCGCGGACATCCCTGTGGCTGTGGACCCCCTGGGTGGCCAGGCGCGTCCGGATGATCCTCCCGGAGCTGCGCGCGGCGGTCGACCGGGGGGTACGGGTGACCGTTTTCGTCCGCGACCCCAGTGACCAGCTCCAGAAGAAGCCGGCGAACCTGTCTCTTGTCGAGGACCTGCGTGCGGTCGTCCACAAGGTCGTTCCGATGAACGTCATGCATCAGAAGATCGTGGTCGTGGACGAAAGGACCGTGATGCTCGGCAGCCTCAACGCCCTGTCGCAGAGCTGGACCCGCGAGGTGATGGTCACCATGCGCGGCGCCTACTTCGCCCGCAAGATCCTCACTCACGAGCATGCCGAGATCTTCGCCCGTCCACCGAAGTGCCCCCGGTGCGGGCAGGACGACATCGAGATCAGGCGCGGTGCGAAGGAGAACTGGTACTGGCGCTGCTACAACAGCCGGTGCCCGACGGGCGGCGGCAACAAGGCATGGAAGAAGGACATCGAGCTCTGGCGCCGCCCGGGCAGCGCAAAGCGGTAGCTCACCGCGAGCTGCGTGGAACGTCCTCCTCCAGACGCTTCCGGCCGATGTAGCCGATACGTACGCGGCCCTCCTCGGTGACGACGCGCAGGTGGATGCGGCCGGGCCTCGGCCGGAACCGGGTGTGGAGGCTGAACAGCCGCTTCTCCCCGTCCGCGTCGGGGAAGTCGCACAGCCCGAGTCTGATCCGCGTGTCACTCTCGGGGACCACCTTGATGGGCCAGACAGGTTCCGAGTCGCCGGGCTTCCATGCCTCGGCCGCCGCGTTGAGCGAGAGTAGCGCCGCCCGGACCGAGGTCACGGAGATACCCGGGAGGCTTCTCAGGTTGTCCTCCACCCCAGGGGCGAACTGGAGCGAGGCGAAAAGAATCTCGCGTTCCTCCCACAGCTGCGTGCCGGAGGTGACGGCGTTCGCGGCGCTCTCGCGTATCCAGTCCGTGTGTTCCGCGACGTGCTCGGGTGTCGAGGCGTGCCGGACCTCCGCGCTGTCCTCCTGGACGTCGTCCTCGTCGACGCGTACGTACTCGACGCTCAGCCAGGAGGCTTCCCAGGGCCGGGCGGTAAGGAGGCTGACGGCCAGCGTCTCCATGAGATGGGCGGCGGCGAGCCCGAGAACCCGGTCACCGTCGTGACGGTATTCGACGTCCTGATCCTCGGGAGGGGCCGGTAGCACAGTGGAGTGCGGGGACTTGCGGTTGAGTAGCCGCATGAACCGCCAGTGGTCCCGGTTCCGGCTCTCGTTCCGCCACTGGGCGAGGTAGTAGCCGGGAGCGATCTCCAGGTCCTCCAGTCGGACCTCGCTGACGAGGCTCGCTCCGTTGTCCACCCGCCTGACCGCCTGGCAGACCTTCACGAAGTCGCGCATGGCCTGCCCGGCCTCGTCCTGCGAGCAGTCGGAGACGCAGGATTTCTCGTTGAAGAACATGAGCACCATGAAGCGCCCCCCTTGTGGCTTCCGGAACTGACAGGCGGGCGGTCAGCCCAACAGCTGGTCGAGCGTGTTCTCCGACTCGTCGAAGAAGCCCTCCGGCCATTCGGAGAGCGATCCGTCCTCGGCCACCGTCGGGGTGATGATCTCTACTCCGGCCCCGTTGCCCCGGAAGAAGTGCACCGCGGTGTCCCCGGCCGCGAGCCGCCCCTGCTTGACCGCGAGCCGGGTCCCGTCGAGTACGTGGTCGCTGTGGGTCTCGACGACGAGCTGTGCACCGGCTGACGCCGCGGCGGCGATGAGGGAGGCCATACGGGACTGGCCGCGCGGGTGGAGGTGGGCCTCGGGGTTCTCCAGCAGGATGAGGCTGCCGGGCCCGGCGGTGAGACACGCCACGACGATGGGAAGGGCGTACGTGAGGCCGAAGCCGACGTTCGTCGGGCGCCGGCGCCGGGTGGAGTCCAGGCCGGCGGTGCCGCCGAACCCGAAGCTGAGACTCACCGAGTCGATGCCGGGAATCTCCGAGGCTTCGAGGTTGACTCCGGGGCACAGCTCCTGCATCCACGCGACGACCTGGTCGAGCAGGGTGTGCCCGCCGGCTGCCGGGTGCCGGAGCGGGTGACCGTCCGGCACGACGTCCTGCGCGTGGTGCCGGATGAAGTTCACGGCGTGCTCACCGCGCGCGCCGAGGAAGCCGCGGCCGATCGCCTGGTGGTGCGAGCGGGGGTAGGTCGTGGCGGGCGTGATTCGATCGGCTTGGAGGTACTGGAAGCGCCGGGAGAAGAGAGGAGTGTCCCTCCAGTCGTTCGGTCCGATGGCGAGGTTGAGCGGCAGAACGTCCTGCTCGGGTACGTATTGGGCGGTCCAACCGTACTGCTGCCCGTCGGTGGTGGTGAACGCGATGGAGATCCTCGGGTCCGCGCCCGGCGGTTTGGAGACGAAGTCCTCGTGCAGAAGGTCCTGACCGGTGCCCAGTTCGACGAGATCGCCGTCGAGGAGGAGACCTCCGTAGCTGTCGGTGTCCCCGTCGATGGACATGAGGATGCCCGAGTCGTACGACTGGCGCAGGAGCGCCAGCGACTGCAGAACGGTGCTCTTCCCCGAGGAGTTGAGACCTGTGAGGAGCGTGACCGGGGCCAGCCGGATACCGGCGGACCGGAACGCCTTGAAGTTGTTCAGAAACAGCTGATCGATCACTGCGTGCTGCCCCCGTTGTTCTCCAGGACGGTGCGGAAGAGTGCGCGGACCTTGGCAAAGCGGTCGACCACTTTGACCCGGTCGCCGGTGCCCACGGACACGGCCCGCTCGAAGTCCCGGTCGGTCATGAGCTGCTGGAAACCCTCGACCACCTGTTCCCGGGACGTTACCAGCGCAGATCGTTCACGGTCCGAGAGAGCGGCCAGATTCACCGAAACCGTCTCGAAGATGGCTTTGTTGACCGGGGAGCGCCGAGTCTGACCAGGGAACTGCTTGCGGAAGGCATGGCTTTCGAAGATCTTCTCAGCCGTGACCATGGCCCGCCGGAAGTCGTGGCCGTGCCCTTCTCGCTCGTCCTCGGTGAGCCGGTTGACCTGGCGCATGGTGAGAGCGAGGAACTGGTCGAAGTCCTGGCTCCGGAACAGGTTGGGATCGGTGAGTCGGAAGGCAAGATAGCGCAGCACCATCTCGCGGTCCGCCATCCGCTCGCTGTAGACGCCGTGACTGGTGGCCGAGGCGAACTCCGGCGATTCGGCGAGAGTGGACAGGAGCTGCCGTGCCGGCCCGGGGACGAGCGCGTGCCGGATCTCCTGACGGGTCAGCGGGAGGCCGCCGGTGTTGATGCGGGCGAAGATGTTGAACTTGACCTCGTCGGGAGTCCCCGGCCGGATGAGGTGGACGACGACCTGGCTCTCGTTGAGACGGATCTGCATGCGCCCCGACAGATCGTCGTACCCCTTGCCCTCGAAGTCGTCCTTGAGGTACTCCAGGCCGCGCAACTTCAGCGGTCCGGACTGTATCCCGGCCTTCGCCAGAGCCTCGGGGGCAATGAATCGCGCGATCGCGGTGAGGCGCTGGATGCCGTCGACGATGGCCCAGGAACTGTCCTGGGCCCAGGAGCTGTCGGTGAGTTCGGAGGCGTAGAAGGAGGGGATGGGGATGCGCAGGAGCAGGGACTCGATCAGACGGCTCTGCTGCTCGTCCGACCAGATGCCCGCCTTGCGCTGAAAGTCCGGGGCGAGGTCGATCATCCCGTTGACCAGCCGGGAGATCAGTAGGTTGATCGTCGGGTTGAGGGTCTGGATCTCGATCTTGGACGGGTCGTACGGTGCCGTGATCCGCTCATCCGCGATGTCCGACTCCTCGTCGGGCCGCTCCAGCTCGACATCGGTGCTCCGACCGCCCGCCCCGATCTCCACCAGGAAGCCCCCGCTGTCCTCGGCGGACACATCGTCCAGATAGCGGCCGTACAGGGACAGCTGGTCCTTCGGCTGGGGTGCGCGGTTGGTGCCGCTGTCCTCCGGTGACATGTCTCGCGTCCGTTCCCTCGCAGGAGTGGCTTCCTATCGACCCGCATTGATTCTGCCTCACAGGTGTGCGGCCGGATCGATGGCTCTCCACCGGGCGTGGAGGGAGCCGGCCTGCCCCAGGACCACGGACACGCCGAGGGCGCCGAGCAGCGTTCCCTCGGGGCGCAGCTCCCAGCGATTACGCCCGGCCAGGACACCTTCGCGCAACCCGCTCACCAGGTTTTACGATGCGAGTTTTTGCTTGCCGTCCAAAATGGCGAGCGCCCATGAGGTCTTCTCGTCATCGGGTGAAACTTTCAATTTCTGCTCGTCCCCCTTGTCGATGAAGACGTTGCCGATGGTCACCGGGCCTCCGCACTTGATTTTCACCGGGTCCGATGACTCACTCCGAAGGAAAAGCTTCCCCTTTCCGGCGCATCGCACGTGAACGGTGTAGACGTCCTTTTCCGGCACGAAGGAATCGATATCCCGAGTGCCTTTTCCGGCAGTTTCCGGGATCAAATAATCGGCCTTTTCCGGCAGTCTCAGATCCAGGGGCTCAACGACGGCCGAAGGCGGGGACGCCGGCTTTGCTTCCGCCTCCTTCGTGGGCTCACCACCCTCGGATGAGCATGCCGAGAGAAATAGGGCGAGCAGCGCCGGGGCGACGAATGCAACTTTGCGCATCATTGATCTCCTCAAGTGGGTGCCCCGGAGGCCCTGAGGCCTCCGGGGCACCTCTCGTGTACGGGCCTGGTCAGCCGCTGATGACCCAGCCCTCACGGTACGGGGCCCAGACGGTCATGTACTGCTTGTTGCTGATAGTGCAGTTGCTGTTGGCGCGGGCTATGTAGCCGTACACCTTCTCCCTCTTGATGCCGTAGTCGCCGTACACGGTCTTGTGTGCCTTGACCTTGCCGTATGCCTCGACTCCCAGCTCGGAGGTCCAGGACTTCTTGGCCGACGCGGTGACCTCGGTCTTGATCTTCCCCAGCCACAGGACCTTGGCCTCGCCGCCGATGCTGACGGAAGCGCCGATCTCGGTCGTGCCGGACTTCTTCGTCGTGAACTTGAAGTCCATGGTGCTGCTGCGGTTGTTCTGCACGAACGTGCTGTACTTGACGGCCATCGTGTTCTTCAGGTTCTTGGAGATGTGCACGAAGTTGTAGGGGCTGCCGCAGTACAGCCCGGTGGGCGAGGAGAGGTCTTCCGTGCCGGTGATGGGCTCATCGGGAAGGTCCGGCCCATCCACCTGGCTGGGCAGGTCGAGCTCCTCGTTCAGCTCGTCGATGGACTCGATACCGCTGAGGACCTCTCCTCCTCCGGACGGTGCGTCGCCGAGCTCGTCCGGCACGATCGTCGAGCCCTCTGCGATCACTGGTGCGTCGACCGGAACGTCCGTGTCCGCGAGCGCCGGCGAAGCCGCACCGCCAAGGATCAGGATGCTGCTGACTGCGCCGACCGCAACTCTGGTACGAACGGACATTGTGCCCCCACAATTAGTACGCGCTCCCCATTGGAACTACGCCTTGAAATGAATTCTTGCACGACGTCCGGCCCGTTGTGAAGAAATCGCAATTGATTGAGCTAGATCTGAGCTTGCATGTCCCGACAACGTTGCCATTCTGAAGAATGAAAGGACGGCTCGTCCGGATTACCGGATCGAGCCGTCCTTCTCATCTCATTGTGCAGGTGAAAGCGGTCAGAAAGTCAGAGACCAACCGTTCAGTGTGCCGGTGGAACCCGTGTCCGTGTCATCTATGCTGAGGTTCCAGGTGCCGGATGCCGGTGCTGTACTGACATCCACCGTGTAAATGTGCTGAAGAGTGCCGCCCGACTCCGATGAAGAATCCGGCTTGAGCAAATGCAGCTCGCCGTTCGGGTCGACCAGGCGGATTGCCAGATCGCCGATCCATCCATGGGTGATTTCGACGTACACCTTGAGTTCCTTGGGAGCGCTGCCCGTGAGTCCGCTGACCGTCATCGGCGAACGTACGTAGTCGGCGTCGGGCAGGGCGACAGGGGTCTGGCTCTCGTGCGACGGGAAGTCGAGCGACCAGCCCTTCAGCGAGCCGACGGCGCCGGCCGATGTGTCCTGGACCCGCAGCGTCCAGGTCCCATTCGCGGGAGAGGTGTGGGCGTCTACCGTGTAGGTGCCGCTGACCGGTGAGTCAGTGGCGGAGGTGGACTTGACCCCGTAGGACTTCCCGTCAGGAGCGATCAGGTCGACCTTGAGGTCCCCGGACCACTCGTGGACGGCGTCCACCTGCACCTGCAGTGTCCCGGAGGCCGCGCCGGGCAGGCCGGCTACGGCAATGGTCGAGTCGAGTGTGCCGGCATCCGGGATCGCGACGGTTCCCTTCTGCGCGAACGAATTCGGGATCAGGGTCCAGCTCTGGAGCGTGCCGACACCGCCCGCGGAGCGGTCCTCCACCTGAAGCTTCCAAGTGCCGCCGGCGGGGGATGCACTGGCGTCGACGGAGTACGTCGCGCTCAGTGCACCTTGGGTCTGGCTTCCGCCAGTTGCCTTGAGCGGGTAGGACTTGCCGTCCGGGGCGATCAGGTCGATCTTGACCTCGGGGTGCCAGTCGTGCGTCAGGTTCACATGCACCTGGAGCGACTTGGACGCCTTGCCCGTCACCCCGGAGACGGTCACCGGTGACTGCACGATTCCCGGATCGGGGATGGTGTAGGCCTTGCCGTTGCTGATGTGTGACGCCAGCGGCTTGGCGTCTGGCGTAGGCGGTGGTGTCGGCTCGCTCTCCCCCAGAGCCTTGCCTATGTCCAGACGGGGGGTGGTCACCGTCCCGTCGACGATGGGCTTGCCGGTCGACTTGAGCAGCTGCTCGAGTTCGGCGATGGTCTTGGTGGGATACGTCTGACGCATGACGGCAAGTGCGCCGGCCACGTGAGGCGCCGACATCGAGGTTCCGCTCTCGGCCGCGTAGGCACCCTTGCGCACCGAGGAGACGATCCCTTCGCCCGGCGCGAACAGGTCGAGCAGGGCGCCGCGGTTGGAGAACTCCGAGACTGTGTCGCTGTAGGTCGAGGAACCGACGCTGACTGCGCTGTCGACACAGGCGGGGCTGTTGACCCTGTTGCTGAAACCGTTGTTGCCTGCTGCGACGACGGTGGCGACTCCGGCTCCGAGCAGCGCGTCGATCATGGGCTTGCGTATGTCGGAGCCGCAGGGAGAGCTGTACTGCCCACCGCCGAGGCTGAGGTTCGCGGCGATGATCGGAGTTCCGGCCTGCTGAAGTTGCAGAACCTTCTCCAGCGCGGCGACTTGAGCGCTGCTGAAGCTCTTCACGCAGGGCGTGTTGCCCTCACCGCAGTAGTCGGGGGAATCCAGCTTGCTGTACACCTGAATGGCGATCACGGCGGCATCCGGCGCAACGCCCGAGAGGGGAGCTCCGACGATGCCGGTTCCGTCGCCGGCCGCGATGCCCGCGACATGTGTTCCGTGCTCGCACTCGGTGATGGTGGCACAGGGGCCGACCTCGGAGTCGGCCGTCCCCGGCCCTTCCTCGGCCTCTGTTCCTCCGGGGCACAGGCTCGTGGCGGAGTACGCGGGGTCGATCGGCGAGAAGCACGCCTCGGAGATCACACGTCCCTGGAGGAACGGGTGCTTTACCGCCACTCCCGTGTCGATGATGGCAATTGCGCTGCCTTTGCCGGTTTTGCCATTCTTGATGGCCTGATCGCCACCGATGAAGGGCACGCTGGTGTCCAGGGTGGGCTCCGAGAGGGTGTCCTCCGTCACGCTCACCACGCCGGCCTTGGTGGCGAGGGCGTCGAGGCCGCTCTTGTCGACCTGGAGCGTGACCATCGGCAGCTTCTGGAACTTCTGCATCGTCCTGCCCGCAGCGGATGCGCTGGAGAGGTCCGCTCGCTCTTCCGTCACGACATTGACGCGAGCCGTGCCCCGCTTGGCCGCAAGCTCGTACAACTGCGGATCAATCGGTCCGTTCGCCGCGGGAGCTGACGGAGCATCGGGGGAGGGTGTGCCGGCCACCGCCGGCGCCGCCCCCATGGCCAAGGCCATCACCGCGGCAGCCACCACGGTCCATATCGGTCTGTTCATATCGCTCTCGTGGAAGTGGGCAGGCGCAGCCCGCCAGTTGAAGTTGCGCCCCAGTTGCGAGAGCCCAGCGCGAACCGCTGTGCGCGGGCTCGGTCAAGTAGCAAGTAGGGCTGCGTGAACGCCGCAACTGCCGCACAGAAAAGGAGACGGCCTCGCCTCTCGCATGGCCGAGACGCGGAGCTCCCCAGGCTCCGCCAGCAACGGGTGTCGAAGTGCCGCACGCCCCCTCGTGTCGATCACCTCTGGATTGGCACGGACCTTAGAGCGAGTTGTGAATGTCTTGCAAGGTGTCATGTAACTGGAAAATCGCGTTCAATTCGTTGCTGGCGCAAATTTCTTGATGCAATCCGGTCGCCCGGCTGGTCAGCATCAGTCGAAGACAGGCGCCTGATCAACTTGAGTCGGCCGAGTCTCGACAGCAAACCGGAACGTGGCATCCCGGTTGTGTGAGATCGGAGTGCGCAAGGTCACGTGGGGATCGGTATGCTTCCCGTGAAGGTGACATGTACATTCGGCCGGTGCAGATCACAAGGCAGGGCAACCCACGCTTCGCCGAACCGTCAGGATCACGCGGAAGGTCACTCGTGGTCAGGAGCCTCCTATGGCTCACCGCCGCCATTCCCGCTCTCGTGGCCGTTTGGATCCTGTGGGCGATCCTCATGGCCGGCGGCGGGCTCACCACCGCCAGTTTCTGCACCCTCCTGGTTGCACCGGGAGCGGTCTTCTGCCTTGTCGGTAAGACACGGGCGAAGCGTCGTGCTCGCACCCGCGATGGGGGAGTGAACGCCGTGAGCGTGCTGCGAGGCGACGAGATACCGGCGTCTCGCCGCTGACCCCGCGTACGAGGGTTCTCAGCCTGTTCCCTGCCGCGAGCCACAGGTACGGTTCGGCGCCCCGGGCGGGGCGTACGGCGTGACGGGGCGCGGTCGACTCGTCGGCCGGGGGCTCTTCGTGTGGAGTGCGCCCGCACGGTCGTGTCGTCGCCCGTTCCCCAACTGCGGAAGGTGCCGCAGGACACCTCGGCGGTGGCCATCGGGAACCGTCCCCTTCCAGCCCCTTCCAGCCCCTTCCGGTTCTGCCCGTGTTCGGCGCCGAGCATGACTCTTCGGGACCCGGGTGACGGTAGGTCACACACACCAGTGTGGGGTGCGGGCGGAGGGCCGACCAGTGGGGTGAGCGTGTCGGCCCGGAGTGCCCTGGCGAACAGCGCGCGAGGGCTCGCGCCTCCGCCGAGGGAGGGGCGACGACTTCGGCGTGCCGGGTCGCGGCGTCCTCGGCCGGGGCCGTCAGGGGCTGGTCCTTACAGGAGAGGACCTGCTCGCCGTGCACGTCACGGATGGCGTTGCAGGTGGTCCGGCCCCACTCCGGAGTCGTGCCCGGCTCCCGGCTCCCGGCTCCCGATGCCGTGCACGAAGAGGTATCCGACGCGCCGGCGGGTGGCATTGCGCTGCTTGCGCTTGGCCAAGGAGAAGAACCTCCAGGTCAGTTGGGGACTCTGGAAACAGTCTGTACCTCATTACGGACAACGAGTTTCGCCCAGACGATCTTGCCGGGGGCGGTCACGCGGGGTGTGGTGCCCCAGTGGGTCGCGAGGGCCGCCACGAGGAGCAGGCCTCGGCCGGCTTCGGCGTCCGGTGAAGGGGTGGTGAGTGCGGGCATCCGCTCGGTGCGGGTGTCGGTGACCTCGATGCGGATGGTCGTGGCGTCGTCGACAGTGCTGGTGGCAAGGCGTAGACGGAAGTCCCGGCCGGGGATGTGGCCGTGGCGCACGGCGTTCGCGGCAAGCTCGGCGGCGATGAGGGTGACGGTGTCGTTGGTGGTCGTGTTGTACGGGTGGCCCCACTCGTGGAGCCGGTGCGAGACGAGACGCCGGGCGAGCCGGGCGCCGCGCGGGGTGGACGTGAAGCGCATGTCGAACTCCTGCGCGGCGGGGTTGATTTCGGCCCCCGGCTGGATGGGGTGAGTTGTGGACTTCATGCCGCCAACGGTGGCGTTGCGTGAGTACCGTCGACCAGGAGTGACGCGCGGACGGGTGCGGGCTGTATGCGTCGGTGCGGAGGGTGTGGGCGGTACGGGGCGTGACTGGCGGGACAGCCGGTGCGTTGGGCGTTGGGCGTGGGAGGCGCGGATCATGGACGATCGGGAAGTGGAAGCCGGTTACGAGGCCGAGCAGGGGGCGACAGGCATCCTCCAGGTGTTCGGCAGGCAGTTGAAGCGGTTCCGGGAGTGGGCTGGGCTGGACCGGGCGGAGTTCGGGGCGAGGACGGGGTACTCGGCAGCGACCATCGCGGCGTACGAGCAGGGGCGGCGGATCCCGCCACCGAAGTTCATCGATCAGGCGGATGAGCTGCTTGGGGCGCGCGGCATCTTGAAGGAGATGAAGGAGGAGGTCGCGCGGGCGCAGTACCCGGCGTTCTTCCGGGGTGCGGCGAAGCTGGAGAGGGAGGCCGTTGAGTTGCATGTGTATGCGACGAAGGCTGTTCCGGGGCTGTTGCAGACCGAGGAGTACGCACGGGCTGTCTGTGCCATGTGGCGACCGTTGCTGTCCGAGGAGACCGCCGAGCAACGAGTCTCGGCGCGTCTGGCCCGACAAGCTATCTTCGCGCGAACGCCGCTGCCCACCATCAGCTTCGTCATTGAGGAGTCGCTCTTGCGCCGCCCGTTCGGGGGACGGGCCGTCATGCGCGGTCAGCTGGAGCAGCTCATCCTCTGCGGGCAGCGGCGCAATGTCGAAATCCAGATGATGCCGACCGAGGTGGAGGAGCACGCTGGACTCGAAGGCCCCTTCACCTTGATCGAAACGCGAGAGGGGCGGAGGATCGCCTACGTGGAGGGGTACAAGGACAGTCGTCTGTACACAGAGCGAAAGCCGGTCCGAGAACTTGAGGAGCAGTACGGCATCCTCAGGGCTCAGGCGCTCACTCCGCGCGAGACGCTGACCCTCATTGAGAAGCTGCTGGGAGATGCATGAACACCGAAGAGCCTGCCGGAACCGTGCCTGAGTCGGCGTGGTTCAAGAGCAGTTACAGCACCGGATCGGGTGGCGAGTGCGTAGAGGTGGCGAACGCCGCCCGTTCGACGCATGTCCGTGACTCGAAGAACAAGGCCGGGGCCATGCTGAGCTTCGGCGCGGAGCAGTGGGTGGCGTTCGTCGCCTTCGCGTCGCACTGACCTGTACGACAACACGGGCCGCGCCAACCTCGGTTGGTGCGGCCCGTTCGAGCAGATCCTGCTGGCTGCCCAGCGGCACAATGTTTCGATCCAGGTGATGCCGACCCGCCTTGAGGAACATGCAGGGCTTGGCGTTTCGTTCACCTTGATCGAGACAAAGGAAGCGCGGAGGATGGCTTACGTGGAAGCGCACCAGGACAGCCGTCTGTACACCGCGCGCAAGTCAGTACGGGCTCCTCAGGGCTCAGGCGCTCACCCCACGTGAGTCGTTGAACGTCATCGAGAAGGCGCTGGGAGAGGTATGAACACGACAGAGCCTGTGCGGCCTGTGCCGGAATCGGCCTGGTTCAAGAGCAGCTACAGCAGTGGCGCAGGCGGCGAGTGCGTAGAGGTGGCGAACGCCGCCCGTTCGACGCATGTCCGTGACTCGAAGAACAAGGCCGGGGCCATGCTGAGCTTCGGCGCGGAGCAGTGGGTGGCGTTCGTCGCCTTCGCGTCGCACTGACCTGTACGACAACACGGGCCGCGCCAAACTCGGTTGGTGCGGCCCGTCCGCGTTCCTACGCGTCGGCCTTCACCGGCGGTGTCCACCGTCCGGCCGCGATCTCCGCGTCGAGCCGAGCGGAGAAGTGCGCGTGCGCGGCCCGCATCTCGGTCTCGCGATTGGCCTTGTAGAAGGGCGCTGTGTATCCCTCGGGCGGCGGGGTGGTGGCCGGGTTGCCCAGGTGGTCGAGGAGCGCCGGGTAGGTCGCCTTGGTCTGGCCGTGCCCGAACGCATAAGGGTCAGCAGCAATCTTGCGGCCATGCGAGTCGAAGTACATGGCTGCTTCGCGCTCTGCGAGGATTGGGTAGCGAGACTTGTAGATCGCCAAGAACTGATCTGCGGTGATGCCCAACCACACGCATGTGAGTGCATCCAACTCGACTAGCGAAGCCCGGCGCTCATATTCCGTACGAAGCGGTGTGCTGCTGTCCCACGCTTGGGTGATGTGGGCGGTTAGGGGCCGGAGTTGCGGCCATTTGTGCGCCCAATCTTCGTAACCCGGCCACGTGGGATGGAACAGCTCTTGCCACAGGGGGGCGTAGGCGTTAGTCAGACAGTTTAGGCGCAGTGTCCGCAGGAGTAGGGCGTCAGCCAATGGGTGGTTGGTGCCTCCCATCGGCATCTTACGGGCCTCGCCAGCGTCAAGGTGGCCCCTGCCGGTGATCCTGAGTAGGTAGTCAATGGGGAGGCTGGCCCAGAATCCTGAAGCTAGAGCAGTGAGCCTGTTAGACCCGAGTGCCATGCTGCGTACGGCGTGGACATGTGTGGGACCTGGTGGAATTAGGGTGGCGAAGAGGCTGCGTTCGTTGGAGGGGGGGACCATTTCCCGCCAGGCCATTCGGAAATATTGCGAATATGGGCGCCCATTCCATTCGTCCTGGGCGTCAATGAAGCGGTCGTCACTACATGATCGAATGTAGTTTGTTGTCGGAATTGCATTGCTGGGGAGGGTGGTGATATCCCACGCCGAGTAATCCAGGTTGCTGCGGCAAGGGATATTAGGCTGCTTGTTAAATGGAGTGGCGATGGAGAAATGTGGGCCTTGCAGTACGACGTCGCTCAGCGTGTTGGGGGTTGTCGTTTCCCACCGGATGATGCCGTCTTGCCTATCACTTGCCTCGTGGAACCCACCACTAATCTGTGGGTTGAATTCGAGCAGGCGTGACTCGGTTGCTGATAGAGCCTGAATCGCTTCTTGTTCGTCGAGGGTGACGGGATAAAGTAGGGGGGCCTGGGAAGCGGGGGTTTCATCGCCATTTCCGGCAAGCCTGTTCCAATCCTCCAAGACCTTGCTATCAACCTTAATGACGCGTGCTTGGTGGGGTCGGGCATCCCAGTCGTCATTGAATCTGATGCCCGGGACAGGACCCTGGGAAGGGTGTCGAAGCGATTCCGCAAGTGTTGTGGGATCAACCAGCCAACTAAGGTGGGCAAAGTTAGGGGTTCTGGCGCCACCGTAGATGTGCATGCCGAAGTGCTTGTTTCGGTGTACGGGCGGAGGGAAGAAACGATTGCCTCTGTTGACGAAGTCGGCGTGGATTCTGAGGTGCTGGTATGAGGCCGCCCGCAGGGCCCCTTCCTTTGCGCCGCTGAAGTGTGTGTCAGGGTGAATCATTCCGGCCGCGCCGAGCGGCCCCAAGTTGTTCCAGACTCGACACATGAACGTTCGGTAGAGGTCGGGCTGTGTGCCCTGGAGCAAGGGGTAGGTTGTTGGTGATCCGAGTACTGCGGTCGTGGCGGCGTTCAGTGCGAGTTCTTCGAGGAAGAACTCCAGGGATGAAGTCCGCAACATCTCGTCTTTGCGCAGTCTCCAATCGCTCGCTGTCGGCTTATTGGCCAGCGTGAACCACGGGTCCAACTCTGCTAGAACCAAAGGTTCCTGCCATGTTGGCCGAACCCAAGGCGGATTCCCCACCTGCAAGTCGTACCCGCCCCGCTCGAAGACCTGCGCGTACTCCAACTCCCAGTGGAAGAACCCCTGCTGAGTGGCGATGTCCTTCGACCGGGCCGCCCAAGGGAACCGGGACTCCAGCCAGTACGACCGGTCCATCCCCATCAGATCCGGCAGCGCATCCTCGTACGGCGTCAGCTCCGTAAGCGACTCGAACTCCGCGATCAACGACTCCGCAGGCACATCCTGCGTCCCAGCAGCGACTCCGCGAAGTCCAGCCAGTCGTCCAGGTTCGCCAGCGGGATCACCTCGCGGCGCCGTTCAGTAATCGACTCCTTGCGGCGGCCCATCCGGCGCTTGGCCACGGCCTCCTGGGTCAAGGAGAGCTGCTTGGCCTCCGTGTCGAAACCGGGGAGTGCATCCTCCTCCCAGGACATCAGGACACCGGCGCTGTCGTCCTCGTCCTCCGCCTCGGCCTCCGTCTCCGCCCCCGAGACGGCCACCTCGTACGCGGCCGACTGCTCCGCCAGCTCCGCCGCCTGCCGGTAACGGGGGTTCGTGCCATTCAGCAGCGACGCCTCCTGAACCGGCCAGAACCACAGTGCGCACCACGCGTCCATCAGTGTCTTCAGCCGCCAGTACGGGGTGTCCACCGCCTCAAGGTCCGCCAGAACCTCTTCTCGCTGCACCGCCTCCACCGGCTGCCGCAGCCACTTCGGCTCCGCACCCCAGACGTCGATCTTGCGGCTGATGTCGCGCTCGGAGATCTCCAGACGGCGCACCACCAGCTGCCACAGGTACTCCGCCCGACGTGCGAGCCCCTGGAGCCGGGCCGTCTGCTTCGTGCTCGGCGACTTCGTGATCGCCTTGCGCCAGGCGCCGAGGGCCTTCGCCTCCTCCGGGGCCAGGGCCTTCGCCTCCTTCTCGGCGGCGACCGCGCCCCACTCCTTCGCCGGGAGCAGGAAGTGGTGGACGGAACCCGAGGGAAGCCCGGTCGAGGCCTCCGCAAGAGGGAAGCGTTCCGGCGTCGCGCCCAGCCAGCCGCCCTTCTTCAGGCGGTCCGCGGAGTAGATCTCCCGACGGCCGCCGATCAGCGAGTTGCCCCGCCGAAGATGGAGGCCGAACCAAGGCGCCTCCATGCCCGGGTGCATCGTGTTCAGCCACAGCGAGACCTCGGCCAGTTCGACGGCCGTCGAGTTGAGGTCCACGCCGTACGAGTTGTGCAGCGCGATGTATGCCTTGGCCTTCTGGAGCTCCACCGGGTACTGCTCGGTGTCGATCGCCGTGCCGGTCTCGTCCTGGCGGCGGCGCAGGTACTCCGACGCGACCTGGTTGATGGCCTCGTTGAGGAACGCGCCCGATCCGAGGGCCGGCTCGCAGATCTTCCAGTCCAGGAGTTCCCGGGCCTTCGTGACCGTGTCGTCCTGGTCCAGGCGGTGCTGCAGGGCCAGCTGGACGGTGACCTTCGTCAGGGATTCCGGCGTGTAGTACGAGGCCGAGGTCTGGCGGTCGCGGCCGGAGAGGCGGTAGACGAACGAATCCGGTCGGTACCGGACCCGGACATCGGCGCCCGTCTCCTCGTCCCGGCGGCGTACGAAGACGGAATCCGCGTACTCGTCGGCCTTCGAGGACGGGATCAGCCAGGAACCGTCCTTCGGGTCGCCGTTCTTCGCGACCTCGTACAGTTCTTCGCCCGCGATGAAGCCCGCGTACGACATCAGCCCCTCGTACACCGCGCCCAGCTGGTTGATGCCGAGCTGCGCGTACGAGATGAAGCCGCCGCGCTCGCCCTTCCTGCCCCGGGTGAGCATCAGCTTCCGCAGGACCTTGTACAGGGTGGCGTTGCGGAGGCGGGTGTCCAGGTAGCGCGGGCCGTCGTCCGAGTCGTCGTCGTGGCGGGGGTCCTTGACCGACTCCGCGCCGATCAGGCGGATCGACTCCGGTTCGAAGAGCTTCGAGTGAAGGGGCTCGAAGCGGAGGCCGACGCCTTCGGAGTCCTTGGCACCCACCCCGTGCGTGCGGCGCGGCCGGTAGCCCTCCTGGACCTTGCTGAAGAGCAGGTCCAGGGACTCGTACAGGTAGACACCCTCGCGGGCCTTCTCGCCCACCAGATCCCGCTCCGCGACGAGTTCGCCCAGGCGGCCGAGGCCGTACCCCTGGTGGTACTCCGGGTAGTCGGACGGCAGGATGCCCAGCTCCGGGCGGGCCTCCGCGTACAGGAGGAACAGGATGCGGTACAGGTAGCGAAGCGACTCGCGGGTCAACTGCCGCGAAAGTTCCGGGAGTTCCTTCACGTCCTCCAGGCGGACGCCGTCATGGCCGGTGATCCGTGCCAGGACCTCGTTCGCGATGAGTTCCACCGACTCGCGCAGGCCGTCCCGGAGTTCGGACGAGACGCCCACGGCATGCTTCGTGGACTTGTCGACGAGCCCTGAGAGGGGGTTCTCGCCGCCTTCCTCCGGAGTGCGCAGCGAGTCCGCGCCGAACAGGGCTGCCAGGGTGTCGAGTTCCTGGCCGTCCTTGGTGTTGTTGCGGTCCAGGGCCGTGTCCAGGGAGGCCGCCAGGTAGCGGCCCTCGCCCCACGCCGCCCGGTCCGCGAGGACGATCACGCCGCCGGCGAGCAGCAGCACGTAACGGGGCGCGTCCTCGCTCGCGAAGAGGAACGAGGCGAGCTTCGAGCCCGTGCGGAGGGAGGTGGACGCGTCCAGCTGTACGGGGGTGAGGAGGCGGCCGGAGCCGTCCGCGTCCAGGGCCGCGTCCGGCTCGGCGGCCCAGCCGCAGTCGACGGCCACCAGCCCCGGTTCGGCGTGCGCGACGGGGATCTCGTACGTGTGGTCCGCACGGGAAACCGGCAGAGTCCGGGGCTTGGCGTCATAACCGAGGGCGCGGAGGACGGAGGCGTTGAGAGCGGTCGCGCGTTCGCGCCACTCGGGTGCGTCGTACGTCGTCGCGTCATCGTGCGTGACCGCTGCCTCCGCGAAGAAGGCGCGGGTGCGGAAGTACGGGCGGCGCAGGGCGCGCAGACCCAGACGAGGGGTCACCGGGAGGGCGTCCGGGTCCGGTTCGTGATCTGCGGAGTCCGCGGACTTGGCCTCCTCCTCGCGGGTCTTCCAGGCCGCGAGGAGCCCGGACTTGAGGTCCTTCGGGAAGACCTCGGCCAGGTAGTGCGCGGAGAAGTAGTCACCGCGGTTGACCAGGGAGTCGTACGTCATGGGGATTCTCCTAGGCGTGCGCGGCGGAGCCGTGGGCGGAGTCGAGGACGGCCAGGACACGCAGCATGGGCCGGCCCGTCGTCAGCAGGGAGTCGGCGAGGCGGGAGAGGTCGTCCTTGGTCTCCTCGCCCGCGAGGGTGGGTTGTTCCCACTGGCCCAGGCGCTGCCGGTACTCCTCGATCGGGGCGAGGAGTGCCTTGTCCCACTCCGAGCTGTGGCGCGAGAGGAAGGCCTCGGCTGCCTCCAGGGCGGCCGGGATGCCGGCCCGCAGGCTGTCGGAGTCGTGGGACCGCAGCGGGTTGGCCATCGTGGGGCCGATGCCTGCCTCGCGCAGTGTCCCCACCATGTCGTCCGTGACGTGCTCGCCGGTGACGGCCATCCACTTCACGACCGTCGGGCGGCCGAGGGCGTTGGAGTAGATGCCCTGCACGAGATATACGGGAGCGTCGACGTCGGCCGTGACGACGGGGGCCTCCTGGCGGCCCAGCTTCACGAGGACCTTGTCGGTCAGCCACTCCACCACGGGGTGGAGGTCGGTGAGCAGGGAGATCTCCGGCCAGCTGGAGGTGCCCGACTCGCGGGCCCGTACGAGGGCGCGGTCGGCCAGCTTGCGGTTGAGGGTGACGAGCAGTCGCTCGCTCAGGCGCTGTTCGCGGCGGTAGTCGGGCGGCAGCGCCTTCAGCCGGTGCACCAGGTCGGCCGGGGGTTTGAAGGAGATCAGGCCGTTCTCCGGGTCGCGGTCCATCCCGAGGGACTGCTGGGCGTCCGGGAAGACCTCCCGTACGGCCTCGTCGACGAACTCGCGGGTGGTCGTGAAGAGGCGGGGCACGTGGGCCTTCGGCGGGGCGGCCGAGGAACCGTCCGGCGCGGGGGACGCGACGGCGGGCTCGGCGGACACGTCGTCGACCTGGGCGAAGAAGCCGGCCAGGAAATCGTCCGCGCCGCCCGCCTCGTCGGCGGTGTGCTGGAGCGACTCGTCGACCGTCCGGCCCTTGAGCAGGTCCTGGATCAGCGACTTCTCCTCGGCCTCCGCGCGGTACAGGCCGGAGACCGCCTCCGCCGTGCCGAGCGAGCGGTGTGCCTCGTCCTCCCGTTCGAGGAGTCGCTCGGCGACCGTGCGGTCGTCCTTCGCGCCGTCCACCTCGCTGGTCAGGATCAGGGCGCGGAACTGCGGCTTGTGGACCTGCCCGTAACGGTCGATACGGCCGTTGCGCTGCTCGATGCGGATCAGCGACCACGGAACGTCGTAGTGGATGAGCTGATGGCACTGCCGGTGGAGGTTGACACCCTCGGACGCCACATCGCCGGTGAAGAGGATGCGTACGGGTGCGTCGGCGAGGCCGAAGTCCTCGATGCACTGCATCTGCTGCTCGTCGGAGAGGCCGCCGTGCATCACGCGGGCCGCTTCCTCCAGGGCCTTGCCCTTGAAACCGAGCGCGGCCGGCACGGCGGACCGCAGCCACTCCAGGGTCTGGACACGCTCGGAGAAGACCACCACGCGTGTCTCGCTGCGCGGTCCGACGCCGATCGCCTTCAACTGCTCGACGAGAGCGGTGAACTTGCCGGAATCCTGAGCGGTCAGATCGGCCGCCAGCTCACGCAGACGCTGGAGGGCGGCCAGTTCGGCGCCCGTCGCGTCCGGGTCGTTCTTCTTCTCCAGCGTCCTGATCCGGGTCTCGACCGTGGAGCTCAGGGCGGCGTGCGAGGAGAGGAAGGACTTGAGCAGGGTGTACGGGAAGAGCGGGACGTCGCTCACCGAGCGGCCCTCGGCGGGCAGCCAGACCCGGGCCAGCTCGTCGAAGATCTTCTCCTCGGCCGGGGTCGCCGGGCAGTGCACCGACTCGGACGGGCCCCGGTCGGCCCACTGGCCGGACATCTTCTCCCGTACCTCGGCGCTGACCTTGGTACGGCGGATGAACAGGTGCTTGATGTCCTCGGCCGAGTACCGCTCCGGGTCACGGATCGCCGCCGGGTCGAGCAGGGCGATCAGCTCGGCGAACGAGCGGGCGTTGCCGTTGTGCGGGGTGGCGCTGGCGAGGATGAGGGCGTCCGTCTGCGGGGCGAGGAGCTGCGCGAGCTGGTTGCGCAGCGAACCGCGGTTGATCAGGTTGTGCGACTCGTCGATGACGACGGCGTCCCACCGGATGTGCTCCAGGTGGTGCTTGTACTGATCGGTGTTCTTGAGGGTGTCGATCGAGACGATCACGCGCTTGAAGAACGTGAAGGGGTTGCGGCCGGCCGGGATCTCCCGCTGGATCCGCTCGATGCCCGCGGAGTCGAGGCGGATCAGCGGAATGGCGAACCGTGTCCACAGCTCGTGCTGGAACTGCTCCAGGACGTGCTGCGGGGTCACGACGAGGATCCGCTCGCCGCGGCCGCGGCGGATGAGCTCCGCGAGAGTGAGTCCGATCTCCAGGGTCTTGCCGAGGCCGACGACGTCCGCGATCAGCATGCGGGGGCGCAGGTTCCGCCCCGAGAGAGCGAGCTGCGCGGGCCGCTGCTGGTAGGGGAGCGGGTCGAGGAGGAAGCTGTCGGCGAGGGCCAGGCCACGCTCGGACTGGGGCAGCGGGGTCTTGCGCAGGATCGCTTCGAGGAAGAGCCGGCTGCGTCGGAAGTTCGGTGAGTCGTCGCTGATCAGGGTGGTCCTGGCGGGGTCCATCAACTCGATGCCGGGCGCGCCGTCGCGGGTGCGCTCCAGGCCCGTGAAGAAGACGGCCTCCTGATCGCGGACGAACTCGGAGATCCCGACGGCCTCGATGCGGTCGCCGTCGTGATCGGTCCGGGTGACGTTCTTGACCAGCCATTCCTCGTCGCGGACGACGATCTGGGCGCCGGGCGGGAGACTCGTACCGGTGCTCGGGGCGGGCTGCCCACCGGACGGCCGACTGGACTGCTGGGCGGTCACCCGCGGTACCTCCTGATAGCTGCTGAACTGTGTAGATCTTCGTGCGGGCCACGGCCCCGGACAAGGGGCGAGGATCACCTCCGTCCCGCGCGCCACGGAGCCTCGCGCCCTGACGCCCCGCTCAGAACGGCGCCGTGGACGCGTACGTCTCCCGCAACTGTGCCGCGATCCGGAGCGCGGCGGCGGAACGGCGGGGGCGAGGATGAGGCGCCGACGTGGGCGGGGGCTCGGCCTCGGCCGTGGGCCCGGCCTCCGGGGCGGTCACCGCTACCGTCGGGGTGTAGCCCGGCGGGTGCGCGGGAGCGGCGGACGACTGCGGCAGCGGGGTGGCTGACGGCTGCGGCAGTGGGACGGTCGGTGCCGTGGCCGCCGGGTCCGGGGCCACGAGAGTCGGCACTTCGGAGAAGATCTCGGCGTCGGTGGGCGGAGCCGGAGCCGGTACGGGGGAGGGCTCCGGCGGTGCGTACGCGACCTTGGCCAGGGAGGCCAGTTGCCGCCGGGCCTGGGCCACGGTCGCCCCGTGTGCCTTGATGATCGCCACGCACTGGGTGACGACCTCGTCCATCGTCGGACGGTCGTGGTGCGCGTACCGGAGCATGGAGGAGAGGAGACCGACCAGTTCCCCGGGGGCTCCCGACAGGTCGGGGGCCTTCTCGGGGTTGATGATGTGGCTGAACAGCACCTGCACGTTGTCGGCCTGGTACGGGTAGTGGCCCGTGCTCATGAAGAGCAGTACCGCCCCGAGCGCGTACACGTCCACCGGGGCCGTCAGCGGCTTCTCGCCGTTCGCCTGCTCCGGAGACATGCAGGCAGGGGTGCCCATCACCATGTTCGGTGCGGTGAGGGAGGCGCTGGACTCGGCGAAGACGGCGAGGCCGAAGTCGATGATCTTGGGGCCGTTGGGGCCGAGCAGGATGTTCGCCGGCTTCAGGTCCCTGTGCAGCAGCCCTTGGCTGTGGACTCCGGCCAGCGCCTCGGCAAGGGTCGCTCCGAGCGAAGCGGCAGCCAGAGGCGACAGCACACCCCGGGTGTCGAGGAGCCGACGCAGGTCGGGTCCCTCCACGTACTCGGTCGCGAGCCACGGCTGCTCCGACTCCGTGTCGGCCTTCACGAACGCGGCGACGCGCGGTCCCCAGACCGTCTTGAGAACCTCGATCTCCTGGGCGAACCGCTGCCGGGTCTCCGAATCGACGACCGTGGGTTTGATCACCTTCACCGCGACGGCCTCACCGGCGGCGGACTCGCCGAGGTAGACCTGGCCCATGCCGCCGTGGCCGATCCGTCCCAGCAGCGTGAACCCGCCCAGCTCGGCCGGATCGTCCGGGCTCAGCGGCGTTGCGTTCACTCTCGTCCCCACCTCGAAGGTCTGCCGAAGGTCGTGCGACGGCCGCGCGCGTACGGTCGGATGGTCGCGCGCCTACGGCCAAGGGTATCGGCGGTGTCCGACAGCAGGTCCCGTTCGGGTCAGGCCGCCCCTGCCCCGAACGGATACAGCCCGCAGACGGCCGGGGGACGCCCGTCTCACGGTGCCGGACACCCCGCTCCACCGCCACGTGACGCGGGCGTTCCGGACGGCCGTCGGCACCGCGGAACGGTTCGCGGTCCACCTGCGGCCCGAGGGCGTGCACACCGCACTGCCGGCGGATGTCCGTCCCGCCGGGCCGGAGGCCGTCGCCCGCGCGCTCGACAGGCTCGTCGGCCGGGGGTCTCCGGATCGCCGGCGTCCTTCGCCGGCGCGTCCCGTGGCAGCCCTGGCGCTGCACGGCGGACTGCCGCGCCGCCGTGTCCCGCTGCGCCTCAGCTCCGTCGTCACCGCTCGTCAGCGCCCCGACGGAGACCCCCTGGGAGCCCGCACCCGCTGCGGCCGTCGCTGAACTCGCTGTTCGGGTCGAGGGGGAGAGGGGGCAGGAGCTGTTGTTGTCCGATCTCACGTGAGGATCGTGACTGTCCGGCGGGGCAGGTGCGGTGGGTGGAGAGCGCGTCCGCGCGGGACATGTTCCCCGGACATGGGTGAATCGATGTTGACCAGGCACGGCGAGACGGCCTGGGGCCGCACCGGCCGGATGCCGACGGCACTGTCCTGCCGCTGACCGGAGCGGGGGAGGACGCGCGCTGACCGGAGCGGGGGAGGACGCGCGCTGACCGGAGCAGGGGAGGACGCGGCACGTGCGCGCACATCCCGACTGGCCGAACGGACTCCGGTGGGCCGGGTCCTCCCTTACGGCAGAGCGGGGCCCCATGCCCGCGCACGGGCGAGCAGACCGTCCGGATCCGGCTCCGCCTGAAGGGACTTGAGCGTCAGCAGCCACCACTGGTCGAACTGCTCCCCCCAGTCCCGCCCGCCCGGCAGGTCGTCGGTCAGTGTGCAGAGTCCGAAGAACGCGCACACGAGGGTCACGGCCGCGGCCGACGGCTTCACGCCTGCCGCGAGCTCACCCCGCACTCGGGCCTGGGCGAGAAGCCGGGTGGCAGCCAGGGACCATACGCCGAACGGCGTGGGTACGACTGCGTCGATACCCCGGCGCTCCGCCCACAGCCGGGCGCCCGCGCGTGCCATGACGTCCTCGCTGAGGGAGCGCGCGACACCGAGGCTCAGGACGACCAGCTTCTCCAGTGGGGGGATTCCGGGTTCGGCGTAGGGGGCGGCGAGCTGTGGCCAGGTGGCGAACTGTTCCCGGGCCACCGCCAGGGCCAGCTTCTCCTTGCTTGAGTAATGGAAATAGATAGCACCGCTGGTTTTCCCCGAGTGATCACTTATTTTATTGACACTCGTTCCCTCGTATCCCTTTTCGGCAAATAGGTGTGCTGCTGATTCCAGCAGTACTTTGCGGGTTGCTCTGGCCCTGTCCTGCATATGCGTTCCACTTTCGATCAAACGTTCTGTCAATGCGGCCAGGGAATGCGGTCAGGGGGTGCGGACCCTCGCCCCGGGGGTGTAGTCGCATCGCGCGAAGATCCTATTATTCGTCAGTCCTCTGTGGGTGCGTGTTCAAGAAATCCGCTACCGGGCGAGGGGGGCGCTTCGCGCGAGGGGGTCACTGTGCCCCCGTGGTGGCGCGGGCTGCCGGGGGCGCCACTCACCAGGCATGTTGCTGGGTCTCCGGGGGGCGCGGTTCCTTTCACCGGTGGTTTCGCGCACCCCTGGCCGCCAGTGCCCGCGGCGATTTCATGCACTCGAATTGGTGATTGCGGAAACCGGAGGCGCGAAATAACGTAGCTGTCACGATGTTTTCGGCTCAACGTCGAAAGCGTCGATCCACGCCCGCCACGACGCGCTCAGCAACGTGCACGCGGTCGCAGCAACCGTGCCCACTCACGCGGTTCCCCCATTGCTGCGCATTCGTGACCCGCATCCCGGCACCTCTCTGCCGCCCCGTGCACCCATGCACCGAAACGGTCGGCGCAGTCTCCGAGAACGGCAGTTACATGACAGCTCATCACATCCTTGCCTGGTCCCCGTCAGCCATCGTCTTCGACTGCGACGGAACCCTGATGGACACGGAACGACACTGGCAGGAGGCCCGGAACGCCACCTTCCGGGTCTTCGGCCTCAAGCCTCCGGCCGGATTCGCCGACCGTGCCAAGGGCGTGCACTACACCGAGTGCGGTGCGCTCATGGCCGATGAGACGGGAAAGCCGGACCTCGCGGGCGACATGGCGGACACGCTCCTCACCACGTTCACGGCGCTGGTCGACGAGGACCCCGTCACCATTGACGGGGCTGCCGCCCTGGTCCAGCTGGCCGCTCGGCATCTCCCCCTGGCGGTGGCGAGCAACTGCCCCCGCACGATGGTGGAATCGTGCCTCGACCGGGCCGGACTCCTCGGCTTCTTCAAGCACGTCGTGGTGGCCGGTGAGGACCTGAGGCCGAAGCCCGAGCCCGATCTCTACAGCACGGCCGCCCGCCTCTGCGGTGTTCCGCCCAAGGAAGCCCTGGCCGTGGAGGACTCCCTCACGGGTATGGAATCCGCTCGCAGAGCAGGACTCCGGGTCATCGGGATCGGTGCCTGCCCGCCAGGTCCCGACGCGGAGCAGGCGGACCTGTGGGTCGAGAGTCTCGCCGACCGGAATCTGGTGCGCTGGGCTCGCGGCCACATCGGGGAGTAGAGCCGCCTCCTTCCCTCTTCGGCGGGTGCGTGGTCAGCCTGCGGGCCGAAGAAGTGGCCCGAGGGCGGGCACGGCACCGGCCGCGGAGGTGAAGAAGAGGGCGATGCCCACCGCTCCGGGGTCGGGAATGCCTGTCGCCCGTTCACCGAGATAGCTGGCCCGGCCCATGCGTGCCGACAGGGAAGCGGTGTCCCGTACGCCCTGCCAGGCACCGTCCGCCGCCGCGGCCAGGGCGGTCGCGGCCGGCGATTCCCCTGCCGCCCGTAGCGCGGACACGGCCGGATCCAGCGCGTCGACCAGGGTCTTGTCGCCGGGGGACGCGTCACCCACACGGCGGATCGCGGCGAGGCCCTGGGCGGTGCCATCGGCGAGCGCGACCGTCGTCAGATACGAACCCGAGCCCGCGGCGACCCTGCTCATCGACTGGAACAGCAGGCCGAACAGGGGGCCGCTGGTCCCGCCGATCTCGTCGAGGAAGGAGGTGGCCATGATGCCAAGGGCCTCCGCGGGGCCGGCCGACTCGTCCATACGGTCGAGCAGCTCCCCGGCGGCCCGGACTCCGGCCGCGAGATTGGTCCCGAAGTCGCCGTCCCCCGCCTGCTGGTCGAGCGCGGTCAGCTCGGCCTCGGTGGCGTACACCGAAGCGCTGAAGCGGCGCATCCAATCGCGGGTCTGTGGTCCGTCGAAAGCGGCAGCGGCCGTCATGAGACCGTCCTCCTGCTCCTGATCCTGATCCTGCTCCTGTCACGGGCCGCCGGGGCGGCGGCCCGTGAGCCGCTCACCATCGCAACGCCGGAGTGCGGACCGGCGCATCGTAGAAGCCCAGGGTGTCGTGGTCGGCGATCATGAGGGTCAGGGAGAAGCCCCGCATGTCGAGCGCGGTGACGTAGTCGCCGACGAGGTGCCGCGCGAGCGGCACGCGGCGGCCGTCGAGGACCCGGCCCAGTTCGCCGAAGATGCCGTACAGCTCCAGGGAGGTGACCGACCCGAGACCGTTGACCAGTGCCACGACCGGCTCGTCGGGCCCGGGGCGCAAGGCGTCCAGCAGGGCGTCGGCCATGTCCTCCACCAACGCGCCCACGCTGTCCTGGCTCCTGGTGTGGTCGGCGCGCTCGCCGTGGATCCCGACGCCGTATTCGAGTTCCCCCGGCGGCAGCCCGAACGCCGGCTCACCGGTGGCCGGTGCGGTGTGGGCGGCAGAGGCGGTGGCGAGCGTCCGGCACCGTCCCGCGAGGGCGGTGCCCAGTTCCACCAGCCCTTCGAGCCCCATCCCGGTGTCCGCGGCCCCGCCCAGGACCTTCTCGACCAGCATGGTGGCGCCCGTGCCCCGGCGGCCTGCGGCGATCCCTTCGGATTCGGAGGCCAGGTCGTCGTCGACGAGGACCCGCGCGCAGGCGATGCCCGCAGCGGAGAGCCGTTCGGCCGCGATACCGAAGTTGATCCGGTCGCCGGTGTAGTTCTTGACGATGTGCAGGACACCTTCCGGCCCCGCGACCGCGCGCGACGCCCGGAAGATCTGCCGGTTGTGCGGAGAGGCGAAGACTCTCCCGGGGCAGGCGGCATCGAGCATGCCCGCGCCGACGTATCCGGCGTGCAGGGGTTCGTGCCCCGAGCCGCCACCCGACAGGAGTCCCACCCGGCGGGCCGGTGAGGAGTGCCGGGCGGTGAAGAACCCGTCATCGGCGTCGTACGCCACGAGGTCCGCGTGCGCGCGGGCGAAGCCGGACAGCGCGTCGGGGACGAGCTCACCGGCAGTGTTCTCGAAATACCTGGCCACGTGCCGAACCCCTCCTGTCCACCGGTCGGACCGGCCTTCGGGCGAGACCTCCATGGTGGAGTGACCGCACGCATGTGGCAACTCGCGGAACGTAGCCGCGGCAGCCGCGCGGAGCGCGGTGTCCTGAGTTCCGGGTGGTCGTGCGAGGGGCTTCGAGCCGAAGAGCAGGCTTGGGCCCGGCATTTTCCGGGACGGTTTCAGGGTGAAGCCGTTCCGATGACGCACCCGGTGGAGTGCGTCGCGATTCTGGAGCCTTCCGGCGAGCGGTCCGGCCACCTCCGACCTTGTGGGCGCGGCCCGGCCGGCACCACGGCATCGACCGGATCGGACCGGTCGTCCGGGTCGCCTCGCCAAAGGCGCGGCGGGCCCGGAACGGCTCGTGTGCCGCCGGTGCACAGCGAGGGCCGTGGCCGTTCCGTCGTTACGTACGCTGCGCTCATGAACGGTGTGGACAGAAGCGATCTGACGGGACGGGCGCGACTGCGGGAAGCGGCCCTCGAACTCTTCGCCGAGCGAGGCTTCGAGGCAACCTCGACCCGCGCCGTGGCGGCCGCTGCCGGGCTCTCCCCGGCCCTGGTCACCCGGCACTTCGGATCCAAACAGGGCCTGCGGGCGGCCGTCGACGCGCATGTTCTGGAACGCGTCGCCGAGCAGCTGCGGCAACTCGACCCGTCCGTCGGCCTGATGGCCTCCCTCGGCTCCGCGTCGGCGAACGTCTTCGGTGCCGACCCGGTTCTGCGTGGCTATCTGCGCCACGTCCTCCTGGAGGACAGCGGAGCCAGTGCCGAACTCTTCGGCCGCCTGCTGACCGGCGCGCGGGCCGAGGTCGAGCGCCTCACCGCCGCCCACGGGAACGAGCACGAGAGCGGTAGCGGGAACGGGAACGAGCACGAAAGCGGCAGCGGGAACGGGAACGAGCGCAGGAGCGGGTACAGGAGCGGGTACGAGCGCGAGAGCGGTGGCGGTAGCGGGAACGGGGAAGGCCCGGATCCGGAATGGGCGGCGTTCCAGATGCTCTGCCTGGTCCTCGGTCCGCTTCTTCTGGAGCGTGTCATGCAGCCCCAGCTCCGCGAGCCGATGTTCGCCCCGGACGTCCTGGCTCGCCGCAGCGCGGCCAATCAACGGCTGCTGCTGCGCGGTTACTACGGGCACCTGGAAGGGACGGGCGGGGGCTAGCACCAGTGCGGTGTGTGCATATGTTCACCATCCTGTACGCATGAACACTTGCCCCGTCGGAGCCCCACCCGGCACACCTCCCGCGGATCGCCGGAACCAGGCGCACCGGCTGGCCTGGCTCGACAACCTCCGCGTCGCCCTGACCGTCCTCGTGGTCATCCACCACGCGGCACAGCCCTACGGCCCCTCCGACTGGTGGTACGTCCGGAACCAGCCCCGCACACCCGCCCTGGCGACGCTCTCCGCGGTCGACGGTGCGTTCTTCATGAGCCTGTTCTTCTTCGTCTCCGCAGTCCTCGTCCCCGGCTCGTACGAACGCCGCGGCGTCCGCCGGTTCCTCACCGGCCGACTGCTGCGCCTCGGCATACCCGTCCTCGTGGGCGCGCTGACGATCGTCCCCGGCCTGCTGTACACCTACTACGTCCACTACCGGGGCTACGGGCCGATCTCCTACCCGCACTACTTCGCCGACGTCTACCTCGGCTTCGGCGACAAGCCCGTCGGCTGGACCGGACCCTCCTGGCCCGACCTGCAGTTCGCCCATCTGTGGTTCATCCAGAACCTGCTCGCCTACAGCGTCCTGTACGTGGTGTGCCGCCGGGCCGCACGCCTGGTGCCCCGCCGTCGAAAGCCCGCAGGTCCCCGTCAAGTGCCGGGCAGTCCTGCCCTGCTGCTTCTCGTGGTGGTACTCGCCGCCGCCACGTTCGCCGTACGTCTGAAGTACCCCCTCGACACCTGGATCCCGGTGCTCGACTTCCTTCAGGTCGAACCCGCGCGCCTCCCCCAGTACGCGGCCTTCTTCGCCCTCGGTGTCCTCGCCCACCGCCACGACTGGCTGAACCGCTTCGACGCCCGCACCGGGTGGCTCTGGCTGACCGGTGGCCTGCTCGGCGTCGCGCTGCTGTTCGCGGTCGGACAGGACGCGCCGGCGTTCGGGCCGGGCGGTCCCAACGGACCCTCCGCACTCTGGTCGGCGTACGAGAGCTTCCTGTGCGTGGCGCTCTGCGTCGGGTTGCTGACCTTGTTCCGGGAGGCTGTGGCCGGAGCGAACCGTGTCACCCGTGAACTGTCCTCGGACGCCTACGCGGTCTACCTCGTGCACCTGCCCTTCGTGGTGGGCGCGCAGCTCCTGCTGGCGGATCGCGGCCTCACGGCCGGTGGGGCCTGGCTCACGGTCTCCCTCGCCGCCACGGGCCTTGCCTTCGTGGTGGCGGCGGGGATGCGCAGGCTGCCGGGAGTGCGGAGGATTCTGTGACCGGCGCCATGGGCGGGCCGGCCGTGCGGCACTCTGTCGTTGGGTGTGCGTGGAGCCGGCCTCGCTGCCCGTCGTTGGGCAGGCGTCGCAGCTGCCTGACGCGCGCCGTCTCCGCCACGGCCGACCGTGGCTGGGGTGCCGGAAATCCTGGGGTGTCAGTGGGTCAGGCTCCTGCTGTGTGCGGCTGCGGGGCCATGGCTCGTGAGTCTGCGGCAGGCATTTCTTTCCCGGTCCGTCAGAGGAGAGGGTTCGGGACTGGCGGCGCGGCGTGTGTCCAGGTCGTGTCGAACTGGCGCAGCGCGGCGGCGTAGAGGGTGCCGGGCGCCCGGGCATACAGGCACGGAGAGTTTCTGCCGTGGGCCGAAGCGTCGTAGAACGTGAGGTAGGCGGCACGGTCCGTCGCGATCACACGGCAGTTGTTCGGCAAGTTGAAAGTGCGGAGCTCGATTCCGTCTCGCGCCCGCGCTATACGGGCCAGGTAGTCGATATTGGTTCGCACCTGGCTTCGGAGCAGACCCCGTGTGAAGCCGGGGTCGAACCGGGAAACCTCCTGCGAGCGCCGATCGAGCCAGGAGTCCTCTCGGGGATCCGGGTCGGGTAACAGGACCTGGACGGACTGCGGAGACGGCTCTGCCGACCACAAGGGTGAGAAGACCTCACGGGTGAGCACGTTTCCTCGGCCCGCCAGGACCTTTACCCAGCGGGCTTGCCGCAGGTCGCGAGCGAGGTCCTGTTCGGCGGAGGACTGGTGACGGTATACACGCCCGAGACCTGTGCCCGTGTATCGGGAGCAGGCTGCGACCAGCCACCACATGGGACGGGCGCCGCGCAGCAACCCGAGGACGAGGAGGATCGCGCTGGCCGTCAGAGAGCCGATGATTCCCAACAGAAGGTCGGTCATGTGGAGCCTCTTTCGGTGTCAGGCCGAATGTGGCGGATCATCCATCGCGTCAGCAAAGGAAGGGCAGCAGGAGCCGTAGGACGTGGGCGGCGTTCCGGGCCGCGAGTTCGTGGTGGGCGTGGCCCTTCTCTTCGTCTGCGTTGTCCGAAACACCTCGGATGACGATCCAGCCGGGGTTCGCCTCGCCGTGGACGGAGTTCTCCTGCCAGTACTGGCTCAAGCCACCTGCTTCCATGTCCACCGCCAGGACCTTCTCGTTGTAGTGCGCGAGATATCGGCGGATGTCGCTGTCGCGGTCGGCAACAACGGCCTCCCCGGACCCGATCAGCCCCGGATGCACCTGGAATTCCTGTGAGGACTGCGAGGTGAGTTGTCCGTGAATACGGGCAGGAGTGCCGTGCTCGGTGAAGAATGCGTTCACGGCGTGCACCACGTGGGCCGGGGCCTGTCGGTGTTCTCCACGCCTGCGAACATCACCGAGCGGATTGATCTTTCGATTCTCGTAGTAGACGACCTCGGTCGAGACGATGACGTTCCCGATGTGGGCGTACTCGTCGTGAATGCCTCCCCCCACGCCGACGAGTGCCCACAGTCGGGGCGCGTAGTGACGTCGCAGATTTTCCAGAGCGGCCATGGCAGACCGCTGCCCCTGGCTCTGAGTCTGAGTGGCGACTATGCGGACGGTCGAGTCCGAGGTGGTGTGTTCTCCGCGGTAGAAGTAGAGGCCGCCTGGCTCTTTGTGCCGTTCGAGCTTCAACTCGTCACACAGCGAGCGTAGTTCCTCGCTTAGGATGGTGACGATTCCGATGTCCCATGTGTCTCGGCCCGTTGGTGCTTCGCTCCCGGTGACCGAAGTGCCGATTCGTTCGGCTGGAGGCGTCGCGATGACCTGGGCGTTTTTGCCCACGGCGTTGTTGCTGATGGTGTTGTCGTTTCCGTAGGAGCTGATGCCTCGGTCGGTGTTCACGGAGTTCCTCCGTCGCTGGGGGTGCCGGTCCCCGTGGTGGGGTGCGCAGGGGCGCCGACTTGGGCCGCGTCGCCCACGGCGTTGTTGCTGATG
This sequence comes from Streptomyces sp. NPDC026062, assembly GCF_055568375.1. NCBI lineage: Bacteria > Bacillati > Actinomycetota > Actinomycetes > Kitasatosporales > Streptomycetaceae > Streptomyces > Streptomyces sp. NPDC026062. The sequence continues at coordinate 116,126 of NZ_JBVHOQ010000021.1, forward strand.
GTGTTGTTGTCGCCGAAGTTGAAGATCCCGCTGTTGATGATCTTGAGCGCTCGATTGTTGAACTCTGACGCGTCCACGCCCTTGGCCACTAGGAAGTCGCCTGCTGCCCGAAGCAGACGTTGTTCGATCGTCTTCATCCGGCCGAGGATGTCGGTCTTTTCCAGCTGCACCTTGGACCACGCCTGGGCCGGTTGCTCCCGAATGCTCACGCGACTGCCGATGAGGACGTTGCGTATAGGCGTGGACGTGAGATCCGAGGGGAGGACGGCAGACTTGATCAGGGCGCGGAGGTATCGGACGATCCGCCACGAGTGCTGGACTTGCCGGGGCAGGGCGGATAGTTCGCGGAGAGCGGCCCACACGACTGCGATGGCACCGTGCTGGCCGAACTCGGACGTCCGTTGGAAGGACCTCGGCGTGTGCGCCAGCACGCACGCAGCTGTGGAGATGATCAGGTTCCGTCCCCGTACGCTGACGTGGAGCAGGACGGTCGCGACGTACTCCGCGCCTTCCAGTGGTGTCGTGATTTCGAGGAAATGATGCCCCCTCGATCCTGGCGTGTTGATGATCTCCCGAAGATCCGCGTCGGTGAGTTTCCGGGGAAGCAGGGCTCGGTTGGTTGCCACGTCGGTCTCGGACACATAGACGCGGTCCCTGACGTGGGTGGGTAGCCGGACATCGTGGCTGTCGGTGTTCAGCAGGCGAACCGCATCGCGCAGATGCTCGACGAGCTCGTGGGCTTGGAACGGGGGTACCGGGTGCTCCCGTTCGTGCAGGGGGACGTCGTCATCCTCAACGGGGCGCAGGAGCTGGACGCTCATGGGCGGGTTCCACTGGTAGACGATCTCTCCTGCGCCGATGAATGGCGACTCCTTGCCGAAGAGGGTGAACACGGTCAGGTCGTCCTCGGCCTCTCCTTTGTCCTGGCTGTGGTGGGGACGGCGGTACACGGTGTGTACATCTTGCTGCTGAACGTCGGCCACCCGTTGCCGCGAGGACAGGCGGCCGGGGCGCAGGGTCTGCGCCCGAAGGAGCCGGTTGAGCTGCAGCTGACGCGTCGCTCCGAAGGTGAAGCACGCAAGCACGATGCTCACCCCCAGGTGAAGGGCTGTGGTGGCCTGGCGTGGGTGGGTGAGCCCGATCGCCAGGCCGGTCATTGTCAGGCCGAGTGCGATGCCTCCGACGCGTCGCAGTGCCTGTGACTTCTCCGATCTCCTTTTCGGGAGAATCCGTTGGAGACGGCGCCGATGGCGGTAGCGCCGCTCCTGGCTGCGGAGCCCGGGCTTTCGATCGGTCCTGGGCTCGCGGTCGCCCCGGTGTATGAGTAGGGCCAGGCGGAGCAGCCACAGGAGGGCGAGTCCGCACGCCACGAGAACGCTCGCGGGCAAGGCGCCGGCGCAAGCTGGCGCGATCACTGATCCGAGTAGCGTGACGCGCAACATGGCGGTGAGGGTGGCGGCCCGCCATGCATGCCGCATGACCGGGACCACGTCGAAGCCGTAGGACGGGGCGACCCTGCGGTGCGGTGACGTACAGACCTTGTCGATCACGAGGTCGCGAAAGCGTTCGTCCACGTATGCCCCTGCGCATAAGTGGCGCGTTGCGGCCGTGGGTTCGCCGCCGAATTCCTTTGCGGGTGGTGTGGGTGGTGCGGGGGGAGTGGCCATGTCCTGCCCTCGCCTCTTAGAGTTAAGGTCCGTGCGACCTTAAGTCGCAAGGGTATTCAAGTCAATGTGACCTTTAGGGGATTTCGTGGATGACTGGCTGAAAGACTCCGATGACGTGGAGGCCTCGTGGGTCACGGTGGATCTGGCGATCTTCACGCTGCGGGACGCTCGCCTGATGGTGCTTCTGATCGACCGGGGGCTGGAGCCCTTCCTGGGCCGCCCCGCGCTACCCGGCGGGTATGTCCAGAAGAACGAGACCCTGCGTGAGGGAGCGCTGCGGGAGTTGTGGGAGGAAGCGGGCATCGACGGTGGTCCATTGCACCTGGAGCAGCTGGGTACTTATGGTGATCCCGGACGAGATCCGAGAGGCCGAGTAGTCACCGTTGCGTACCTGGCCCTGGGGCCCAACCTGCCCGTGCCCGTGGGGGGGACCGATGCGGAACACGCCTACTGGGCGCCTGCGGAAGACCAGGAGGGGTGCCGGCCGAGGCTGGCGTTCGATCATTCCGACATCCTCGCAGAGGCGGTGGAGGAGGTTCGCCGTAAGCTTGAGTACACGTCTGTTGCCACGGCTTTCTGCGCCTCTGAGTTCACTCTCAGTGAGTTGCGTACGGTCTATGAAGTGGTCTGGGGGCAGACGTTGGACCCGAGCAACTTCCGGCGCAAGGTACTGAAGACCGCAGGGTTCGTGGAACCCACGGGCGAGCAGAGGATGCCCTTGACAGGCAGGCCGGCCGCGCTCTACCGGCGAGGGAGTGCATGGGTGCTGAGTCCACCACTTCTGCGTGCCGTCGGACAGCCTGCGTAGTTGGCTGAATCTTGTGTCTCCACATCAAGGCACGGGCGCGGGGCTGCTTCAGGAGCGAGGAGGCTCTGCGGTCGTGGACAGGCGAGCGGGTGGGGCCCTGCTTCGGTTCCGAGGCCCGCGACGTTGTACGGAAAGCGGGGGCGGGCCGAACCCACGCTGGTCCCGGAGGCGGGTGGGCGGTGAAGAGGCCGTCGCTGACTCGGGCGTGGAGCAAGGACGTGGTTCCGTGGCGCGTCCGATGGCGGACAGGATGGACAGGGGGTGTCGGCGCCTGCTGGTGGCGCTCTCTGCGCGCCATGCGGAGAAGCAAGAAGCCGGTCGCCGGGTTCGGGCGGCCGTGACTGTTGCCGAGGCCGTCGCACCGTTCGGATCGGTACTCGGGGTCGCTCGCGTGCCGCGCTCCGGTCCGGGATCCGGTGGATCCCGGGAAGGTCGGGGCGGTAGTCGTGCGGCGAGGCGTCAGTGAAGCCGATGCCGTCTGCTCAGGTCCGCGTCGCGTCTGCCCCGGCGCGCAGCGGATCACGGGCCGCCCCCTGGTTCAGGGGCGGTCCGCGATCAGGTCCAGCCGTCCGTCCCGGCGGCTGCGGGCGCTTCGGGCCCGCCGGATCCACCGCGTACGCGATCCGCCGTGGGGACGTTCGTTGTTCCGGTGGTGCTGCCCAAGTACCGGGCGGACGGGATCAGTTGCCGGCAAGCACCGTCGCGGCGTTGCCGAGGGCGGTCAGCTTGGTCTCCTTCATGGGGGCCAGCTCGGTGTGCCGGTCCTCGATGAGTGACGCCTGGATGTCGGCTTCGGCCTGGAACCAGGTGTCCACGAGCCGAGTGGAGTTCTTGCAGGCGACATCGGCGGTGGCCGTGGCGATCTCCGCCGCTGTGGCGGTGCTGCCGCTGAACGCGGGGTCGTCGTTGGCCTGCATCGGGTCGCTGTAGTCGAACCCCTTGCCCGTCATACACGTCGACCAGGCGGCGAACACCTCCCGTACGCGGGGTGCCTCCTTCGCCTTGAGGTAGCTCTGGCCGTTGATGTCCTGCGGGAGGTCGGCGTACAGCTCATCCGATCCGCCGGTCAGCCGGCGGGTGGACTCACCGATGCAGCCGCCGGCCGGGATCGCCATCCCCTTGAACGACCGCGGTGCCGTCCTGAGGGCGGCGGTGTCACTCTGTTCGGCGGGCAGACCCGTCATCACGAGCTCCTGATCGGCCGGGAGTTCGGGCTCGGGGGCGGCCTTGGCGAAGGCGGCGAGGGCGGGTGACGGGTGGTATCCGTACTTCGCGGCCTCGGCGGCGTCCTCGATGCCGTAACGGTCCGCGGTGAAGCTGTCCCTCGGGTCCGTCTGCGGCACGCTCAGCGCTTCGAAGCCGGTGAAACCGAAGTCGCGCATGCACTGTTCGTCGAGCCGCACACGGGCTTTCGTGATCTTCACGTACTCGGCCGACGAGGGGAGGTAGTCCTCGATCGGCAGGGTGCGTATCTTCACCTCGTCGGATGCGGGGTGGATGGCGCTGTCCTTGACGGTATGGCCGGCCTGGTCACTGCTTGAACAGCCGGTGATCACCAGCAGGCCCGCGGCGAGGGCGGTGCTGATTCCAATAAACCTTTGGCGACGCGTTGAGTTCATTGAATGGCCTCGATACTCAGGAAGGGTTGGGGTGGTAGTTCCACGAAGCGTTGTTGTTGTAAGTGACGCTGAGATTCCGCTTCGATTGCGCCGCCACCACGTCGTACGGCCCCTTGTACCAACTGTTGTAGTGCACGCGCACGGCCTGGGTCAGGTAACGGCTGTCCGCTGAGGCGGCGTTGTTCTTGACCGTCACCCCCGCCCCGTTCCCGGTGCCCGCATTGAAGACGTAGCCGAAGTCCCAGGACGGCACGCCGTCCATGTGGGCCATGGCCGCTATCGCACCGGCCTGGTTCGAGTTGTAGTACACGCACGCCAGGCCGGGGTAGCACCTGGCGGTGGGCGCGGCGGAGGCCGGTGTCGGCAGGAACGCCACGGTCAGACCGAAGGCAGCGGCTCCGAGCGCCGCACCTCGCATGAATCTCATTCTGAATTCTCCCGACTAAGAATTTCTAGAAACGAGCACAACGGGCGGAGGGCTGAATATGGAAAAGGAAATCAGCCCCTTGCCTTTTACATGCAGGCGCCATTAAAGCACCCCGGTAACAGCCCCAGGCGAACACATTGAGTCGAAACTGGCTGGTTTCCTCCTTACTTGTGCGGCGAGCATGCCGCACGCCGAAGCGGTCGCCGGGCGAGCGGTTCGCGGCGGAACACGGCTTCGGCGGACGGGCTTCGAGCCGGGCGCGGGGTCGGCGTTCCTGGAATGCGCCAGGGGCCGGCCCGTGGTCCTGCGACCGCGGGCCGGCCCCTGGCGAGGTCCCCTCCGGGCCGGCCCGGAGACGGGCAGGTCACCGGCAGATGAAGCGCCCCGCGGTGCCGTTGCCGGCGGCACCGGGGGGCGCGGTGGGTCAACGAATCCCGTAGTAGAGCGAGTTGTTCGGGGTGTCCGGGAGGTACAGCACGTCGTTCCCGTCCGAGTCCCGTCGCACCGCGAGCCGGTCCGCGCTCACGCCCGGCGCGGCGGACTGGGAGGTCCATGTGCTGCCCGGCCGGGTCGCGGCGAAGACGCGGTCGGTGCCGGAGCCGGTCACGTAGTAGACCCGGCCGGCCTCCGTCTCGTCCCAGGTGATGCCGAGGGCCGCGGCGGTCGGGCCGCCGGTGTACACGGTCTGGCGGATCCAGTCGCTGCCGCTCGGATACGCGTAGTACACGCCGAAGTTGCCGCTGTCGGCGGAGCGGTAGCGGTAGGCGACCTTCGGGTCGGAGCCGTCGAGGGTGAGCTTGGCGGTCTGCACCGCCGGGCCCGTGTACGCGTTGTCGTTGCTCCATTCCTCACCCGTGGTGAGCTCCTGGATCACATCGGAGGTGGCGGGTGTCACCGGCGTGCTGACGGCCGCCCCCGTGCTGTCCGCGAAGGCCCCGGTCGCCGGGTCGTAGCGCAGATAGGACAGCTGGTGCCGGAAGGCGGTCGCCGGGGCCTTGGCCCACTCGTACAGGAGGTGCACACGCCCGGCGGCGTCCACCGTCAGGTCGTCGGGGTACACGGACCGGTTCAGCGCGCCGGCGAAGGTGGCGACCACGCTCCAGCGTGATGCGGCGTTGTCCCAGCGGTACAGCTTGCCGGGCCGCTGATCGGAGCCCGCGCCGACGCGGGCGGCCAGGTACAGATCGCCGTTGGGCGCCGTGGTCACGACCGGATAGGTGATGGCCTGGCCCTGGTCGGGCAGTTCGGCCGAGTGGTCCGTGACGTCCCCGCCGGGGGCCTCGGTGCGGAAGTAGCGCCAGGGGTCGGCGTGCATGGAGGTGAAGACGTGCAGACGGCCGCTGCCGTCGCGGGCGACGGACGGCTGGTTGTGGCCGTTGTCGTCGGGGAACTCGGCCTGCTGTCCGCCGGTGGCGAGCAGCGGCAGACGGCTCCACACGCCGTCCGGGTCGCGCCGCGCGATGGCCGGGCGGTGCGTGGCGGCCGTCGAGCCGGGTTCGTTGAACGCGAAGTACGTGTACTGGCCGCGGCCCTTGTAGGTGGCGGCGGGCGTCCACCAGGCGGCCTGGTTCGACGAGTCCATCGCGTACGGAACCTTCTCGATCACGGTCGCCGCTGCCGCTGTGCGGTCCGTGGTGTCGGCCTGGGCTGCCTGGCCGGGCGTGATCAGGGCGGCCAGGGCCGCGGCCGATGCGGCATACGCGCGTGCCTGAGGGCGTCGCAAGTTGAGCTCCTTCGCGGGCGTGTTGGTGGAGGTGCGGGAGTGGCTCGGGGTGCCGGACCGTCCCTCCGCTGCGCCGGAAATTTACAGCAGATCCCACATCGTGAATAGGGATTGCACAATGAGGATTCGAGATACTTCGAGGACAAGGCGTATGCGGGCATGGCGAAGGGCCCGGTGAAGGCTGATCCGCCTTTACCGGGCCCCGGTTCCGCCGTGCGCGGGTCAGCGCTTGATGAGCGCGGAGACCTCCTCGCCGGCCTTCTTCATCGCGTCCTTCGGCTTCGACTTGCCGACCAGGACGGCCTGGACCTGCTTGGCCACGGCCTCCTCGATCTGCGCGTTCTGCGCGAACTGCCAGAACGGGCTGCCGGTCGCCGTCTTGGTGATCTTCTCGGTCCACTCGGTGGTGAAGGTGTCCTTGGCGACCTTCGGGTCGGCCAGACCGGCCGTGGTGGACGGCGGCAGGGCCCGCGTCTCGAAGTACTCGGACGTGGTGGCCAGGTCGGAGGTGGTGTGCAGCGCGAACTGCGTGGCCGCGTCCTGTCCCTTGCCGTTGACGATCGCGATCACACCGCCCCACAGCAGGGCCTGCGGAGTGTCGCCGGAGTGCAGCACCGGGCGCTGCATCGGCTGCATCGCGTCGGCCAGCGTCTTGTCCTTGGACTGGGCCGAGGTCACGCCCTTGCCGATGACGGCGTCGTCGTAGAAGGCCGCCTTGCCCTGGCCGAACAGGGCGCGCGCGTCGAAGCGGTCCACGTCGGCGGCGATCAGCTTCTCGTCGTGCAGCTTCTTGTACCAGGCGACCGCGTCGACGGAGGCGTCGTCGCCGATGGTGACCTTCTCACCGTCCATGAGCGTGCAGCCGAAGGTCTGCATCCACGGGAAGATGTCCTTGAGTTGCGCGACCTTGGTGGCCGCGGCGTAGGGCACGATCCCGTTGCCGAGACCCTTCAGCGCCCGCAGCGCGTCCTCGAACTCCTCGATGGTGGTGGGGTGCTTCTTGATGCCGGCCTTGTCCAGGAGCTTGGAGTTGGCGATCACACCGATCGAGCCGGTGTTCCACGGCAGGCCGTACTGCTTGCCGTCGTACACACCGCTCTTCAGCGCCACATCGGTGTAGCCGCCCTTCGGGGCCACGGAACCGAGGTCGGCGAGCTTGCCCATCTGCGCCACCGCGGCGAGCCACGCGATGTCGAGGTGCACCGCGCCGGTCGTCTCCCCGCCGCCGAGCTTGAGGGTCAGCTGGCTCAGGTACTCGTTGTACGGGTACGAGACCGCGCGGACCTTGGAGTTCTGGGCCTTCTCCCACGCGGCGATGATCTTCTCGATCGAGGGCCGGGCGGCCTCTTCGTTGAGCGACCAGGAGGTGAAGGCGAAGTCCTTGGACTTCGTGTCGCCTCCGTTGGAGGAGCTGCCGGAGTTGGACGGGGACGGCGCACAGGCACCGAGCGCGCCGACACCGGCCACACCGAGGGCGCCAACACCGAACATGCGCAGCGCGCCGCGGCGGCTGATCCCAGAGGTGGTCATGGTTTCTCCATGGGGGATTGGGCGGAAGGGGAGGAGCGTGGGGGAAGGCGCGGGAGGATCCCGTGCGGACCGGCTACTTGACCGAACCGGCGGTCATGCCGCCGACCAGGTAGCGCTGCAGGAACATGAAGGCGACGACCACCGGGATGGACACCACGAGCGAGGCGGCCATCAGCTCGGGCCAGGCGGCCTGGAACTCGCCGATGTAGGTGGAGACGAGACCGGGGGGCAGGGTCTGCTTCTCCTTGTCGGCCAGCGTCACGGCGAAGATGAAGTCGTTCCAGCCCCGGACGAAGGCGAACAGCCCGGCCGCGATCATTCCGGGTGCGGCCAGCGGCGCCACGATGGAGTGCAGTGTCCGCCACCGCGACGCGCCGTCGATGGACGCGGCCTCCAGAAGGGCGTCCGGGATGGTGTCGAAGATGCCCTTCAGCATCCAGACGCACAACGGCATCGTGAAGGTGGTGAAGGACAGCACCAGCGCGGTGTACGTGTTCAGCAGGCCGAAGCTGGAGAAGACGGCGTACAGCGTCACCAGCAGAAGAGCCTGGGGGAACATCTGGGAGGCCAGCACCATGTGCATCAGCGAGCGCCGGCCGCGGTAGCGGAACTTGGAGAACGAGTACCCCATGTAGGTGGCGACGACCACGCTGAGCACGGCGGTGATCGTGGCCACGATGAGAGAGTTCAGCAGGTACTTGATCAGCTGGTCGTTCTCGGCGAGGGCGGTGAAGTTGCTGAAGGTGATGTGCGTGGGTATCAGCTTCGGCGGGAACTGGAAGGCGTCCTCGGGGCTGCTCAGGGCGGTGGCCAGCAGCCAGTACACCGGCAGCAGGCCGAACGCGCCGATCACCAGGATCGCGGTCCAGGCGGCGATCCGGGAGCGGAGCAGATCCTTGCGCATGCGGCGCCGCGAGGTGTTCCCGGCGGATGCGGTGGTCTGCTTCAGCCGGCCGGTGCCGGACAGCGGGGTGGAGGTCGTGGAGGTCATCAGGCGTCGCCCTTCCGCTCGGTGATCCTGAGGTAGACGGCGACCAGGAGGAGCAGGAGGAGCATCCACAGGCCGCCGAGCGCGGTCGCCCGGCCGATGTCGAAGCCCTTGAAGGCGGTCTGGTACACCGCGGTGGCGAAGGTCTCGGTGGCGCCGGCCGGCCCGCCGCCGGTCAGCACGTAGATGGTGTCGAAGTGCTGGAAGTTCCAGATGAACTCCAGGAGCAGCACGATCGAGGCGACCCCGCGCACCTGCGGCCAGGTGACGGCGAAGAAGCGCCGGATCGAACCGGCCCCGTCGATCGAGGCGGCCTCGTGCAGTTCCTTGGGCACGGTCTGCAGACCGGCCAGGAGCATCACCATCATCCAGGGGAAGCTCGCCCAGGTCTTGGTGACGATGACGGCGAGCATCGCGGTGCCCGGCTGCCCCAGCCAGGAGACGGACTCGTCGATGATCCCGGTGTCCATGAGGATGCCGTTCAGCACGCCGTAGTTCGCGTTGAAGATCCACATCCACAGGAAGGAGACCACCACACCCGGGATCACCCACGGGAACAGGAACAGGCCGCGCATGAAGCCGCTGCCCTTCAGGCCCGAGTTCAGTGCGAGTGCGAGGGCGAACCCGAGGACGAAGGGGACGAGCGTCGCGCCGACGGTGAAGACCAGGGTCTGCTTGAGGATGGTGAGGAAGTCGCCGTCGAGCCAGTAGGTGAAGTTGTCGAGACCGACGAATTCCCGTCCCGGCAGCCGCAGGTCCTGCTTGAAGAAGCCCGTGAACAGGGCCGATACCAGCGGATAGATGATGATCGTCGCGAAGAGCGCGATCCCCGGTGCTGTCAGCAGCAGTGCGAACGCGCCGTTGGAGAGTCGTCCACCGGTCCGCTCACGACGTGGAGCGGCCTTCCGTGGAGGTGCGGCCGTACTCATGGATCAGTCCTCTCGAACGGGGCGGGGCGGTGGTGCAGGGCATGCCACGGTGGCTGCGCTCCGCAGGGCGGAGGAGATGCGGCCGGACGTGAGCCGTGAGCCGCGCCGTCCCGTGCGCCGGCCGAGGCCCTGTGTGAAGGTCAAGCTGCCGCACTGAATACAAGTTGCAGCATGCGGGATCGTTCTCCATATCGTGCGAAGACGTCAACCCTTTTGGTCGGTGAATCGTCGGTTCTGTGCAGAACCTACGAGGTCGATGACCTGCCGCGCACACGAGTGGTGGCTCTTGCCGACGGCGTCGTTGGCTGCGCCGAAAACTTACAACAGATCCCACTGACTGAACAGTAGTTGCACAATATGGATGTGATGTACGTTCATGGTCGCTCCGCTACCGCGGAGAGAGTCCGTGCTTCACACCGAGGAGGCCGCCCCGTGCGGGAAGAAGAGGTCCATTACGACATCGCCGTCATCGGCGGTGGCCTGGCGGGGACCTGCGCGGCCATCGCCGCGGCCCGGCTCGGCCGACGCGTCGCCCTGGTCCAGAACCGCCCGGTGCTGGGCGGCAACGCCAGCAGCGAGGTCCGGGTCTGGGTCTGCGGGGCCTCCGCCCACGGCGTCCACCGCTGGGCCCGGGAGACCGGCATCATGGGCGAGCTGTACACCGAGAACCAGTATCGCAACCCCGAGGGGAACCCGTACTACTGGGACCAGGTGGTCCTCGACGCGGTCCGGGCGGAACCCGGCATCGACCTCTACCTCAACACCGACGTACGCGAAGTCGACGCGACCGGTCCCGGCGACGCGCGCGAGGTGCGCTCCTGCACCGGCTGGATGATGGGCTCCGAGCGGCGCATCACCTTCCACGCCCGTCAGTTCCTCGACTGCACCGGCGACGGCCTGCTCGGCCATCTCGCGGGCGCCCGGTACCGCATCGGCCGCGAGGCCCGTTCGGAGTTCGGCGAGCCCTGGGCGCCCGAGGAGAGCGACGAGGCGCTGCTCGGGTCGACCATCCTGTTCCACACCAAGGACACCGGCCGGCCGGTGAAGTTCGTGGCGCCCGACTCCGCCCGCGACCTCGCCACCACACCCATCCTGCGCAACCGGGTGCTGCGCACCGGCGACAACGGATGCGACTACTGGTGGGTCGAGTGGGGCGGCGAACTCGACACCGTTCACGACAACGAGCGGATCCGTGACGAACTACAGGCCGTGGTCATGGGCATCTGGGACCACATCAAGAACTCCGGAGAGTTCCCGGACGCCGAGAACCTGACGCTGGAGTGGGTCGGCAGCCTCCCGGGCAAGCGCGAGTACCGCCGCTTCCTGGGCGATCACATGCTGAGCCAGCAGGACGTGCTGGAGCAGCGCCAGTTCGCCGACCGTGTCGCCTTCGGCGGCTGGTCCGTCGACCTCCACCCGGTGCAGGGGATGTACGCCGACGAGCCCGGCGCCCGCCAGCGCTACGCGGACGGCATCTTCCACATCCCGCTGCGCTCCCTGTACTCGGTGAACGTCACGAACCTCCTGTTCGCCGGGCGCAACATATCCGCCACCCACATCGCGTTCGGCGCCACCCGTGTGATGGCCACCTGCGCCACGCTCGGCGAGGCCGCAGGCACCGCCGCGGCGCTCTGCGTCGCCGAGGGCCTCACCCCGCGCGAGCTCGCCACCGAGCGCCCCGAGCTGGTGCGCCGCACTCTGCTGCGGCAGGACGCCTCGGTGATCGGCCTGTCCGACGACGACCCCGACAACCTGGCCCGCGAGGCCCGGGTGAGCGCCTCCTCGTACCTGGGCCGGCTGGCCGCGGAGCCCGTGGAGGCCGCACCCGGCGAGCCGTACCCCCTCACCCGCGACCTCGGGCTGCTGCTGCCGGCCGACCCCGCGCTCGACACCGTCGACCTGCTGGTCCACGGTGCCCCCGGCGAGCGGCCGAGCGAGCTCACCGTGGAGCTGTGGAGCACGGGCAGCCCCGAGAACGCGGTCCCCGCCGACCACCTGCTCACCACCACGGTGACCGTGCCGGCCGGGGGGCCCCACTGGGTCACGGCCCGCCTGGGCCACCGTCCGGAGGCCCCGGAGAACGTCGTCCTGATCGTGCGCGCCTGTCCGGGCGCGGCCCTGGTCCTTCTGCCCGCGCGCACCGACGGGGTGCTCGCGCTGCGCAGCAGGGCCGAGGGCGACGTGGCGGTCGACCACGACATTCCCGAGGAGGACGGCCAGCTGGTCCTGGAGTGGCAGGCCCGCGGCCTGCGCCGCCGGACCTTCGGCTTCCGCGCCACCCCGGAGACCGCTGCGTTCCGGCCCGAGCGGGCGGTCGGCGGATTCCAGCGCCCCTACGGCGGACCGCAGATGTGGTCGTCCGAGCCGCTGGCGGACCCGGAACAGGCCGGCCAGTGGCTGCGCCTGGACTGGGACGCGGAGCGGCAGCTGACCGAGACGCGCGTGGTGTTCGACGACGACGTCGACGAGTACCTCAACAACCTGCACCGTCACCGCACCCCGTTCCAGGTCATGCCGGAACTGGTCCGTGACTACCGGATCCAGAGCCGTGAGCCCGACGGCACCTGGAACACCCTGCTGACGGTGACGGACAACCGCCGCCGCCACCGGGTGCACGATCTGCGCGGTGCGGACGGCGGACCCGTGAGCACCGACGCCCTGCGTCTCGTGGTGGACGCGACGCACGGGGCGCCCCACGCGCACGTGCTGGCGTTCAAGGCGTACGGCGCCCAGGGCGCGTTCTGAAGGTCCCGCCCGCCCGGTGGCGGCCGGAGCGTGCGATCGCACGCACCGGCCGCCACCGGGCCGTCCTTCGGGCGGACGGCGCCACTGCCGGAACACGCCCTGCGCGCACGGCGAAAGGGGCCCGTCGCAGGTCGTCCGACCTGCGACGGGCCCCTTTTCGGGCGTCCGGCCACCGGAGGCGCCCGGCGCCCGGCCGGTGGCCTCAGAGAGCGCCGAGCGCCTGGCTGATGGCGTCGGCGGCTTCGATGACCTCGCGGGTCAGGGCGAGGCGCTGCCCCTCCGTCTCGGCGTGGCTGCCGAGGAGGGAGGTGGGGCCCCACAGGGAGATGGCGGCCACGACGTCCCCCGAGGCGTCGCGGACCGGGGCGGCGAGGGAGGCGCGGCCCAGGGCGCGTTCTTCGGCCTCGACGGCGTAACCGGTACGGCGCACGGTGTCGATCTCGGCGTCGAGCAGGTCGTGGCTGGTGGTCGTGTAGTCGGTGTGTGCCACGAGCGGTTCGGGAAGCAGCGTGCGGCGTTCCTTGGGCGTGAGGCCGGTGAGGAGGCATTTGCCGATGCTGGTGGCGTGCAGCGGGGCGCTGTGTCCGGCCTGTGTGTAGGACTTCGGGGCGCGCGTCCCCTCGAAGTTGCACAGGAACATCAGCTCGGTACCGCGGCGGACGGCCACGTTCGCTCCCAGCCCGGTGCGGGTGGCGAGGTCCTGGAGCACCATGCGGGCGGCACGGTGGACGGGGTGACGGTTGGTGGCGGTCGCGGCCAGGGGGAGGATGCCGAGGCTGAGACGGTAGAGGTTGCTGACAGGGTCGCGTTCGACCATGTCGAGCCGTTCGAGGGTGGACAGCAGGCGGGACGTGGTGGATGAGCCGAGACCGGTGAGATCGGCGACGTCGGAGACGCGCAGTTCGGCGCGGCCGGAATCGAGTGCGCGCAGCACCGAGACTGCTCGTTCGACGCTCTGGTTCGTCCCGGCGTCGGTCGACCGAGTAGCCATGCCCCTCCTCATTTTGCAATCCACTTGCACTATCTGCATCAGCATATCGCGTCGACCCCCGGCGTGGCGGCGGAATCCACCGTCCTCACAGACGCGGAATCCGCGTCCGTCCGGCAGATCCGGGACAGGCCGGACATCGTGGCCGGGCCCTTCGCCGGCCGGAGGCGCCGGACCTGGATCAACTGTCGGAGGACGGCCCTAGGGTGAGCGGATGGACGGACAGGATCTTACGAATGCGTGGGCCGCGCGGCCCGCCCACACCATCGAGGTCGGAGCCGATCCGCTGGAGCGGCCGGCGCGTGACTCCGCCGGTGGCTGGCCCTTCCTCGACGCCGGACAGGAGTGGCCCAGGTGTTTCTGCGGGGAGAGGCTGGCTCTGCTGTTCCAGCTCGATGTGCCCGCGGACCAGGGGCCGTTCGCCGGTGACCATCTGCTGGTGTTCCACTGCCGTGCGCACAACGACGCGTCCGAGCCCGAGTTCGCCGGAGATCTGCTCGTGCCCCGGTTCTGGGACGCTCCGCAGCCGCCCTACCCCGGGCCCTTCTGGCGCGTCCTGCTCCAGCGGCAGGCGGATCATGCGACCGCGGAGCCCGAACCAGCCGTATGCGCACTGCCGTTGACGCTGCGGCCCCTCGTCGACACCCCCGACTCACTCGGGATCGGAGCCCAGTCCTTCAAGGTGGGCGGCACTCCGTCCTGGGCGCAGGAACCCGAGTACTTCACGTGCGCCTGCGGCACCGGTCTGGAGTATCTCTGCCAGGTGCCGGAAGGCATGGAATTCGCGGTCCGCCCCGGTCTGCCGGAGCAGCCCTACAGCGTGCGGCCCGACACCTACGGAATGTTCCTCGGCAACGAGGTCTACCTGCTGGCGTGTCCGGCCCACTGCGACCCGGCGGCCGTCTGGCCGGTCAACCAGAACTGAGCGTCGGCCCCCGGCGGCGGGCTGACCGCGCGCCCCTTCCTGGGCGCGCGCCCGGCCCCCGGTGTCAGGCCGGGCCCAGGCCGAACCAGTCGAAGGCGGCGCTGCCCCGGGTCGCGTACATGCCGACGACCCGGCCGGTGAAGCCTCCCGTCACCTCCGTGGTGAGATAGCGGCCGTCGAGCGCGGCCAGGATCTCGAAGCCGCCGTCGGCCGTCTCGTACCCCAGGTGCAGGGTGTCGGGGCCGCCGACGCGGAGGCCGGGCGGTGCCGTTTCCCCCGGGGCCGTGACGGAGGGAGGCAGGACCACGTCGGTGGTCACGTCGATCCGCAGGGTCAAAGGGCCCGGCGGCACGGTGAGTTCCGCGACGGTGTGGCACAGCGGGCCGATCCGGGCGACGACCTGGACGGTGCCGGAGCCGTCCGTCTCCACCCGGTAGTGGTGCGCCTCGTCGATCCGTACGGCGAGCCCGCCCAGGCCGCCGGGGGACACGTCGACGCGCGTACGGGCGGTGCAGTCGGGGTCCTGCTGGCGGCGTCCCACGAAGAGCGCGCCGGGCAGGTCGAGGCTCTCCGCACGCGCGTGCAGCACCACGTGCCCCGGCCGCTCGTCGAGGCGGACGGCGTCGGGGTCCTGCCGCCTCGGCGACACCCAGTACGGGGCGAGCGCGGGGGAGTCGAAGTCGTCCACCACCGCCGCGTCCGGCCACGGGTGCGGTGTCAGGGCCGGGGCCTCGGCCCGCAGTTGCACCGGTCCCGGCAGCGGCCACCCGTCCTCCCAGCGGACCGGCGCGAGGAACGTCTCCCTGCCCAGACCGTGGTACTTCGGTGTGTCACCGCGGGGCCGGGTGCCGAGCAGCACCATCCACCAGGTGTCGTCGTGCGCCTGTACGAGATCCCCGTGGCCGATGTTCTGTACGGGGTGGCCGGTGCTGCGGTGGGAGAGCACGGGATTGTCCGGGTGCGGTTCGAACGGGCCGGGCAGGCTGCGGGCCCTGGCGACCGACATCGCGTGGCCGCGTTCGGTGCCGCCCTCCGACAGCAGCAGATACCACCAGTCGCCGATCCGGTACAGGTGCGGTCCCTCGGGGTACTGGAGCCCGCTGCCCGACCACAACGCCACGGGCTCACTCAGCACTTCACCCGTCTCCGGGTCGAGGCGCACGCCGCGGATGCCGTCGTTCGAGTACACGCACCAGCAGGTGCCGTCCTCGTCCCAGGCCAGATCGGGGTCGATGCCGGGGATGCCGACCGGAACCGGCTGCGACCACGGCCCGGCGGGGTCCTCCGCGGTCACCAGGAGGTTGCCCACGCCGTCGACCACGGTCGTGATCATCCAGAACCTGCCGTCGTGGTGGCGCAGCGTGGGCGCGTACACACCGCACGAGGCCGGGGCTGAATCCGCCAGCTCCAACTGGTCGGGACGGCCCAGCGCGTGCCCGATCAGCCGCCAGTTCACCAGGTCGCGGCTGTGCCACAGGGGCACCCCGGGCACGTACTCGAAGCTGGAGGTCGCCACGTAGTAGTCGTCGCCCACCCGGCAGATGCTCGGGTCCGGACTGAAGCCGGGTATCACGGGGTTGTCGAAGAGTGCCATGTCCGTCCCAGGGTGTGGCCGGGTGGCGGGACGGCTGCTTGCCGGACCGCCACGATCGTCGAAGCGCTTCGAAAGGTGGCACGGGGGCAGTGCGCTGTCAACGGTCGACGCGCGGGCCACCGCTCCGGGCCGGCGCCCCACGCGCGAATTCCGGGCCAGACGCCCACGTCCGGACACCGCATCGGGCGCCGGGACGGGGAGGGCCCCCACCACGGTGTGGTGGGGGCCCGTCGCATTCCGGCGCCCGATGCGGTGAAGCGCTTCCTTCGCTGTGGGGTCAGCCTGCGGCCGGGCGCAGACGCACCGGAAGGGTCTGGTGCCCGTTGCTGATCAGGGAGGGCAGCGGCAGCAGTTCGGTTGCGGGAACCGCGAGTTCGGCCTCCGGGAACCGCTCGAACAACTGCTGGAGCGCGGTCGCGATCTCCAGACGGGCGAGCGGGGCACCGAGGCAGAAGTGGACGCCGTGGCCGAAGGCCAGGTGCTCCTTCGACGGCCGGGTGACGTCGAAGAGTTCCGCGGACTCACCGTGCGTGCCGGGGTGCCGGTTGGCGGCGGCGTAGGAGGCGAGGATCGCCTCGCCCTTGGCGATCCGCTGTCCGTCGGGCAGCGGGATGTCCGCCAGTGCGAAGCGCATCGGAAGGTGCTTGACGGCGGGCTCGTGCCGGAGGGTCTCCTCGACGACGCCGTTCCAGTCGGCGCGGCCCGCCCGCAGATGGGCCAGTTGCGCGGGATCGGCCAGCAGGGCGGTGATGGCCTGGTCGATCACGTTGACGGTGGTGTCGTATCCGGCGGAGATCATCAGCAGGAGTGTGTCGCGCAGTTCGTCGTCGGTGAGGCCGCCGCCGTCCCCCTCGTCGTCGCGGGAGGCGATGAGGAGCGAGGTCATGTCGTCGCCGGGAGCCTCGCGCTTGGCCGCGATCAGTCCGTTGAGGGCCTCGTACAGCGCCGCCGTGTTCGCCGTGGCCTGCTCGATGGTGAGGGTGGTGTCGAAGACGCCGTCGACCAGGGCGCGGAAGCCGTCGAGCTGGTACTCGGGGACCCCCATGAGCTGGCCGATCACCGCGATCGGCAGCGGGTAGGCGAGCTCCTTGCGCAGATCGGCCACCTCACCGGCCGGCCGGGCGTCGAGACCGTCGAGAAGTGTGACGACAGCCTTCTCCACCGACGAACGCAGGTCCTGGATGCGGCGGGCGCTGAACGCCGGAGCCACCATACGGCGGAGCCGGCGGTGGTCGCCTCCGTAGGCGGTGAACATGTTGCTGACGGCGACCCAGAGGGCGAGGGGCCAGGTGGCCACGGTCTCTTCGAAGGCCGGCCAGTGGGCGCGGGCGTCCTTGGAGACCTCCGGGCTGGTGAGGAGCTCCTTCAGGAGCGCCGGGTCGGTGACCGACCACGCGGTCACACCGAGGACGTCCACCCGGGTTGCCGGACCCCGGTCGCGCAGGGCCTGGTACTCGGCATGGCGGTCGGATCCGGTGGGATCGAGGACGAGCAGGGGCTGATCGGGCATGGTGTCTCTCTTTCAGCGAGCGGTGGAGAAACGGACGGGGAGCGATTCCAGGGCACGGTGGAAGGGACCGGGACGCCAGCGGAGTTCGGCGGCGGGGACGGCGAGGTCCATCTCCGGCAGGGCGTCGAGCAGATAGGTGACCGCGGTCTCGGCGATGAGATAGGCGTGCGAGCGGGCCGGGCAGGTGTGCGGGCCGATGCTCCAGGCCAGATGGGCGCGGTTGCCCGAGATCCCGGCCGGCCCCTGGGTGAGTTCGGGGTCGTTGTTGCAGGCCGCCATGGAGATGACGACGGGCTGATGGGCCGGGAGCAGGAATCCGTCGATGTCCGCGGGATAGGGCGGATAGGTGATGCAGTAGTTCGCCATCGGCGGGTCGGTGTACAGGACGGTGTCGAGCGCGTCGCGCACCGTGGACTGGCCCGCGTGCAGTCCGGCGGAGAAGTCCTCGTCGGTGAGGATCTTCAGCTGGGTGTTGGCGATGAGGTTGGTCAGGGGCTCGATACCGGCGCCGTAGAGAGTGACGAGCTGGTGGCTCATCTCCTCGTCGGTCAGTCCCGCCGGGTGGGCCAGGAGGCGCGTGGTGATGTCGTCGGAGGGATCGCTCCGGCGCAGGGCGACGAGGTCGGCGAGTGCCTGGCCGAGGATCTGGTTGCCCTGATGGGCGTCGGTGGTGTCGAAGATGCGCGCCATTCCGTCGGCGATACGGGCTCCGATCTCGTCGGGGCAGCCCAGCAGCGCGCTCAGGACCCGGAAGGCGATCGGCCAGGCGTACTGCGTGAGCAGATCGGCGCTGCCGGTGGTGAGGAATTCCCCCACGGACTCCGCGGCGATCTTCTCCACCTGGACGCGCAGCCGGTGCTGGTCGACGGCGTTGATGCCGGCGGTGTTGGCCGCCCGGTAACGGGCGTGCTCCGCACCGCCGTTGCGCAGGGCGTTGGGCCGCCACTCCATCATCGGCCGCACCGGGCACGAGGCCGGCACCTGCTGCTCCCAGACGCGTGGGTCCGGCGGGAAGTACATGGGGTCGTTGAGGATGCGGCGGGCCTGGAGGTAGCCGATCACCAGCGTGGCCGGGATACCGGGCGACAACTCGACCGGTACCAGAGGGCCGTAGGTCCTGCGCATCCGCTCGTAGGCGGCGTGCGGGTCGGCGGCGAAGCCCGGATCGTACAGAGAGACCCTGCCCGGTGCGACCGTGGGCACGGAGCTGGTGAAGGTCATGACGTGGGCTCCAGGGAGAGGGCTTCACGGTGCGAGATCAGGTACTCCGTGAGCGTGATCAGGGCATGGAGGGAGGAGGTGCGGTCACGTGCGTCGCAGGTGGTCAGCGGCGTGTGAGGCTCCAGGGCGAGTGCCTGGCGCAGTTCGTCGAGGTCGTAGACGGGCGCCTCGGGGAAGGCGTTGATCGCGACGGCGTACGGGATGCCCTCGCCCTCCAGCAGGCTCAGCGCCCCGTGGCTGGCGTCGAGGTCCCGGGTGTCGGCCAGGACCAGACAGCCGAGAGCGCCCTGTGCGAGGTCCTCCCACAGGGGCTGGAAGCGGACCTGTCCGGGGAGTCCGAACAGGTACAGCGCAAGGGCGCCGCCGGCCAGGTGGATACGGCCGAAGTCCATGCCCACGGTCGTCGTGGTCTTCTTCGGAGTACCGCGCAGATCGTCGATCCCGACGCTGTCCTCGGTGATCGGCTCCTCCATCCGCAGCGGCCGCACCTCGGACACGCTGCCGATGAAGGTCGTCTTGCCGACGCCGAATCCGCCGGCGATCACGATCTTGGCGGACCGGGTCACCGTGGCCGGCACGTACGAGACGGCGTCGGACGTGTCAGACCAGTTCTCGCAGTCCATCAAGCACCTTCTGCAGGAGGTCGTTTTCGGGCTGGTCGTTCGCAGCGGCCACCGGGCTGGCCAGATGGCCGCTGTCCATGAGCGAGGAGACGAGGATCCGGATGGTGGAGGGCGGCAGCTGGAGCGCGGCGGCGATGTCCGCGACGGCCAGCCCTCCGTGGCCCACGGAGAACAGGCTCATCACCCGACGGGTATCGGGCCCCAGCTCGCCGGTGGGGCTGGACGCGGCGATGACCACGCTCTCCAGAAGGACGTTCTGGCGCGGGCGGACCCGTCCGCCCGTGCGGATATAGGGCCTCACCATGTCCGGGTCGTGCCGCGGCCCGGTCATGCCGCGGTCCCTCCGTCCGGCTGGAGGACCGGCCTGCGTTCCGTGGTGCCGAGCTGCTCGCCCAGACGCACCACGAGCAGGGCCATGTGGTGGCTGATCAGACCGACATCGGCGTGGGGTCCCGTGGTGACGACCGAGAGCATCGTGTTCTGACCTGCCGCCGTCGTCAGGCCGATCCGCTCGACGCTCTCGATCAGCTGCTGGCGCACGCCCTGCCCACCGGTGAAGTCGTCCCACGCCCTGCCCGAGGCCCGAAGCGATGCGGTCAGGGCGGCCAGCTTCTCGCCGTCCTCCTGTCCGATGGTCTCGGTCCGGGCCTTGAGCAGGCCGTCGCCGCTCATCAGCACGGCGTACCGGACGCCCTCCACGGATCCCAGCTGCTCGTCAAGCAGCCAGCCCAGGGCGTTCGAGTGGGTGTCCGACATGATCAACGTCCTTCGTCAGTGCTGGCGGTGTTCTGGTTGTCCCGGCTGCGGCGGCTGCCTGCCATCCACGCGGCGGCCACGGCGGGGGTGCCCGGATCCACGGCGGCGGGGGCCGGACGTGTCCCGGCGGCGGGGCCCGTCTCGTGGGCGGGGCGCGGGGTACGCCGGCGGACGGTGAGGCCGCTTGCCGTGGTGGACGTGGCCGACGGCGCCGGCACGGGCTCGGCCTCCGGCGCGGGGACCTGACGGGGGGCCGGCACGCTGTGCACGGACGAAGGCCGCGGGGGCTGGGGCGTCGTCAGCAGGGCCTGCGGGAGCACGATGATCGCGCGGGTGCCGCCGTACATGTTGGGCGCCGTCAGTTCGACGCGGAAGCCGTACTGGTCGGCGAGGACGGACGCGACCCGCAGTCCGGTCTGCGGATAGGCCCCGAGCTGCGTGATGTCGTCCCGCTGCTTGCCGGACATCACCTCGCGCGCCCAGTTCAGCCGCTCGTCCTCGATGCGCAGTCCGGCATCGTCCACGACGAGGAAGGCCGCGTTCGCCCCGTGCTCCAGCGAGACGTGCACCCGGGCGTTCGGCGGCGAGTACCGGAGCGCGTTGTCCAGCAGCACCGCCAGGGTGTGGACGACGGCTTCCACGGCCCGGCTCTGGACAGCGAAGGACTCCAGGTCCGTGTGCTGGATGCGCTGATAACCCTCGACCCGGCCCATGGCCGTGCGGACGATGTCGGTGAGCGTGGTCGCCGGCCAGCGCCGCGAAAGCTTGTCACCGGCCAGGACGCCGTACCCGGACGCGGTGAGCAGCATCTGCTGGGCCAGGTGATCCATCTCGACCAGCGTGGCGTACGCCTCGTCCGAGACATGGCGGCGCACGCCGGCGCTGATCGCGCTGCTCAGCTTCGCGGCCCGCTGGACCGTGCTGGAGGCGAAGGCGCGTACCGCGGCCCGTGCCACGTCCACCGACTCCTGCCGCGCCTGGGCGATGCGCTGCTCGGCTTCCGTCCAGACCTGAGCGAGCTGGTCCTGCGCGGCGTTCTGCGCCACTTGCCGGGTCCGGCCGATGGCCGAGCAGGCTTCTCCCGCGACCGTGGAGAGAGCGCTCGCCATCTGGGTGTGCGCCAGCTGGGGCGGCACGGCCAGGTCGGGCTGGTACGTCTGTCCGGCCCGGGTGTGTGCCGCGGCGGCCGGAATGACGGTCTGCGCGATGTACGCGGCGAACTGCTCGGCCGCGCGTGCTTGCTGTCCGAGCTGTTCCACGTGCTGCTGGAGCCCGTCCGCACGGCGCCGCTGGGCGCGGGCCTTGCGATGGAAGTAGAGCGTCGCACCGGCACCGGCCGCCAACGCGGCCACGATCAGTATCAGTTCGGTCATCAGGCCCTCACGGGAATCGGAGAGACGGTGCCGGTGCGTATGCCGCCGGTGGGGCCGGACTGCTCGTTGCGGGGGTGGGGTTCCATCGTTTCTGTACTCCGTAGTGCCCGGGTTTCGGGGTCTGTTGACTGCCGGGGCCGGCCGTGGGGGAGGGGAGGACCGGCACCGGACGAGGGATGAGAAGTCCGCCGAGTGCCCTGCCGCCGTCCACGCGGGAGGGGAAGGGAATCAGGGGGATCGGCGAGATGGCGGAATTCGGCGCGCGCGCCGGTTTGCGCCGAGGTCTGCCCGGGGTCGACTCCTCGTGGCCGGGGTCGAGGACGCCTGTGCGCACAGGGGCCTTCGGGGAGTTCACACGAGGCCGTGCGCCGCCGTTTCCGGCTGGAACAGAGGTGTCCTGCGGGGCAGGAAAGCAGGAGTCGGCCGACTGCCGGCGATCCGAGCGTAAGGCCGGCGAGGTGGGCATGACAGGACTCTAGTTGGAGTGGGCCGTGTTGCGCACGGGCCCCAGTGCCTGATGGGGGGCATTGTGATGAAGTCGTAGGCCTTGTGACTGTGTTGAGGGATCATCGAATTTCCGGGCCGCCGGTAATGGAGGCATTCCCGTTGCTTGTACGTCAGTGGCCGGACCTTCCAAGTCTGTTGTGCTGCAAGGGTGTTCGTCGGATCGACGGTTGCTTGTGGGGGGCCGCACCTCGGGCGGATCCTCCATCTCGCTTTTATGCGCGTGGTGTTGACGGTCCATGTGATCCGAGGACGGTTCATATTCGGCCATGGCCTGATGGTGGCGTGTTGAGCCATTGCTGCGGACGTGGGGCGGGATTCGGAGTTCCGGCCGGTGTGTCTGGGGGTGGCTGCGTGGTTACGGGGGGCCCGGGACGAGGTGTGCCGTCGTCGTTGACCAGCCCGGATCCGGCAGTTACCACAGCGTAACTTACTGACGGGTTACCTTCGGTAAGAGTCGCTGCTAGCTTGCGTTCACCCGCATTCCGAGCAGAGCGAGGAGTGAGCTGTGAGCCGCAAGAGCGCCCGTTCGCTGTCCACCTTCCCCACGACGTCCCGCACCCGCGGGCCACGCCCCGGTGCCATGCGCGCGGCAGCCGTCGCCGTGACCGCGGCGGCCTGTGTGGCCGCGTACGCCGCACCCGCGTCCGCCACCGACGGGTCGCAGCCCGTGGTGTCCCGCGGGGTCACCATCCCCGACTTCTACAACCCGCCGGCCGAACTGCCCGCCGCCAACGGCACGGTGATCCGCCACGAGCCACTGCCGCTCGGGCTGAGCCTGCCGGGCCTGGACGGGCGCCCGATGCCGGGCACCGCGACCCGGCTGATGTACCGCTCCACCGACTCGGCCGGACAGGCCGTCGCGGTGACCGGCGCCTACATCGAACCGTCGGCCGCCTGGAAGGGCTCCGGCCCGCGTCCGCTGGTGGCGCTGGCCTCGGGAACCGTGGGCCAGGGCGACCAGTGCGCGCCCTCCATGACCCTCCAGTACCCGCTGAACCTGAGCGGTGAGACCGTGTCGGTCGGCTACGAGACCCTGGCGATCTACCGGCTGCTCTCGGCCGGCGTCGCCGTCGTGGTCACCGACTACGTCGGCCTCGGCACGACCGACCGGCTCCACACCTACGTCAACCGGCTCGACCAGGGCCACGCCCTGCTGGACGCGGCCCGCGCCGCGCACCAGCTGCCCGGCACCTCGATCACGCCCGACTCGCGCACCGGTCTGTACGGCTACAGCCAGGGCGGCGGAGCCAGCGCGGCAGCGGCCGAACTCCAGCCGGTCTACGCACCCGACGTCAAGCTCTCCGGCACCTACGCCGGTGCGCCGCCCGCCGACCTGACCGCGACCATGAAGGGCATCGACGGCAGCGCGCTCGCCGGCGCCCTCGCCTGGTCGATCAACGGCTTCGCCCAGGCCGACCCCGATGTGCGGGACGTCGTCGAGGCCAATGTCAACGACGCGGGCCGGGCCGCGCTGAAGGACGCCTCGACCATGTGCGTCGGCGATGCGATCTTCGGCTTCGGTTTCACCAAGAGCACCAAGTGGACCACCAGCGGCAAGTCCCTCGGTGATGTCATCGCCGCCGAGCCCAAGGCGCAGGCAGCCCTCGACAGGCAGCGCATCGGCACGCTGAAGCCCACCGGTCCGGTGCGCCTGGCCACCGGTGTGCAGGACGACATCGTGCCTCACGCCCAGGCGCGCCAACTGGCCGTGGACTGGTGCCGCAAGGGCGCCGACGTCACCTACGACGCCATCGTGCTGCCGAACCTCGGCGACAAGCTCCTGACCAACCACCTGGTCCCGCTGATCACCGACCAGGGTGACGCGATCTCCTGGATGACCGACCGTCTCTCGGGCAAGAGCACCAACTCCAACTGCTGGACGATGCCGATCCAGCCGTGACGTTTTGACGTCCTGACCTTCCGGCGTCCCGATGCCGTGGTGTCCCGACGTCTTGACGTCCCGGCGCCCTGACGGTTCCGGCCCCCGGGGCCGGGCCCGGACTGCCGGGCGGACTCCGGTCCGCCCCGGCAGCCGTGGTTCCGGATCCCGGTCACGGCAAACCGGTGTCGTGACGGACGCGGTGGCGCGATCATGGGACGCGGTCCCCGTCCGCCACCCGTGAAGGAACCCGCGCACATGCCCGTACCGGCCGACCCGACCGTGCTCCACCCGATGCCCGAGCAGCCCAGGGTGGTGCAGCTCGGACCCCTGGTGAAGTCCCCGCTGATCGAGGTCGGGGAGTACTCGTACTACGACGACCCGGACGACGCCACCGCGTTCGAGACGCGCAACGTCCTCTACCACTACGGTCCGGAGAAGCTGGTCATCGGCAGATTCTGCGCCCTGGGCACGGGGGTGCGGTTCATCATGAACGGCGCCAACCACCGTATGGACGGTCCCTCGACCTTTCCCTTTCCCACCCTGGGCGGCTCGTGGGCCGATCACTTCGACCTCCTCACCGGGCTGCCGAACCGGGGCGACACCGTCGTCGGCCACGACGTCTGGTTCGGCCACGGTGTCACCGTGCTGCCCGGGGTGCGGATCGGGAACGGAGCGATCATCGGCACCGGCTCGGTGGTCACCGGGGACGTGCCCGACTACGGGATCGTCGGCGGCAACCCGGCCCGCCTTCTGCGCACCCGCTACGACGACGACGACATCGCCCGGCTGCTGGCCGTTGCCTGGTGGGACTGGCCGGCGGAACACATCACCACCCACGTCCGCACGATCATGTCGGGCACCATCGACGCGCTCGAAGCAGCCGCCCCTTCCGAGTGACGGCGGCCGTGCCATGACCGGCCGAAACCCATGTGCGGCGGGGCCCGGCAGCGGTTAACGTCGTCCGCATGGAATTCAAGCAGCTCTACGGCTGACGCGGGACGGGGCAGCGCCCCGTCTCCGTCCGGCATGCCCCGCGCGCGCCCACGACCCGCCATCCCCGGCGGAGCGGCCGACGCGCGGGTCCGCCGTGTCCTTTTCGCCGCAGACCTGAATCGAGTGATCTTCCATGTCACGTCGCCGTTCCCACATCGCCATGGTCGGCATTCCCGCCGTCAGCCATGTCCTGCCGAGCCTTGAGGTCATCCGTGAACTGGTGGCCCGCGGCCACCGGGTGACGTACGCCAACGACCCGGCGGTGGCCGACCGGATCGAGGCCACCGGCGCCGAGTTCGTCCCCTACGGCTCCGTCCTGCCGGTCGCCGACAACAGCTGGCCCGACGACGCCATCGGCGCGATGGGCCTCTTCCTCGACGACGCCGTGCAGGCCCTCCCGCAACTGCGGGCCTTCTACGACGAGGACCCCGCCGACCTCTACCTGTACGACATCGGCGCGTACGCGGCGCGTGCGCTGGCCGAGTCGCAGAAGCGCCCGCTCATGCAGCTGTCCCCCGCCCTCGTCGCCTGGAAGGGGTACGAGCAGGACGTGGCAGCGCACCTGTGGGCGATGCCGGGCGCCGACGCGTACCGGGCGAGGTTCACCCAGTGGCTCGCCGGCTGCGGCGCGTCCACCACCGACATGGACACCTTCTGCGGGCGGCCCGCGCACACCCTCGCCCTGATCCCCCGGGCGATGCAGCCGCACGGCGAGGACGTCGACACGGACACGGTGACGTTCGTCGGCCCCTGCTTCGCCGGACGGGCCGCCGAGCAGACCTGGACCCGGCCCGATGACGCGGAGCGCGTGCTGCTGATCTCGCTGGGCTCGGCGTACACCGACCGGCCCGAGTTCTACCGCCGGTGCCTGGCCGCGTACGGCGACCTGCCCGGCTGGCACGTCGTGCTCCAGATCGGCAGGCACACCGACCGGGCGGAACTGGGAACGATCCCGGGCAACGTCGAAGTGCACTCCTGGGTACCGCAGTTCGCGATCCTGGAGCAGGCCGACGCCTTCGTCACCCACGCCGGCATGGGCGGCAGCGCCGAAGGGCTGTACACCGGAGTGCCGATGATCGCCGTCCCGCAGGCCGCCGACCAGTTCATGAACGCCGACCGGCTCGTGGAACTGGGTGTCGCCCGCCGCATCGACACCGAGGACGCCACGGCCGAGGCCCTGCGCACCGCGCTGACCGGGCTCGTCACCGATCCCCGGGTCGCCCGCCGCTCGGCACGGCTGCGGGCCGGGACGCGTGCCGAGGGCGGCACCTCTCGGGCCGCCGACCTCGTCGAGGAGCTGCTGGGCTGATCCCCCGACGGGGACGGATCCGGCCGTACCGGTGACCGGGTGACCGCCGGGGCCCGCCGCGTCGCGGGTCCCGGCAGCCGTGTCAGGACGTGAGTCCGGCTCTCACGGTGTGACCACGGGGAAGTCCGGATCGAACGTGTCGAGGAGACCGGCGAGAGTCCGCAGCGCGGCATCGTCACCGTCGAGCGTGATCTGCCCGCCGGCCGCCATGTCCGGCGCGGCCGCCGGCTTCAGCAGCGCGGCGACCAGCGCGGCCTTGGGACCGGAGACGGTGAGCAGGGTGTCGGGATGCGCTCCCCGGCGGGCGTTCAGGACACCGCGGGCGACCCACATGGTCCAGGTCTCGTCGAGGTCGGTGAAGCGGAAGTCGATGCGCAGCTCGGCCGCCGCGGCCTTCTCGCCGATGAGGTGCACGGCGGCGTAGTCGAAGAGGATGTCGATGGGCATGGCCAGGATCGTGTCCGGACTGGCGGTGGCGAACGTGGCCGGCTGGATTCCCTGGCGCAGCTCCATGGCGGCGGTGAGGAAGATGCCGCGCCACTGCGGCCCCTCGGCCTGGTAGCCCATCTGCTCGTAGGCGTCGGCCTGGAGTTCACGGGCGGCCCGGTTCTCCGGCTGGGCGAAGACCAGGGTGTGCAGGATCTGCGCGGCCCAGCGGTAGTCGGCACCTGCCAGGGCGCGCCGCCCCTCATCCATGATCTTCTCGGCACCGATCAGGCCGACGAAGCGGCGGGCGGCCTCGACCGGCGGGTGGGGGTGCAGGGAGACCGGGTCGCCGTCCCACATGCCGAGCTCCTTGGTGAACACCGCGCGCACGTCGTGGTGCAGGGTGCCGTGGTAGCCGCGGTTGAACCACTTGCGCCCCAGCTCCTCGGGCAGTTCGATCTCCTCCGCCGCCTCAAGAGGTGTGTAGCCCTTGTTGGCCAGCCGCAGCGCCTGGTCGTGGAGATACTTGTACGTGTCGCGCTGCGACTCCAGGAAGGCCGTCACCTGCCGGTTCTCCCAGACCGGCCAGGTGTGGGGACCGTAGTGCACCCGCACGTCGTCGCCCCAGCGCTCCAGCGTCTCGTCGAGGTAGCGGGCGAAGTTGCGCGCGTCGCGGGTCCGCGCACCGCGCAGCGTCTGGATGTTGTGGAGCGAGTGGTTCGCGTTCTCCGCGCAGGTCAGCGCACCGAGTTGCGGGATCCAGATGTGCATCTCCTCGGGCGCCTCCGTGTCGGGGGCGTACAGGAACTCGAACTCGAGTCCGCCGAGATCCCGCTTTGTGCCGGTCTCGGTGACGGGGTCGGTCGGTGAGAGGTACGAGACCGTCACACCGGGCACGGTGGCGATCCCGATGCCGCAGGTGACGCAACCGTCAGGACCTGGGTCGAGGAGACTGTTGAACGCGTACGAGGCCCGCCTGGACATGGCGTTGCCGGCGATCACGTTCTCACCGATCGCGTGTTTGTCGAACGAGGAGATCGTGCCCGGAGCGATGATGGGGACCTTGCCGGAGGCCACGTCCTCGGCGCTCACCACACCCTTGACGCCGCCGTAGTGGTCGATGTGGGTGTGGGTGTAGATCACGGCTGCGACGGGTTTGTCGCTGACATGCTCGCGGATCATGCCCATGCCCTGGCGC
The DNA here is from genome assembly GCF_055568375.1 of Streptomyces sp. NPDC026062. NCBI lineage: Bacteria > Bacillati > Actinomycetota > Actinomycetes > Kitasatosporales > Streptomycetaceae > Streptomyces > Streptomyces sp. NPDC026062. Next base: position 143,867 of record NZ_JBVHOQ010000021.1, read on the forward strand.
GCGGCCTCGACCGAGGCCATGCAGTCGACGACCACCAGACCGGTGTCCCCCTCGATGACCGTGAGGTTGGCGATGTCGTTGTTGCGCACCTGGTGGACACCGTCCACGACCTTGTACAGGCCGCCCTCGCGGATCAGCTGCGACTGCCGCCACAGACTCGGATGCACGGTGTCCGGCGCGGGCGCGTCGTCGGCGAGGTAGTCGTACCGGGAGGAATCGAAGATCACCCGTCCGTCCGCCGCGTACAGCTTGTCGGGGAAGGGCGCGACGAAGCCCCGGTCGCGGTCGGTGAAGTCCTGCCGGTCGTCCATGTCGTACCCGGTCACTGCTGCGCGGTTCGCCGCGGCGGTGGCGGGCGTGGCGCCCTTGGGCGTGTAGGTCATGGCGAACAGCTCCCGTCCGTCGCGGCCACCGGCCGCGCACGCGGAACCGGAACGGCTGCGAACATCGTCGATTCGCCCTCAGCCTTGTTCGGCTCCTCTCACCCGACTAAGGGCTGGGCCGAACGGGTGAAAGGTGACGGCTGAGAAGGTGACGGACAGGGGGTACGGCCGGACAACGGCCCGGGGCCGCGCGGTGGGATTCACCGTGCGGCCCCGGGCCGTCGAGCGTGTGCGCCGCCCGGACGGGTCAGCCCTTGCGGGCGGTGATC